>CAUZJO010000128.1:0-13685 GCA_963580245.1 Candidatus Sumerlaeia bacterium | reverse complement strand
GACATTTCCCCGCTGTTTCGGCAAACACGGGGCAATCTTTTCGTATTGTTCGGGAGTGATCTGCATCATTAAAGGATCATGACGCCATCCGCCCCGAAAGTCAATTGTTTAGTGTTAACAGGCCCTAGTGCGCGCGGCGTGTTTACCGGAAGGCATTGTTACCGTCGATGAATTCGTGTTCGTGCTCGTCCATCGTAATCGAAAAATCAAACCCCACGCTTCGGCTCGATTACGAGGAACGGGAGCCGAGAGCCGATCTGAAACAAAGGGGCTACACGCGCGAAGAGCTCGGTGCGCGGAAGATGACCAATTATGCCGACCGGTGCCGGTGCGCCGGCCGCCAGGACGGTTTTTTTCGTGTCATTTTGGAGCCGGGATAGTAGAATTTGCTCTCCGTGCGGGGATGGTCGGGTGCGGCCCAGGATCGGGCCGTCGGCGAGCAGACCCCTCAACACCTCGAAAGCGAGAGAATTCCATGTCCGCCAATACACGTTTGTTTACGTCCGAATCGGTGTCCGAAGGGCATCCCGATAAGGTTTGCGACCAGGTCTCCGATGCGATTTTAGATGCGCTGCTGGCGCAGGATCGCGACTCGCGGGTCGCCTGTGAAACGATGGTCACGACTGACCTGATCGCGGTCTGCGGCGAGATCACCAGCAAGGCCACGATCGATTTCCAGTCCGTGGCGCGCGGGGCGGTCGCCGATATCGGCTACATCGACGATGCCTTGGGCTTTTCGGCCAGTTCGGCCAAGTATCTTCAGGCGATTCACAGCCAATCGCCCGATATCGCCATGGGCGTGGACTCCTCGTCCGAGAGAGAGCAGGGGGCCGGCGACCAGGGGCTCATGTTCGGCTACGCCTCGGACGAGACGCCCGAGCTGATGCCGATGCCGATCCAGTTGGCGCACCAGCTCGTCGAGCGCCAGAGCCGGGTGCGGCGCGACGGGACGATCCCCTGGCTGCGGCCCGACGCCAAGAGCCAGGTCAGCATCGAATATGACGACAACTGGAAACCCACGCGTATCCACACGGTCGTCCTCTCGACCCAGCATGATCCGCTGGTGGGTGGGACCAACCCCAGCGAGGACGACTTGGCCCGGGAACACGCCCAGATCAAGGCCGAGGTCCTCAAGCATATCATCATGCCGGTCCTCCCCGCCGAGATGGTCGATGACCGCCTAATCGTTCACGTCAACCCGACCGGCCGCTTCGTGGTCGGCGGCCCGCACGGCGACACCGGCCTGACCGGGCGCAAGATCATCGTCGATACCTATGGCGGGATGGGGCGCCACGGGGGTGGGGCGTTCAGCGGCAAGGACCCCTCCAAGGTCGACCGGTCGGCGACGTACGCCGCCCGCAGGATCGCCAAGAACATCGTGGCCGGCGGCGCGGCGGAGCGTTGCGAGGTGCAGCTCAGTTACGCCATCGGCGTGGCCGACCCCTTGTCGATCCTGGTCAATACGTTCGGCACGGGCAAGGTCAGCGAGGAGAAGTTGGTGGACGCCGTGCGCGCGACGTTCGACCTGACCCCGCGCGGGATCGTCGAGAGCCTCGACCTCAAACGCCCGATCTACCGCAAGACCGCCGCCTACGGGCATTTCGGCCGCGAGGACGCCGATTTCACCTGGGAACAGACGCCGCATAAGGACGTCTTCGCGAAGCTGGCCGGTGTCGAGTCCGGCGCGTTGGTCTAGTGGCGCCTGGCGCGGGGGATCGACCCTCGTCAACGGTAATTTTTCGCCTTCCGGGATGTTTCCGTTACGGATCAAGAGCTCGAACATCTGGAGAGGGGTCGCCATGCGGGGCGGCCGTTGGTGGCGCACGTCGTCGTCGCCTTGTGCGACAATCTGCACCAGGGCATCCAGCCGGTCCCCGATTTTCTGGGAAAGGGCGATGATCCGGACGGGATCCTATACTGGGGGGCGATGTTTGGGGTGCGGTATTCCTTGGTGAAAAAGGGAGGCTGGCGGAAGGTCGCCCATGACGGCCCCAAACCCGAGGGGGTGCTCGAGCGGCTGATTCTGCGCCGGACGACCGTTCGCGCCGACGGTGCCACCGCGCAAGCCTTCATCGTCGCCGACGCCTGGGAAGGACGCCGGATTCAGGCGGCGACGAGGGCCTTTCTCACGATGGCCGGCGGCGGCGCGAAGGAAACGATTCAGGCGCGGGGCGAGGACGACGGCATTAGCCTGGCCGCCGGGGGCAGTGCCCATCTCGTGGCCTACGTCGGGCACAATGGACTGATGGATTTCTCGATGCCCGCGGGGCTGAAACCGGAACCGCCGAACCCCGCGAAGAGCGCGATCCTGCTGGCCTGCAAGAGCAAGTCGTACTTCGAGGACTTTCTCAATCGGTCGGGCGCCCATCCGCTGCTGCTCACCAATGGCTTGATGGCCCCCGAGGCCTATACGCTGGATTCGGCGCTCAAGTCGTGGCTGGCGGGTGAAGACGCCGCGCAAACGCATGAGGCGGCGGCCCAGGCCTATCACCGCCATCAGGAGTGCGGCATCCGGGGCGCTCGCTGGCTGTTCCATCACGCTCTCTGAGGGACTGACGGGCGCCGTCGCCGATCCGCGCCGAAACAATCAAGGAAGCATCTGATCGACGACTTCATGTAAAATCCACGGGCGGGAGGAGAGTGAAAGCATGGGAAAAGGGCAAAGGTTTAGCATTAAGGTGACGCATGACTTCTTTTCAGAAGATGGAAAGACACTAGGCGAGGACATGGGCCTGTCCGTCCTTGACGATGAACCGTTGATCCAGTGGGAGCGGTTTCAGGAACACCGGCCGGAGATTGGTCCGGATCAGGTTGCGGGCGCCCAAGGCGTCGTCGTCCTAGCGCCGCGCGTGACCGCGCAAACCGTTTCGGCGGTGGAGGACCTATTGGCTATTGGGCGTTTCGGCGCCGGCTTTGACGCGGTCGACATCCCCGCGTGCACCGCTGCCGGCGTCGCCGTCATGAACACGCCGGGCGCCGTGGACCGGCCTGTTGGGGAGGCGACGGTGGGGTGGATGATCGCCCTCTCCCACCACACGCGCATCAAAGACATGCTTGTCCGCACCGGCCAATGGAACAGCCGCACGGATTACAGTGGGAGCGAACTGCGCGACAAGACTTTCGGCGCCGTTGGGCTGGGCGGGATCGCACGGAAGACCCTCGAGCTGCTGCAAGGGTTTGGCATGAACCCGCCGATTGCCCACGATCCGCTTGTTGATGAAGCGGCGGCCTCCAAACTCGGAGTGCGGCTCGTCGCGCTGCACGAGTTGCTCGCCCAGGCGGATTTCGTCTCGGTCCACTGTCCGCTGATGCCGCAAACCGAAGGATTGATTGGCGCCGATGAATTGGCGCTGATGAAACCCGGCGCGTTCCTGTTGAACACGGCGCGCGGGGGCATCGTCGACGAGGACGCCCTGTATGACACGTTGAAAAACAAACGGATCGCCGGCGCGGCGATTGATGTCTTTGTCGGCGAGCCGATTACCGAGCCGCACCGGTTCGGCGAACTGGAAAACGTACTTCTGGCGCCGCACGCCATTGCCTGGACCCATGAGTTGTTTCGCGACATCGGACGGTCCGTGTTTCGGAGCATGGTCGAACTGGCGCACGGCAAACGTCCGGGTCCCGTGCTTAACCCGGAAGTGTTCGATCGCCCATCTTTTCAGGAAAAATGGCGGCGGCTCCGCATCTCTTGACGTCGGCGGTGGTCAACCGATAATCCAAAAGCGAAGGAAAGAGGAATCCCATGGAAAAGAACCGTGAACCCCGCGATTCTCACGTCGGAAGCGGAAACTTTCTCTATTGCGCGAGTCCGGCTTGGGAGCAGCTTCCTGAAGGCATGCGTTTCAGGGACGTTGTGGGGGTGGCGACCGATTCGCGTGATCGGCTATATGTCTTTCATCGTAATGAGAACCCGATCGTCGTCCTTGATCACGACGGTAACTTTCTCCGCACGTGGGGCAAGGGGCTATTCGTCGGGCCACACGGAATTACAATCGGCCCCGACGATATGTTGTATTTGTCGGATTACGAAGATCACACGGTCCACAAGTTCAGCCCCGATGGCGAACGCCTCTTCACGCTGGGGACGAGCGGCCAACCGTGCGACACCGGTATCGAGGGCCTCGATTACCGGATGATCGAGCGCGCCGGTCCACCGTTTCATCGCCCCACGAATGTGGCGCTCACGAGCGAAGGGGAAATGTTGATCTCGGACGGTTATGGAAACGCTCGCGTGCATAAGTTTTCATCGGACGGCGAACACCTGTTTTCGTGGGGCGAACCGGGCAGCGGTCCGGGACAGTTTCAACTGCCGCACGGAATCGGAATCGACAGCGCGGGAAGGGTTTTTGTCGCCGACCGCGAGAATAGCCGATTGCAATTATTTACGCTCGACGGAGAGTTCATCGCCGAGTGGACCGACCTCGTGCGGCCGACCCAAGTCTTCATTGATCACCACGACAACGTATTCGTAACGGAGCTTGGCCGACGGGCCGGCATGTTTCCCTGGATGGAAGTTGATCTCACGTCCAGCGGTGGTCGGCTCAGCGTCTTCGATCGCGAAGGTAAACTGCAAACCCGCTGGGGCGGCGGCGAGAATCCATGCGACCCGGCCGATTTCTTCGCCCCACACGATATCTGCATTGATTCGCGGGGAAGCATCTACGTCGGCGAGGTCACGTATACGGCCGGAGGCAATCGCGGGTTCGTTCCTCCCGAATGTCCTTCGCTACGCAAGTTCGTGAGGAAGAATTAGTCACTGGCCCGCCGATCGCCATGGACAAATATGCGCTGATCCGAAGACTGAAAATCATCATGAAGCGGTTGCGGAGACCTCGAGAGAACCGTTGGGATTCGGAAGCACGGCCCATCGTCGATCTTCGCGCCCTTCGCGATCTTCTGTCGTCTATTTGAATAGAAGCGCGCGAAGAACGCGAAGGCTTGTCGATCCAAGTACTGCCCCGATGCCATCCATCCTTGATATCCTGTATGAATGCATTGATCCTGTTGTGATGCTTACATGGTGAGCGATTGAAGCGGTAAAGAAACGGCGCATCCATTGGCCATGCTCCGATGGACCGCTTCGGTGAACTCCATGTATTTCACGCCGTCTTCGAAGCGTGTCAGGCGGATCGGCGCCACGCCGCGGATGGCGTCGATGAATTCCTCCTCGACGCGCCACAACTGGGCTTCTTCGGGCGGAATCTCGATGGGGCCCAGATCGGCGTCGCCGCGTCGGCCGCCAAACAGTTTGCCCTCGCGAAACATCAGCGTGCCTTTCTCTCCAAACAGCCAGGCCTCGGCGGGGCCGGTCAGGCCCGCCACCGCTGAGATCCGAAAATGCGCAAGCGCGCCGCAGGCCATCTCGGCCATGACGTTCAGGTGTTCAGGGATACGAACGGCCCGGCGCGCGCCGCTCTCATCGGGGCGCGTGGTAACCCAGGTTTTGCCTTGGGCCGAGACGGATGTCGCCTCACCGACCCAGCGCATGACTTCCTCATACCAGATGCCCAAGGACATGATATTGAATCCGCTCAGATCATGGTCCTGGCGCCAGTGCAGCGGCGACTCACGATCCAGAAAGCCGGCCGAAGTCCTGACTTCGATCGCGAGCAGCTCCCCAAGATAATCTTCGGCAATCAGACGCCGGATGGTTTGATCGACACCCAGCGTCTCCGGAGCGGGAACGATCTGCGTGACAAGATCGGGCAGATCATCGGCCACTTCGAGCATCAGGTGCGCCTGGCGGGCATTCATGGCCATGCGCGATTCGCACAGCACGTGCTTGTTATGTTCCAGCGCCATCAGCGTGACCGGGCAGTGCAGATAGGGCCACGTGCCGATCACGATGGCATCGGTGTCGCCCGCCGCGACCAAGTCCCGCCACCGGTCGTATACCGTCGGGATACCGAACTCCCGTGCGACTTTTTCCGAGGAGGCCCCGGAGCGATTGCAGACACTGACGATCTCGACATGCTCGATCTTTCGCAGGCCTGTGATGTGTCGCGCGCGGGTGTTTTGCCCAGCGCCGACGATTCCCACCCTGACCGGTTCAGGAAGCATGATTTGGTTCTCCTTTCAGGTTCGGAGCTTCAACCGCACGGATCGACCCGGATCATTCGGGAGAAACTAATCATCATACTAGCGATTCAACCCCACGGAATCAACTCGATAAGAAAGAAGACGCGGCAAAGAACCTTTTGACCGAAGCTTCCCAGTGGTATAAATTACTGGACAAGCGGTTCCAGAAGTGTGAGAAATGGAACGTGAGCAATAATCAGCGCGACCTCTTGGAGTGGATAAAGAGCTTTTATGATCGAGACCCTCATCCGACTTTTTTTCAATGGCTCGATGATTCCCGGAATGCTTTCAAGTCCAGATCGCCTTGGCCCCATGTTTGTAACCGCTGCCGGACGGGTCGCGTCGCGTAGAGAAGGTTTCGAGAATACCTGAACCATGGCAGTACCAATCAAGATGCCTGACGTGGGGACCACCGTTGATGAGGTGACGCTCGTTAAGTGGCTGGTCGAGGAGGGGGCTGAAGTCAGGCGGGGGGATATGATCGCGGAGATTGAAACGGACAAGGCAACCGTCGAGTTGGAGTCGGTCGCGGAAGGCGTGTTGCTCCGGAAAATGGTAAGTGTCGGTGACGTGGTTGCGGTCGGCGCCGTCATCGCTTATGTCGGTGAATCCGGTGAAATCGTTTCGTCCGAAGTGGAGGCCGAACCCGAGGAGCGTCCTTCTCAGACACCGCTTGGATCCGCGCCGTCGGGTCGAGACGGGAAGCCCCGCGTATCGCCGATTGTCCGGAATCTGGCAAAACGGAAAGGCGTCGATCTCGACGGTATTGCGGGCAGCGGTGCGCACGGGATGATTACCCGCGAGGACGTGGTGGCGGCAGCCAGGGCCCGCAACGCCGGCGAGTGAAGTTTTTCATGCTGCTTGCAACAATGTTCGCCTATATACGGGCCGGAAGATTCGCTCGATCATGACCTCGATGGATGACACCAGCCGCGAGGAATTACGGGAGTTTTACCGGAAAATGCTGCTCATCCGAAAAGCGGAAGAGCGAATCAATTTCCTGTTCCTCGAAGGGACCATCCCCGGCACGCTGCATCAGTCCCTGGGTCAGGAGGCGGTGGCCGTCGGTGTTTGCGGCGCGCTCAACCTGGATGATGTCATCACCAGCACTCATCGTCCACACGGGCACGCCCTTGCCAAGGGTTTGGATCTGACTGCTTTCATGCTTGAGCTTCTGGGCAAGCCGGGCGGCTGTTGTCGTGGGAAGGGCGGATCGATGCACGTCGGCGACCTGGCCGTCGGCATGATCCCGTCGATTGCAATTGTCGGCGGGGGCATTCCGATCGGGACTGGCGCCGCTCTTGCCTTCAAGCTTCGCCGCGAAAGCAGGGTCGCGGTTTGCTTCAGCGGTGACGGCGGCGTTGCCGAGGGTGCTTTTCATGAGAGCGTCAACATGGCGGCGATATGGGATTTACCGGTGGTGTATATCATCGAGAACAACCGTTACGCCGCGTCCACGCATTACTCCCGAAACACGAAACTGACAAAGCTGTCCGACATGGCGGCCGCCTACGGCATTCCGGGAATCACGATTGACGGGAACGATGTGCTTGAGGTGCATGCAACCGCTCGCGAGGCGGCGCAGCGCGCGCGCGATGGGGGCGGCCCAACGTTGGTGGAAGCGATGACCTACCGCATCACCGGCCACAACCGCCGGGACCCGTGCAACTACATGCCCAAAGAGGAACGGGAACAAGCCCTGGCAAACGAACCCATCAAGCGTTTTGAACAGCATCTTCTCTCGAACGGTCTCGCCCAGCCGGGAGAACTTGACGCGCTAAAAGCGGAAATCGATGCGCTGGTGGAAAAGTCCGTGGAAACGGCTTTGGCGGCGCCCGATGCCCAGCCGGAGAATGCTTTGAACGATGTCTATGCCTGAGCGGAACTGAAACCATATAATTGTTGCGGAGTTGGAAGCGGACACGGTTTACCGCCTCGGCGATGCAAGATAAGGAATCATGAAAAAGATTTCCATTTCACAAGCCCTACGGGAAGGTCTCGCCGAGGAGATGTCGCGCGATCCGAACGTTTTTTGCATGGGTGAGGACATCAGCATCGCCGGTGGCTGGGGCGGTGTGTTCACCGTGACGCTCGGACTGGAAGAGAAGTTCCGTGATCAGCTCATTGATACGCCCATCTCGGAAGCGGGAACCTTCGGCCTTGGCGTCGGCGCGGCGCTCATGGGCATGCGTCCGATCGTGGATGTCCAGTATGGCGACTTTCTGTTCCTGGCCATGGACCAGATCATCAATCAGGCGGCCAAAATGTCGTATATGTCGGGAGGCAAATTGAAGGTTCCCATGGTCATGCGCGTCCCGGTCGGCGCGACCGGTCGCGGCGCTCAGCACGCCCAGAACCTGGAACGGTTTTTCATCGGTGTTCCCGGTCTTAAGGTGGTCTGCCCGGCCACCGCTTACGATGCCAAGGGACTTCTGAAGGCGGCTGTTCGCGACGACAACCCGGTCATGATGTTCGAGCACAAGCTGCTGTACGGTTCGAAAGGAATCGGTAAGGCGTCGGGCGACGTGGACGCTTCCAGTGAAGTGCCGGACGAAGATTATACCGTGCCGATCGGCAAGGGGGTTGTCCGCCGCGAGGGTTCGGATGTTACGATTATCGCGACGCTGTTGATGATGCATGTCGCCCTGCAGACGGCGGCAGCGCTTGAGGGCGAAGGTTTAAGCGCGGAGGTTGTCGATCCCAGGAGCTTGAATCCGTTCGACTGGGAGCTGGCGGAGGCGTCCGTCCAGAAAACGACGCGCGTCGTCATTGTAGAAGAGGGACCGCTGACCGGAGGTTGGGGCGCGGAGGTCGCCGCCTCGCTGAGCCGGCGGCTGAGCGATTATCTGACGGCGCCCGTGGAACGCGTGGCGTCGCCGGATATCCCGGTTCCTTTTTCGCCGGTCATGGAAGACTATTACCGGCCAAACAAGGAGAACATCATTCGGGCCGTGCGGAGTCTGCTTGAATATGCTTGATTTGCCCCAGGGCTCAGTATAGCCAGACGCGATTTCCAAAGAGCGAGGCCATTCGTTTGTTGCAACAACAAGGACGACCCATTCAAAGGAGGTAATGTTATGAGCATCGAAAGTTTACGAGATGTTTCCGGTAAAATCGCCATTGTCACTGGTGCCGCGCGCGGTCTGGGCAAAGGGACCGCTGAAGCGCTGGCCGATGGGGGCGTCCACGTGATCGCGTCCGACGTTCTTCCGCAAGTCCAGGAAACCTTTGACGAGATTAAGCAGAAGCATCCCGACAACAAAGGCCATGCCCAGATCACCGACGTCTCCGATGAAAACGCCGTCAAGGAACTCATCGAAGGCGCGGTGGCCAAGCTCGGTCGGCTGGACATCATGGTCAACAACGCGGCCATCCATCTGCATGAGGGTTTTGTCGCCGACATGGAAAAGGAGACCATGGACCGGATTTTCGCGGTCAACTTCTATGGTGAATTCTACGGCTGCAAATACGCCGCGCGCCAGATGATGAAGCAGAAGAGCGGCAGCATCATCAATCTCGGCTCCTACGGCGGCAAGTACGGCTTCCCGGGATACGCGGCCTATTGCTCCTCCAAAGGCGCGGTCCATACGCTGACCACGGCGCTGGCGCGCGAATTGGCGCCCTATCACGTCAACGTGAATGCCCTCTGCCCCGGCCTCGCCGCCAGCGAAATGCACTGGAGTTTCATGGAATCCGAAGCGAAGGACCGCGGTATCACGTTCGAGGAACTGAAGGCGGAGGAACTGAAGACCATCCCGCTCGGCCGTTACGGTTACGGTCGCGACAGCGCCGGGGCCATCATGTGGCTGGCTTCGGAATCCGGTTCCTATGTCACCGGTCAGTCGATCAATATCAACGGCGGCCTTTATTTTGCCTGAGAAGAAACGGGACGAGATGGAGTCCCCCAAAATGATTCTAATATCCGCATAGCTGAAGGAGAACTCGCCATGACACTCGGACTGATGGCCAAGGATTGCGAGATCCGCATCGATTACGACAAGCTGCGCAAGGACCGTCTACGCAAGACAAACGAGCAGATGAAAAAAGACGGCATCACCACCCTGCTCTGCTTCGATCAGGACTGGATCCGCTACATCACCAGCACGAAGGTGAACGACTGGGCGAACAACAAGCTGCTTCGAAGCGCACTTTTGACGGTGGACAAGGAACCGATCCTCTACGAGCTGGGCAGCGCCATCGCGGCCAAGAAAAAGCTGTGTCCCTGGATCGCCGATCGCATGTTTCCGTCGATCGGCACCTGGCGCGGGGCCTTTCCGAGCGCCGTGGTTACCGAGAACGCCAAGAAATTCGCTAAAATGATCAAGGGCCGTCTACAAGATCTCGGCGTGGCAAACGAGCCGGTCGGACTCGACATCGCAGAGATTCCTATTCTGCAAGCGATGGAAGCCGAAGGGATCACCGTGGCCGACGGTCAACAGACGCTGCTTGACGCCTCCAAAATCAAGACGCCCGAGGAGGTCGAACTCATCGAAACCTCGATCGCCATCGTCGAGGCCGCGTTCTGGGAAGTGGTCAATACAACCAAACCCGGCGTGCGTGAACTCGACATCGCGGCCATGATGCGCGATGTGATGTATCGCTATGGCGCCGAGGAGATGCAGAACATCAATGTCATCTCCGGCAATCGCTCCCACCCGCACCCCCACGACTTCTCCGACCGCATGCTTCGGATCGGCGACATGCTGTTCATCGACGTCGTCAGCGTCTTCAACGGCTACAAGACCTGCTATTACCAGACGTTTTGCGTCGGCAAGCCGTCACAAAAGCAGCTCGATGTCTACAAACGAACCTACGACTGGCTGTTCGACGCGATCAACATGGTCAAGCCGGGCGTGAGCACCGCGGAGATCGCGGAGGTCTGGCCGTCGGCCGAAGAACTCGGTCTCTCCAGCGAGGCCGAGGCCTTCGCCCTGCAGGTGGGACACGGCATCGGCATCACGCATTGGGGCAAACCGGTCATCAGTCGCTTCTTCTCGTTCGACAATCCCGAGATCATCGAGGAAGGCATGGTCATGGCGTTCGAGACCTACTGCGGCCAGGGCAACGACGGCGCGCGCATCGAGGAGCAGTTCGTCGTAACCCAAGACGGCGTCCGAATGCTCAGCAAGTTCCCCTCGGAGAAGTTAATATCCTGCCCGTGCGTCGGTTCCTTGCTACCCTGATCAGGCAGTGTCAGACGTCAAAAGCCGGTTCGCAAGTTTGTTTTAGCGGCCTTCCATACGGGCGCCGACATCCCCTTACCAACGGCTGGCACTTGTTCCTGACGTCGCATCTATCTTTTGAAAGGTTCGGGCGTTTCCTTCGGAGGATAGCGCATCTCGGGATACCAGTTCAGGGAGTAATAGGGATCTTGTTGCAGGAATTTGCGTTCCTCTTCACGATACGCCGCAAAGAGCGGGTCGTCCTCGGCCGGCTGCGGCAATTGGGCCAGGATTTTATCGAAACGCTTGCGCGCGGCGGCGACCTCGGAGTCCGTCGAATCCGTGACCTCGATGTATCCGTTCCCGTCGCGGTTGTCGCCGCAATCAAAGAAGCGTCCGCCCGCCATGGAGAGCCAGCGCCCATCGCGCAACATGCGTTCCTCGCCGCAGTAACTGAAGACCCAATCGCGCGGCTTGTACGGCTCACCCAGCAGCAGGGGCGCGAAGCTGCGCCCGTCGATCGCGTTATCACGAGGGAGCTTGCCCCCGGCCAGATCGATAAACGTCGGGAACATATCGGAAAAATCGACCAGTTCGCGGCGGGCGCCGCCGACCTTCAGGGCACTCGGACAGTTGACGATCAAAGGCACCTGACAGCCGTCCTCCAGCGCGTGCGCCTTGGCCGCCGGGGTTCCGTTGTCGGTCGTGAAGATGATGATCGTGCGGTCGCGGAGACCAAGCCCGTCCACGGCCTCGACGATTCGCCCAACCAACTTGTCCACATACTCGACGTTGGCCCAGAAGTTTTTCGGAGGCTTGGCGGAAGGCTCGTCGCGGTACGGATTCGAAGAATCCGGCGCGGGAAAGGCATTGAAATTCTCAGACGTTTCGAATCGGAAGCGGTCCTCGCCCGCTTGTAGCGAATCGGGCGTGGGATAGAAATTGGAATGTCCCAAGATCGTCGGGAAATAGGCGTAAAAAGGGCGCTCCTTGTTGCGCGTGATGAAATCGATCAGGAAATCGGCGCAGATGTCGCCGCTGAAATCATCCGGGCCCGTCGGGATGGATTCGCCGTTCTTAACCACCAGCGGCTGCCACGTCCGATACCCCGGTTGTGTATCCGGCATCTCCCCGCGCGCCCAATCCTTGCCTGCCCCCCAGACGACGCAGGATTCGTCGAACCCGTAATCCCACGGCGGACCGACGTGGTGCCACTTGCCCGCCATCGCCGTCGTGTAACCGACTTTCTTTAACAGCTCCGGATAGACCGTGTTCTTGTCGGTGACCCGCTCGGGGGGCGTCATCCAGTTGTGATAGAATCGAGTACGGAACCCATAGCGACCGGTCATCAACTCGACCCGCGAGGGATTGCACAGCGGGGTGGCCCAGCAGGTCTCGAAGCGCGCCCCATTTTCGGCCAGCGCGTCGACGTTGGGCGTGCGACACGTCGTCGAGCCGTAGCAGCCTATTTCCCCGTTCGCGAAATCATCCCCCATGATGAAGATGATATTGTACGGCCGTTGCGGTCGGCTCGGTTCGCCAAAGCCCCAATTGGGCAACACCGCACCGGCCGCGCCGGCGGCCGCGTACTTCAACAGGTCCCGCCGGGTCGGTTTATCTTGTGAATCAACATTCATCGCAACTGCTCCCCTGGTATCGGTTCAAACGTGCTCACGCGAGGTATTCCGGCACCTTTTCCAGTCCGAGGCCACAATATTCACTCCTGACAACGGCCTCGATGGACGGCTAGGCTTTGGAGATATCACGTCGCGGGTACGAAACCATTCGCTCACCGGACATGTCAACCGATATATCCCATTCGGCTAATCTAAACGTTCAATTGACCTCGATCCTGAGTGGATCAATCAACGAAGTGGGACCGAAGGAAAGCCACTTGAACGTGGAGATTAATCATGCAAAACCCGGCCAGAGACCCAAGAGCATCAATTGTCCTCCTCGAAGCCCTCCTCAGCGTGTGAAACTATTCACCATCCTGCCCCGCTTTTGACGTAACTTCAATATCTTCAATGAATATAGGCTTTCGGTGGGGTCAAGTCCGAATTCTTGTACAGGCCGCACCCCCACCACAACTTATCCGCCTAGGCTTGGACCTTTCGGATTGACATGGGCGACAATTGCCTATTGAATGGGCAGCTCATCTATCTCAATCAGTGGTTGCCATGTTCCGCGAGTCTAAACTAATCTTTCATCCAGCCCATGTCCTGATGGGGTTTGTTCCAGTTCCCGCTGACGAGGTGGTCTCATGTCGATCCTGTTCCCGCTCACTGATGTGCTCGATGATCGAGTCTGTTATCGATGGTTCGAGTCGATTTTTTGGCCGCAAGGCCGGGTCTGTTCGCGTTGCGGCGCTCGCGACCGGCTCAGCATTCACAACCGCGAACGCGAGCCGGTGCTGGACTTTCAGTGTCAGCATTGCCGCCA
>CAUZJO010000127.1:0-13734 GCA_963580245.1 Candidatus Sumerlaeia bacterium | reverse complement strand
CACGTAGAGGATCGCGTTAAGCACTTGGAGGTTGGACAGGCTGACATTTCCCCGCTGTTTCGGCAAACACGGGGCAATCTTTTCGTATTGTTCGGGAGTGATCTGCATCATTAAAGGATCATGACGCTATCCGCCCCGAAAGCCAATTGTTTAGTGTTAACAGGCCTTAGTATAGAAAGATCCTTGATGGACATCCGGTCGACAGACAGAAGAATTCGCGAGAAGGCCCAGGCAAGAGCTTTGTCGGCCCTGCTTGTCGGGTTCGTTTTGGCCTGTCAGGCCCCGCTCTCGGCCCAGACTGCGGTCCATCCGGTCGGCGGCCCGCGCGGCGCGAGCTTCGAGGTCGAAGTCGTTGAAGCGAACTTGAAGGGTGCCTTCGACGCCGTGTTTTGCTGCGACGATCTGAAGGCCACGGTCCGTGTCGAGGAGGTCGAGGACAGTCCGGCGCGAGTCTTCTTGAACGTCGAGGTCGATCCACAAGCGAAGCTCGGCGTCCACGTCCTGCAATTGCTCAGCGATGAAGGTCTCTCCAAGCGCTTGACGCTGCAAGTCAACGCGGAACCACATATCGCGGAACAGGACGGGCCGCATCTCACCCCGAGCCAGGCCCAGCTCATCGAGTACCCGGCCGTGGTCAATGGCCGACTGAGCGAGGACGGAGAGGTCGATTTTTACGCCATCGAGGTCGCCGCGGGCCGCAAGGCAATCCGGCGACTGAAGTCGTCGAACACGACTATCGGGTGCCGGACCTGAGCCTCCCGAAGTCACTGACGATCGACCGGATCGCGAACCGGCGCAGCTTCCTCCGGATGGTCGATGAATCCTACCGCGAGCGGGCCGAATTCGCCGACCTCGATACCTTCACCGAACAGGCCTGGAACATGGTGCTCTCGGAGAAAGTGCGCCAGGCGTTCGATCTGACCGAGGAACCCGAGAAGGTACACGAGGCCTATGGTCACTATCCGTTCGGCCAGAGCATGTTGATCGCGCGGCGGCTGATCGAGGCCGGGTGCCGGTTCGTGACGGCCGCCGGCTATCGGACCCAGGCCTGGGACGCCCATTCGCAGAACGACATCCTTCACCGCGATTACCTCTGACCCACGCTGGACCAATCACTGCCCACGCTGCTCGAAGACCTGGAACAGCGCGGGTTACTCGAATCGACCGTGGTCGTCGTCACCGGTGAATTCGGCCGCACCGCCGAGAAAAACCCCTATGACGGACGCGATCACTGGCCCGGGTGCTGGTCGGCGGTCCTGGCCGGCGGCGGGGTCCGCGGCGGGCAGGTCATCGGCGCGACCGACGATGTGGGCGCGTTCGTCGCCGATCGAATGATATCGGTCGGCGACCTGCACGCCACCATCTACAAGGCGTTGGGGATCGACTGGCGCAAGGAATACATGCACCCGGTCGGCCGCCCCATCAAGATCGCCAACACGCTCAGCGACGAAACCGGCGCGCCGATTCCCGAGCTGGCCTGACATCAACCCTTCAATCACCGCGAGATCGCCACCTTCAACCAGCACCGCGAACGTCTGCATTATGAACAACTGTGCGCCGAGGGCTGCCCGATCGGCTCGGGCGCGATGGAATCGACGTGCAGCCAATTCTAAGACCGCTTCAAACGCACCGGCCAGTTCTGGACCCTGCGCGGCGAACAACACCTAATGGCCCTTGACCCGGCCCGCCGCAACAACGACTGGGACGAAATCTGGACCATCGGCGTGTGGCAGTGTCGAGATGCGCCCCGTAATCTGATCGGGCCGAGCAAAAGCTTGCGAGCCGTGATTTTCGCGGTTAGCATGAGCCGGTCTTTCGCCGAGACTTTCCATTCCAGTCCAAGGACAGTGCGCCGATGTCCGCCAAGAATTGGGTGACCATCCTGACGATCACGGGTCTGCTCCTGGGTGCGTTTGCGGGTGAGTATTTCTACCGCGGTGCCCGAGATCTCCAGGACGGCGATGAACTCCTGAAACGCCACGATGAGCTGGTGGCCAAGAAGAACAGTGACGAGGTGGATTGGACACCGGCCGACCAGACCGAGCTCGAAAGCCTGCGCGAGCAGGCGGGGCCGGCCTTGAGCAAGCGCAGCTTCAACACGGCGGCCCGGTACATCGGCTCGGACATCTTCATGGGCCTGCTCAAGATGCTGATCATGCCGCTGATCGTCTCCAGCGTGATCTGCGGGGTGACCAGCGCGGGCGATTTCTCGCGACTGGGCAAGATCGCCGGCAAGACGTTCCTCTATTTCTTCGCCACGATGGTGATGGCCGTCGTCCTCGGCATGACGATGGTCACCGTGATCAGCCCCGGGGTGGGGTTCTTCGAGGGTGCGGAGGGCGAGCGGGAACGGGAGAAATACCTGCGCGCGGGCGCCGAGCGTCGCGAGGAGATGCTCCATACCCAGGAGGAGCGGGGCGTCGAGCCGCCCAAAACGATGACCGACGCCCTAATGGGGATCGTCGTGCGCATGATCCCGCGCAACCCGGTCGATGACATTGCCCGCGGCAACACGCTGCCCGTCATCGTCTTCTCGATCTTCTTCGGCATCATCCTGTCGATGATCGGGGCTTCGGGCAAGCCGCTGATTCACCTGATGCGGGCCATCATGGACGTGATGATCAAGATGACCGAGCTGGTGTTGTGGCTGGCGCCGATCGGCGTCTTTTTTCTCGTCGGCCGGGCGATCACGGGGATCGGGATCGAGAAGTTCGCCGAGAAGATCGGCGCCTACATGCTGACGGTCATCGCGGCACTGCTGATCCACGGGTTCATTGTGTTACCGATCATCCTGATGATTCTGGGCCGGACCAGTCCCCTGAAGTACTTCATGGCCATGCGCGAGGCGGTGTTGCTGGCCTTCTCGACGGCCTCCAGCTCCGCGACCCTCCCAGTGACGATTGACTGCGCGCAGACGCTGGGGGGGTGCAGCCGGCGGGCTTCGGGCTTCGTCCTGCCGTTGGGCTCGACGGTCAACATGGACGGAACGGCCCTATATGAGGCGGTGGCGGTGATTTTCCTGGCCCAGGCCTTCAGCGGCGGGAACCTTGAAATGGGCGACATGACCGTGCTGGCACTGACGGCCACACTGGCCGCCATCGGGGCGGCCGGGATTCCCGAAGCCGGCCTGACGACGATGATCATCGTGATCACGGCCGTCAACGCGGGTGGGACCGTCTATATTCCGCCCGCCGCGATCGGTCTGATCTTGGGCGTGGACCGCATCCTGGACATGACGCGCACCATGATCAACTGCTGGGGCGACGCCATCGGGGCCAAGATCATTTCGCGCACCGAGCCGGACGACGAAGAAGAGGAAAACGAATAGAGGAGATCGGCCGCGCTGGATTTGCGATGAGTTTAAAGGGGCTGGCTCACAGATTGACAGCCTAAAGAAACACCCGGGAATGGGGACGACACTGGAAGGCTCGTCGTCTTCTCACCACTCCCTCCCCGGGCTGGGAACTGTTCGGTTGTCGGCAACCGTCGGGCCGTTGCGGACCCCATGCCCTAGAAGGGCTTCCGACGGTGACTGAGTTCTACTTCGCCGGTGTCACGGAGTCCTTGCACGCCTTTGCGATGCGGAACCGGACAACCGTCTTGGCCGGTATGCGGATTGATTCCCCGGTGGCTGGGTTGCGGCCCTTGCGCGCCTTGCGGCGGGCCACGACCAACTTGCCAATCCCGGGGATCGTGAAGCCGCGTTTGGCCTCCTTATATGCCGTTTGGCAGAGGGTTTCCAGGAAATCGGCGGTCTGTTTCCTGGTGATCCCCACTTGCTCGGCCAGATAGCTCGTTAGCGCCGCTTTGGTCATCGGCTTTTTAACGCTCTTTCCCATGTGGTGCTCCCTTCTTGTTGTAGTATGTTTAACGCAAAACTCAGAGGACAGCGTCATAGCACACATTATCAATTCGAGAAGCGAATAGTCAACCCCACAAAGCACTTTTTTTCATGTTTTTCGCGTTTTACAACCGAGCATGTCCTTGGTGGGTCGATGAAAATCCTTGAACACCATTGTGACACGGTGGATGATCGTCCCTGGGTTTTGCCGGTCCGGAGGGGGGGAGGGTGTCTGCCCGCACCCGCCGGTGGGCGAACGGGGGCTTGGGTGATGCGTTTTGTCCGTCCTTTCGAGTTGTTGCGGAAACGGTGCCCCTCCCTTTGCTTGTAGGTGGGAGGAGTCAACGATGGCATCGATCAGAGTGTTGATTCTCGAGGATGATCACGACATCGTCGAACTGATTCGTTCGGTCCTCGAACCGTCCTTCGAGTGCTTTGTGGCGTGCAATGGCCTGGAGGGCCTGCAGCAGGCCATGCGCGGGGAACCGGACTTGATCATCGGCGACATCATGATGCCGGTGATGGATGGACGAGAATTCGTCAAGCAACTGAGGGCGATGGTCGGTCTCGAGCGCGTCCCGGTCATCTATCTGTCCGCCCTGTCTTCACACGAACACATTCGCGAGGGCTATCAGCGCAGCGCGGCTCTGTATTTGACCAAACCGATCGAACCGCAACGTCTCAAGCGCAATCTTGAAATGTTCATCCGCGATCATGAGGTCAAACCCACCATGAAAAAGGTCTCGATTGGGGACCTGAAGCTGACACCGGTCGAGAGGCGCAAGCCCGTCGGTCAGGCTCCCTCCCCCGCGCCGGAATCCGGCTCCCGGGCGCCTGACCCTTACGCGGCCGAATCCCGCGAGCCTCCCGCAAGTGAGACCTATAGCTGGCCCAAGGAGTCGGAGAAACCGGTCGCCGGCAAAGGTCCGCGCACGCGTCTGCTCGTGGTCGAGGATGACGCGGATACCTGCTCGCTGATCCGCCACGGCCTCGAGGGCCAGTATGAGGTTGTGGAGGCCAACGACGGAATCACCGCGATCGAGTTTGCCGTGCGCTATGAGCCCGACGTGTTTATCATTGACGGCATGTTGACCCGCATGACCGGCTATCAACTGGCCTTGATGCTCAAGAAGAACCGGGAATTTTATCGCACGCCGATCATTTTTATCTCAGGCAAGGCCAGCGAGCGGGACCGGCATTACGTTCAGCGGTTGGGCGTCAGCAATTTCCTCGGCAAGCCGTTCACGGCCCAGAGGCTACGCGGTCTGATCGAGGAATTTGAAAACAGTCCCGATTTCTCGGTCCGAACCGACCGAACTGATTACAGCCGGATTCCCATTGAGAACTTTCAGCGCATGGTGGCCCATCGCGCCCGGCCGCGCGCCGGCGATCGATTTGAAAGGGAACGCGTCCAGGGCGTCGCCCCACGGTCCCCTACCGGTCGGATCCGCACACGGAACGGGCGGATCGTCGTCCCGCTCGGTTTGGAGTATGATGTTAGGAGCCAATGAGCCCGTGACGGATCAGGCGAGCACGGAACCGATTCAATTCGCTCGTCTGCCCGACGGGATCGTCGTCATTCGGGTCACGGGCAGGGGATCGCATCTGGAGACGCCGAGCCTGCGCGTGGTCTTCAACATAACCAAAGAGAGGGTTCCGCCGCCGAGTTATATATTCGACCTCACCGATTGCACGACGATGGACAGCACGTTCATGGGCACGCTGGCCAGTATCGGGATATTCCAGTGCCGCAGGAAGAAGACGCGGGCCATTGCCACCAATCTACAGGACCACGTGCGCGAGTTGCTCGAGATGCTCGGGCTGAAATACATCCTGGAATTGCGCGAGGGCAACGTGGATGCCGCCCGCCGGGCGCCCCAAGGGTCCTTCACCCCCGCCGAGCGTCCCGACATCGACCGGCCCCAGCGCATCCTGATGATGATCGAAGCCCACCAGCATCTGATCGATCTGGACCGAAACAATGAAGTCAAGTTTGAAGGCGTGCTAAAGACGCTGCGCAAAAGCTTGGAGAGCGGCTGACTCTCAAGCCCCGCGACCACCAGGCGTATGAAACGGACGCAAGGATCCCGGCCGGCCCGGGACGCATTTGGTGTCACCCATGATCCGCACACGCACATTGCCCAGCGGCGTCCGCGTTGTCAGCGAGAAGCTTGACACGGTTCACTCATGCGCCATCGGCCTGTTCGCCCAGGTGGGAAGCCGCGACGAACCGGACCAAGAGGCGGGCATCAGCCACTTCATCGAGCACATGTTGTTTAAGGGGACCTCACGCCTGAACGCGCAGAAACTGGCCGACCTGATAAATTATCTGGGCGGAAACATCAACGCCTTCACCAGTCAGGAGATGATATGCCTGCATGCCAAGACGGTCGGGGGCAAGGCCGCGCGGACGATCGACCTGTTGGGCGAGATGTTGCTCGATTCGACCTTCCCGCCCCATGAAATCCGCCGCGAGCGCCAGGTCGTGCTCGAAGAATACAAGATGTACGAAGACTCGCCCGACGAGTTGAGCGTCGATATGTTTCTGAAGAACCTGTGGCCCCGCCACCCGCTGGGTCGGCCCGTGATCGGCCGGCGCGGGACGATCCGGCGTTTCTCGCGTGAGGGCATTGGGCAATACTGGCGTCGCGCCCTGCATCCCCAGCGTGTCCTGATCGCGATCTCGGGCCAGTTCGACTCCCGGGCCTGCAGCCGCGCGATCAACAAATGGTTCGGCCGGATGGAGGCGCGGGACAAACCCCTGCCGGAAAGCGCCAACGGCGCGCCGGCCACCCAACCGCGTCAAAGCTATCTGCGCCGCCCCGTCGAACAGGCGCATTTTTGCCTGGGGATGTCGGGCCCGGACCACTACTCGTCCCAGCGCTACGCATTTGGACTGATGAACATGATCCTGGGTGGTGGGATGAGCTCGCGTCTGTTCCAGGAGGTGCGCGAAAAGCGCGGCCTGGCCTACTCGATCGGCTCTTTCACCCAGCTCTTTCGCGACGCCGGCTACATCGCCGTCAGCGGCGGGGCCAGCCCCGAGTCGGCCGACGAGGTGTTGGCGATCACGATGGCCGAGATCGAAAAGATGTGCCAGGATGAGCCACCGTTGCGCGAATTGGAACTCGTCCGCGAACAGATTCTCGACACCATGCTGATGAGCCACGAAAACACCGATGCGCGGATGATGCGCATGGCCGACTCAATCCTCCATCATGGCCGTGTGATCCCTTTGGATGAATCCGAAAGGGCATTGCGCCGCGTCAAGCCGTGCGATGTCCTCGAGGTCGCCCAAAAATACCTGGCCGATGGCCCGATCGCCATGGCCTCGATTGGCCCGAGCGAAGGTCGATTGCCCCTGCGGGCCCGGCGGCGATGAGCGGCAGGCACTCCAGCGCGGCCTTGGTGTTGGTCGTCCTCCTGCTCCTGCAGGGCTGTGAGACCCTAAATTTCCGGGGCGATGTCCAAGAATCCCTCACCGTGCACGGCCGGGGAGTGGCCGATCCCGCCGAACTCTTTCCGCCCTCCAACGATCAATTCACTTCACTCGATGAGTTGCGCGCCGAGGGTCAGGCGGAGCTGGACCGGCAAATCGGCGACGCCATCGTGCGATTGCTCACGGCCCGTGCCGCCGCCCGCCGCGCGGCCTTGCGCGACTTGGCCGGGCAGATCCGAGCCCTCGAGGACGAGGATGGTCGGCCCTTCGTCGACCTCCGGCTCGTGTCGGGTTCCGAAGCGGCCGGAGCGATCGAGGGCCTCCTGGAGGTTTCAACGGCGGTTGAATACAGCGAGACGACGTCGCGGGTCCGGGCCGAGGCGGTGGTTCCGCGCGATGTGCTCGTTCAGCTTCTCCAAGCATTCGAAGGGGGTAGGGGAGCGGCTGACCGGCTCACGACTGAGCAAGACCAGCACGTCCAATCCGAAGCCCTGGAGATGGCCCTGCGTGAAGCGAAGCAAAACCTGGATGAAGCCCTCCGCGCCACCGCCTTCGACAGGCGGCGGACTTACGGTCAGGTCATGGATGAACAGCCCGCGGTCCAGCGTGAGCTACAAGCCCTCATCTTTCTCACCTCGCCCGATCAAGTCGCCTACCCCGAGGAAAACGTCTGCCAATTGACCCTCTCCCTGGACCTCGAACAAGCCCGAGAGATCGCGCGCAAGGCACTCAAGTAATGCCTCGGCGCTCGGCCGGCCCACCTGGACCGCCCATCGTTTTGGCCTCCGTCTCGCCGCGGCGCCGGGCCCTCTTGCAGGCCGGGTGCGGGGATTTCGAAGCGCGGGAGCCCTCGGTCAACGAGCACCTCCTGCGTCGGGGCGACCCGCGCGCCGTCGTCCTCAAGACCGCGCTGGCCAAGGCCACCGACGTCGGCTCCACGCTATCCCAAGGCACGATCGTCATCGCGGCCGACACGATGGTCGTTGTGGACGATGGGGTCTTCAACAAGCCCCGCGACCGCGCCGAAGCGCGCCGAATGCTCCGCCGGCTGTCGGGGCGTGAGCACGAGGTGATAACGGGCCTAGCGGTGTTGCGGGTCGGAGGCGAGTCGGTCCTGGACGCCGATCAAGCCACGGTCCGGTTTCACGCCCTGGATGCGCCCGCCATCGCGGCTTACGTGGATTCCGGAGAGGCCGACGACAAAGCCGGCGCCTATGGCATCCAGGGACGCGGGGCGGAGTTCGTCGCCGTGGTTGAAGGTGATCTGACCTGCGTGATCGGCCTGCCGCTCGGCCGTCTGTGTGAGCTGTTCAAAGAGATGACCGGCGCCGACTTACTGGCGGGCGTCAGCCCCCGCCGGGCCGCGCTCGACGCCTTTGAGGAGCTGATGCGTCTACCCGCGGCATGTCTCGACGGGATTCCTGATTGACATTTCCGCGATGCCCCCCCCTAATACTGATCCGTCGCCATCTCATCAGGTCGAAAGTTTGAACCGTGGCCCTACAAGTCTATATCGACGGAGATTACTATAGTAAGGACGACGCGAAGATCAGCGTCTTCGACCATACCTTGCTTTACGGCGACGGCGTGTTCGAGGGCATTCGCGTCTACGAGGGTTGCATCTTCCGGCTCCGCCAGCACCTGGAGCGTCTCTACTCCTCGGCCCGTTACATCATGCTGACGATCTCGATTCCGTTGGAGGAACTGACCGAGGTCGTGGCCGAAACGGTCCGCCGCAATGAGATCCGAGATGGCTATATCCGATTGGTCGTCACCCGGGGGGAGGGAACCTTGGGGCTGTCGCCGTGGCATTGTCCGAAGGGATCGATCATCTGCATCGCCGATTCCATTTCGCTCTACCCCGCCGAGACCTACGAGAAGGGGCTGCACCTGGTCACCGTCCCGACCATGCGCAACCGCAACGAGTCACTCAACGCGCGGGTCAAATCGTGCAACTACCTAAACAATATATTGGCCAAAATCGAGGCCCACAACGCCGGCTGCATCGAGGCGCTGATGTTGGACCACAACGGTTATGTCGTGGAGTGCACCGGCGACAACATTTTCATCATCAAGAATGCCCGCATCCGTACCCCGCCGACCTATCTGGGCGTGCTCGAGGGGATCACGCGCGACTGCATCATCGAGATCGCCCGCAAGAAGAAATACGCCGTCAGCGAGGAACCCTTTACCCGCTTCGACGTCTTCGACGCCGACGAAGTTTTCCTGACCGGCACGGCCGCCGAGGCCATCCCGGTGGTCGAAGTCGATAAGCGGATGATCGGCGACGGCCGCCCTGGTAGGATCACCAAGGAGCTCATCGCCGCCTTCCGTGAGCGCACCACGAAAGACGGGCACCAGGTTTATCCTTCCTAACGCGTGAACCCGAACGCCGGTCCGCGGATCGTGCACCGGACCTCCGATTGAGCTTCATACTCCCCGTTCCAAGCGACCGATGACGAAAACACCGCGCAAACTGCCAGGTCAACCCACGCCTCCCGATAAGGGGCCCGGCAGTCAGCGGAGGCTGGACCGGAATCTCAAGGACTCGGGGATTTCGTTTCGAGAGACCCCTGTGCCTGACCCCCCCCAACCCCCCGCCGAGTCGCCCCCCGAGTCGCCCGAGGATGCCTCGGAACTGGACCTCTCGGTTGGGGGCGATGAGGATGATAAACCCTACAAGATCGAATGGTTCGACGAGGACCGCCCCCCCGCCGCCGGGCGGTTTTTCGCCGAAGCCCCTCCCGAGCCCCCGCGCCAAGCGTTGGAGATCATCCGCGAGAAACCACCCCGGCGACCGAGGGCGTTACGGACCGCCCCGGCGTGCGCCCCGAAACCCAAGGCAAAACTAAAGGGAGCCGCCGGGCGCGAAATGCCGCCGCTTCACATCCGTCTTTTCTGGGGTCTGATGCCGCTCATCCTGCTGGTGGGCGGTTATGGGGCGGTGGTCTCGACACAGGGCCGGGTCGGATACTCCTGGGACGAGGCATTCTTTTATGAGCCGTCGGTCAAGGCGGCGGAGTGGCTGGTGGAGGTCCTGCGCGGCAAGGCCCCTTTCGATCGCGCTTCCATTGAATTCTACTGGAGCGGGGTCAACGAATCCCAACTCACTCACCCCAGCATGCAAAAACTCCTCTCGGGCCTGGCACTTTACATTTTCCCCGAGCCCAGCCGCCATCTCTTCGCCATTCGGTTCCCGATGGCGATTCTGTTCGGATTGTCCCTGAGCTTGATCTACCTGCTTGGGCGGCGCGCGTGGGGGACGATGCCGGGCCTGGTCGGGGCGCTGATCTACGCCGTCTTGCCCCGCGCGTTCGGGCATGCCCATTTCGCGTCGCTCGAAACGCCCCTGATCTTCTTCACGCTCCTGGTCGTTTTCTGCTTTCTGCGGGGGCTCTATTCGCCGGTCTGGGCGCTGCTGACGGGGCTGAGTTTCGGGTTACTGCTGGCAACGAAGATCAACGCCTTCTTTGTACCCATCCCCTTGATCCTCTGGGCCCATCTCTACGCGCGCGGTCGATACGTCAACAACCTGTTTTCGATGCTGATCTTGGGACCGCTGGTGATGATTGCCGCCTGGCCCTGGTTGTGGCCCGATCCCGCTCCGCGCATCCTGGAATACCTGCTCTATCATGCCCGTCACCAGCAGACCGCCCTGTTCTTCTTGGGCCGCCGGTGGGGATACGGCTTGGAGAACGCCCCGTGGTTCTACCCTTTGGTGATGACCGCGCTCACGCTTCCCCTGACCGCCCTGATTGTGATCGTCTTGGGCCTGATTCGGACCCTCAGGGGCATCCATCGTCGTCCCTATGGGGCCTTGTTTCTGGCCTGCGCGGTGGTGACGTTCGCCGTCGCCTGCGCCCCATCGACGCCGCGTTACGACGGCGTGCGCCTGTTCCTCTCGGCCTTCCCCTTCCTGGCCTTGTTGGGGGCTTCGGGGATGGCGGGGCTCCTGTCCCGGTTTGAGCATGTGGCGATTGGCAAGTCGGGCATCGACGACCGGCGACTCAGGCGTTTGGACCGGATGGTCGGGATCGGCGTGGCGATCATCGTCCTGTTCGAGGGGGGACTTGCCATCATGCGTTACCACCCCTACGAGCTCTCCTACTTCAACCCCCTGGTTGGGGGACTCAGCGGTGCCGCCCGGCGCGGGTTCGAGGTGACTTATTGGGGTGAGTCGCTCAATTCCGAGGTGATTGAACGGCTCAATCGATTGCCCGACAACCCCGACGGCTCGGCTCCCAGCATCGGCGCGCTGGCCCTTCACGAGCTCTGCCTCAAGCACTTGCAGCAATGGGATCTGCTGCGTAAGGACCTGCGCATCGGAGGCCCGCCCCCTTACGATTATCACCTGCTTCAAATGCGCCGCGGCTTTTTTAATCGGCCCGAACGCGCGCTCGCCGACTCCCATCGTTTCCCCGTGGTGGCCATGTGGGAGAAAACGGGCGTGCCGATTTTGGCCCTCTACCGGACCGGGGCGGAATTCGAGTATTTCTGGCCAACCCTGCGCGATGACCCCCGGGCCCGCCTGCCCAGGTCATAGGGGTTCCTCCTCTGCGCGCCTGTTCATCTTTTAGGACGGTTTCCCACCTCATTTTAGGTCGGCCCCTGATCTGCCGATAAACACCCTCTGGGAACGGGAGGTTTGGTCACGCGGTTCTTTCGGCCGCGCCTCCTTTTCCCGGGAGAATTCTCACGCGCTGTATCTCAACCAAACCCTTCAGACCACCCAGTCGAGTCGATCCTAATCGGCATGACCGGGGCAAAAGTGCAATCTTGTTCATTTTTGCGCACAAGTTTCGTCAAGTCACGGACGATAAGTCACTACAGTAAGATGCGGCTATCCCGCCGGCGGGCACAAAACGCCGCGACAAAGCGATGTACCGTATCATAAGGAAGCCAATTCATGTTCAAGTCTAAGACCCCCATCGGCGTGGACATCGGTTCCCATTCGGTCAAGGTCTGCCAGCTTCGCCGGATCGGCGAGCTTTTCGAGTTAGAGAAGTTCGGCGTGGCCGAAATCTATCCCGGAGGCGCCCCCCCCCGGCCGAAGCTGAAAAGCAGCATCGGGCAAAGGTCGAGGCGTTGCGCCGGGCGTTGGACGTAGGTCAGATTCGAGCCAAACGCACCGTCTCCTCGGTCTGCGGGGAGTCGATCATCGGCCGTTATCTACAGTTGCCCGAAATGCCCGAGGAGGAGCTCAAAAAGGCCCTTCAATGGGAGGCGGAGGAATACATCCCGTTCCGCCTGTCCGAGGTCAACATCGACTCGATGATTCTGGGTCGGGTCAAGGACAGCGAAATCCCCAAGATGGACGTGTTGCTCGTCTCGGCCAAGAAAGACCTGGTCAATAGCCACGTCTCCGTCCTTCGCGAGGCCGGTTTGGAACCGCGCATCATCGACGTCGACGCTTTCGCGTTTCTCAATTGTTTTGAACTCAACCACACCCCTCCCCCAGGCGAGTGCGTGGCACTGGTCAACATCGGCAGCGAGATCACCAGCATCAACGTGTTCAGTGACGGGATCTCGCGCTTCTCGCGCGACATTTCGGTCGGGGGCGAAACGATGACCCAAGCCATCAAGTCGCGGTTGGGCTGCACTCACGTCGAGGCCGAACGGCTCAAGATTTCCCAAGGGGCCCCGATTCTGGACGCGCCCGCCGAGGACGTGGGAGAGACGACCTCACATAACCTAATGGAAACTTTGCGCGGCTCGATCGAGGAGCTCGCCAACGAACAAGAGGAGTCGGAGAACTCACCGGATGTCATGGCCCAAAAGGCCGTCGTCAACGTCATGACCAACCTGTTCTCCGAGGTGCACCGTTCAATTGAATTCTTCGAGAGTCAGTATCGCAGCACGAACGTCTCGCGCGTCATCCTGGGCGGAGGGACCGCGGGCCTGCGCAATTTGCCCGAGGCCTTCGAGCGGGACCTGCAGCTCGCGGTCGAAATCATCGATCCGCTGCGCCGGATTCGGCTCGGGACGCGCGGCCCGAAGCAAGAGGAAGTCGGGGAGATCCGTCAGCAACTCGGCGTGGGGATCGGACTGGGAATCAGGGGCCTGCTGGCCGCATGAACCGATCAAGTCATCGAGGTAGCAAGCGCGAAAGGACCGCACACCCATGATTCAGATAAACCTACTTGAGAACGCCTCCAAGGGATCGGCCGCCAAGCTGGCCGGCTCGGGTGGGATGGGCGCGTCGGTCTCCGCGGGGGGACGCGGCGGCGCCGTCGTGATCGTGATGAGCATCATGTTGATGTTGGGCATCAACGGGGGCTTGGGCTGGATGGCGTGGTCCAAGGTCAATAAGATCCGTCGAGAGAGCAAACTCATTGAGGCCGAGCGCGATAGCATCCAAGAGCAGATTGACAGCAAATTAAACGAAGCGGAGCAAGTCCGCATCTACCGCGAGGTGGTCAGCAACCAGATGGACGTGTTGCGTTCGCTCGGGGGG
>CAUZJO010000126.1:0-13810 GCA_963580245.1 Candidatus Sumerlaeia bacterium | reverse complement strand
GTTTCATGGCGCCAACTTTGGCAAGGTTTCGGCGGCGACTGACCGCTTTTGTTGCAAAACTATACACCACCCACCAGCGTTTTGATCCCATTGTTGTTGGGCAAGGGGTCTTTTTCAGGATCGACTATTTAACTTATGTCTGTGCTTGGGGGAGAGTCAGGCGAGAAGTCGAATCGGCCGTAGCGGCGGACTGAAAATACTCCAGCCCTAATCAAAATAAATCTGTATTATTTCCAGCTTGCACGGACTCTTCAACGCAAGCGAATCGCCGGCGGGCTTAGGCCCCCGCGCCGACCTTAGCGCCTGTCCATAGAGAGCGTCGGCTTGGTCGATTTGATTTCGAGGCGTTTCATCTTGTTGTAGATGCTTTTCTCACTGATGCACAGGATGCGCGCGGCCTGGGCCTTGTTACCGTCGCAATGATCCAGGGTTTGCTCGATGGCCAGCCGCTCGACCTCGGCCAGCGCCAAGCCCGCCAGCGTCATCATGACCGATTCCGGCTCCGACGCCGCCGAGCCCCCCGCCAGCTTGGTGGGTAGGTCGTCCTGATCGATCAGGTTCCCCTCGCAAAAGGCAGAGGCCCGTTCCAGAACGTTTTCCAACTCGCGCACATTGCCCGTCCAGTGGTAGCTCTGGAGCGTTTTGAGGGCCGCCGCCGTCAGCTCATAACCGGTCGCCTTGCGCCGCCCGGCGATCCGTTGGAGCGTGAATTCGGCCAATTCCTTCATGTCCCCGATCCGCTCGCGCAGGGGCGGGATCATCAGCGGCAAGACGTTGAGTCGAAAGTAGAGGTCCTCGCGGAAGAGCTTCTGGCGACTCAGATCGAACAGGTCCTGGTGAGTTGCGGCGATCACGCGCACGTCGACCGAGATATCCTGGTTGCTCCCCACGCGCTGGAAGATCCGCTCTTACAGGAACGTGAGCAGCTTGGGCTGCAGCTCCATCGGCATGTCCCCGATCTTATCGAGGAACAGCGTGCCGCCGTTCGCCATTTCGACCCGGCCCAAGCGGCGGTCGGTCGCCCCGGTGAATGCCCCCCGCTCGTGGCCGAACAGCTCGGACTCGACCAGATCGCGGGGCAGCGCCGTGCAGTTGACGGTGACGAACGGTCCCTGGGCGCGCGGGCTGTTGTTATGGATCATGCGGGCGACCAGGCCCTTGCCCGATCCGCTCTCACCCTGGATCATTACGGTGGAATGCAGGGCGGCGATCTTCTGGACGCGGTGGATCACCTCCTGGGCCGCCGCCGATCCGCCGACAAACGGACCCTGCGGCCACGGCGCCAACATGACCTGGCGCAGGTGACGGTTCTCGTGGGTGAGTCGGCTGGTTTGGACGGCCCGGCGCACCAACTCGACCAGATGCTCGGGGTCAAATGGTTTGGTGATGTATTCAAAGGCCCCGCGCTTCATGGCCTCCACGGCCTCGCGCACCTCGTTGACGATCGTGACGATGATCACCTGCACCAACGGGTGACTCTGATGAAGGCGTTCCTGGCATGTCTGGCCGTCCATGATCGGCATCTGCAGGTCGAGCAGAATGACCGACACCTCGTCGTCGACCAGCTCAAGCGCCTCGCGCCCGTTGACGGCCTCGAGGACCTGAAAACCGGCCTTCTCCAGCGTATGGCGCAACATTCGGCTCACGACGGGGTCGTCGTCGACAATCAGGATCCGTCCGCTTTGAGCCGGGGTGGGTGGTTGGTTCGGCATGGTTCGTCCCGATGGCGGGCGCCCGAGCATGACGGGATCGGTCCCGTCTTGTCAGGCGTCCTCTCATTAGTTCAGATCGAACCATTGGAGTCGGGACTTGACTGAAAACAGGGCGGAAGCATGGATTTGAAGCGGAGGTTTGGGGGGAAAGGATTCGGTCGAGAGGCCCCAGCGGGCCGATCACTCGTGCTCGGTCGCGGGGACGGGCGGGGCTTCCCCTTGGTCGGGCGATTGCTGGGAGAGGGTCTGGATCTCTTCGCTGAATTCGCTGACGTCGCGGAATTGGCGGTAAACCGAAGCGAAACGCACGTAGGCCACCTCGTCCAGGCCTCGCAACCGGCCCAGGACCATTTCGCCGATACGCAGGGAACTGACCTCGGTCTCCATCGCCGTGTAGAGCTCTTTTTCGACCTCGCCGACCAGTTGGTTGATGGCCTCGAGGCCGACGGGGCGTTTCTCACACGCCCGCAACAGACCGCCGATCAGCTTCTGGCGGTCGAAGGGCAGGCGTCGCCCGTCACGCTTGACGACCAGCACCGGGGTCTTCTCGATATGCTCGTAGGTGGTGAAGCGGGCACCGCAATCCAGACACTCGCGGCGGCGGCGGATCGATGTCTCATCGGGAGTCAGCCGAGAGTTGACAACTTTACTGTCCGGTTTGCCACAGGAGGGACATTTCATGGATGAAGTGAGCGTGATCGGGCGTTCGCGCGACCGATCAGGACGGCATCACGGGGGGATGGGTCCTGATCATCAAGTGGACCGACTACAGGACGCCGTCAAGCACCTCCCCCAGCTTGTCTTTAGGAACGGCGCCAACCAGCCGATCGGCCACCTCGCCATTCTTGAAGATGACCAACGTGGGTATCGACATCACGCCATACTTGGTGGCGGTCTGCTGGTGGTCATCGATGTCGACTTTAGCCACCTGCACCCTGCCTTCGTACTCCTTGGCGACCTCGTCGATGATCGGCGCCATCCGGACACAGGGGCCGCACCACGGCGCCCAGAAATCCACCAACACCGGCGTCTCGGAGGATTCGATCGTCTCCGCGAAAGTATCATCGGTCAATTCCAATATCATCTCGCTGGCCATTGTCATCATCTCCTTGAAAAGTAGGACACGCCCGTCGGCCGGCCCACCCGACCGCCGCCGCCTCACCCTTCCGGCGAGCCCGAGCCGGGCAGGGTCATGCGTCTGGAGTCTACCCGACCCGCCGGCTTTGCGTCAAGATCGCAGGCGCGGGCCGGGTCTCCGGGATTGAAACGTCGGTCGCTCTTCTCAGTCTTTGGAATACCAGAACCGAATACCGGTCAGGATGGCGGTGCCGGAACCGATGATCGCGCAAGCCGCCATTATAAGCTTTATGGAGCCCGAGTCATAAGGATCCACAAGCCATAGACCCATGCCTCTGCCCGCGATCTGAAACCCGATGATCCCGCCAACCGCTCTCATCTTCGTCCGCTTGCCGATTCGCTCACGGTCATCCATGCCAAAATCGGGAGATTGCCCGGGTTCGGTCCTGGTGGGGCGTCAGCGTTTCCCGAACCGCCTGAACAGCTCGCGCGATTCTTCATCGTGCTTGACCAGGCGGGCGACCTCGACGTCCAGGCTGACCTGGTTCCCTCCTCGGCGGCCCGACACTTTGCCCAGCTCGTAGGTCTTGATCAGCACCCCGATATCCTCCAGGTTGATCAGCAATTGGACCATATCGCGCCGCGTGCCGTTCACCTGGATCGGGATTTCGACGAAGTAGTAATCATCGACGTCTTCGATGGTCTCCCGACGTGCCTTCTCGATGTTCGGTCCGGCGATGCGGAACCGTTCGGTGAGCAGTTGATAGAGTTCGTTGGAGAACTGCTCGCTGGGGGTCTGGCCCGGTTTGGGTTTGGATTGTCCCACTTCGATTCTCTTGTACTTCGCCCGTATCTCCCGCCCCTGCTTCAGCGTCTTGAGGTGGTTCTGGAACGTCTTCTGGGCCGAGGCGAGGTCGCCGCCCCCGCCGCGCAACGTCTGCAGCAAGTTCTCGGGCATGAAATACAACACGCCGCCAATGACGAGGACCACCACCGTTACGATGAGCAGGGTGCGTTCACGTTTGTTCATGATCTGTCTTTTCGCCGCCCATTTTGATTCTCGGTGTTGAGCGTGCAGTCGATCGTGAATACATAGATCGTCGTGCGATTGACGTCGGACCTGGGGTCTTGCTTGGGGACGTCGACGATCAAGAAGTGGCCGGTGCCGCGCAGGTATTGCTGAAAGTTATTGATGTCGGGGATCGCCTTTGCGTTTCCCTCGATCTTCACCTCGTCGCCCTTGACGAATTCGATATTGGTCAGGTTCACGCGCCCGGGGATCATCGGCGCCGCCGCGATGTTCCTCAGGACCACCAGCCCCGAGTTGGGGTCCTCGAGGAACTCGTCGATGATCTCCTGTTTGGCCTGCATCTCATTGAGATCGGCCACCAGCGAGGCCATCTTGGTGCTGATCCTGCGATAGGCCTGCAATTCTTGGTTGCGGATATCGTTGAGCCGGAACCAGGCGCCCCCCCCCAACACCAGGGTGATGAGCAGCAGGGTCCCACTGACGCCCAGTCCCCGGATCATCCTGCGGCGGGCCAGATCGCGGTAGTGCCGCGCGGGAGTCAGGTCGAGCTGATAGCCCCCCTTGAGGTCCCCCCCGATGGCCGCCCCGAACGGGATGGCGAATTCCAGCCCGCCCCACGGCATCTTCTGTTTGTCGGCCCCCGGGAGCTTCTCGACCGGGTTGAGCGTCTCAACCTCGACGCTGGTGTTGACGTGCAGATACTGGTTCAAGTTCCTCAGGCAGGCCCCTTCGCCGGTCAGGAGCAGGGCGTTGATCGGTGGACATTTCTTCTCGCGCCGCGCGAAATCGTAGGTGCGATTCAGCTCCTGGATGACGCGCTCGAGCCAGCCGCGCATCAGCCGCGCCTCTTCCTGGCGGGCCGCCGGCCCTCCCTGGCTGTAATTGGACTCCAGGTCCATGCAGTCGATCATCCGCGCGGCGGTGGCCAGCCGGCCCGGATCGTAGACCGCCGCTTGGCCCTGATCGTCATAGTGACCCAGCCAGCTTTGCAAGACGCTGAACAGGTCCATCGTCACCGAACGCGAGAAGATCAACCGCCCATCATGGACGAGAGCGAGGTCGGTCATCTCCAATCCCAATGCGATGATGGCGATCGTCTTGTCTTGCAGCCAGTCCGAGCGGCCATGGACCATGCAGTTCATCAGACCGATCGAGGAAAGCGTCATGCCACGCGGGACAATCCCCGCCCCGACGACGCCATCCAGCACCCGCTGCACCACCGGCCCGTCGACGGCACCCAGGAGCACCTCCGAGCCCTCCACCCCCATCGAACGCATGACGTGATACCCGGTGCAGTGTCGATCGGCGTGGAACGGAATGTGTCGCTCGGTCTCGAAGCGGGCCATCTGGACCAGCTCGGAGGGATCGGTCGAGGGGAGTTGGACGTCGCGCAGAATGCCCTTTTGTTTGGGAAGGCAAACGGTGGTGGGGCAGCCGGCGAGCTTGAGACCCTTGGCCAGCGGCTTGATCGAGGGAACCAGGCTTTCCTCGCCGTCCTCGCTCTCGATGGGCTGCGACGCCGCCCCCACCAGCGTCCAGCCCTTCTTGCCGGACCTGATCTTGAGTGCGTTGATCCGCTCACCCGTGACGTAGAGTCCACCAATCAGGCCAGCCAAAACCTCAACCTCCCATCGCCTGAGTTCTCATAAGGGAACCTCTAAAAATCCGGTTTGCAGTCGTCCCTACGGGACTCGAATTCATAATCGGCTTGATTTCCCGCCACTTGCGTGGCGGGCTGAAAGCAATCGTCCCTGTCGGGACTGAATTTTTAGAGGCGCCCATAATCCCTAACGGACCGGAGAAACCTGGGCTAAAGATAAAACCGGGAGACGCGACGCGATCACATTTGGATGGCATGGGACAGACGCTCAATCGCCTCATTGATGGGTTTTCGCGGTGACTCGCGGGAAATTTCACAACTCGGAGGCCTCGGCGTGGTCCGCCCCAATGCCGCGCATGGCCACTTCCGCTTCCTCGACCTTCACCCGGTCGATCGCCTTCTACCGGCGGCGCAATTCGACGGATCATACGACTCCACCCGTGCAAGGGCTACAAATCATTGCGCCCGCGTAGCTTAAGGGCCAAACGGACCAGCCGCGACCCGAGGATCCGGCTGAGCTTGCCCTCCAGCTCGGTCACCCGGCCGGCGAGGCGCTGCAGCTCGGCACTCTGCTCCGCCCCCCGCCGCGCCTGGTCATGGAGGGCCGGCGGGTGCTCGGTCCCAGAGGCCCATGTATGCAAATCCGATGCCGGTTTCGGATCGGCCGCCCACTCCAGGAGCGGGGCCAGGCAGCGGGCGGGCGCGTGCGCCTCCTCGATATAGCGCGCCCCTTGCTTGGCCGCCTCGCGCGCGGGGCCGGGCCGGGCCACGATCCGCAGGACCGCGGCGGCAATCGCCTCGGCATCCGCGTGAGGCTCTAGCTGGAGATGTCCCCGCTCCCCAAGTTTCCGGGCCAACTCGCAGCCCGGCGTGGAAACGACCGGCAGTCCGCCCGCCAGCCAATCCAGCAGGCGGTTGCGCGTACCGAGGATTCCCTCGGCGCACTCGATGTCGACGTTGAGCCCCATGTCGCCCTCGCCGATCACTCGCGGCACCTGGCCGAGCGGGAGCCAACCCAGCATGTGGAACCGCTCATGGTGGCGTCCCCCCGCCACGGCCCGCTCGAACCGCTCGAAGGCCCCGGCGTGATGGCCGGGGATCGCTCCGCCGCCGGCGGCGAAGTGGATGTCGGGATTGGCCGCCATCGCCCGCTCCAAGGAGGCATGGAGCGTTTCGACGTCGAGCCACGTATTGAATCCGCCGGTCTGCACGATGATGAAGGCGTCGGGGGGCGTGAGCCGGCCGCGGACGACCGGGTTCTCGGACTGAGACCGAGCCGGCGCGATCGGCTCATGCCAGGGTGGGAGGCGCTGAACGAGCGGCTCGCCGGCCGTATGGCGCCCCAGGCGGCCCAGGACGGCCAATTGGCCCAACAACGCGCCGCACGCCTCGCGCGAACATCCGGAGAGCCGGTCGGCCCGGGCCAGGGCCGGGGCCATCACGGCCCATTGGTTGGCCAGGCCCTGATTCCCCCCCTCGCGCATCGCCAGCAGTTGCCGCTCGGCCATCGGGTCGCCGAAATAGTCCATCCAGATCGGGACCTTGAGCTCGGCTAGAGCCAGGGCGTGGTTCATCACGTCGGTCGACCCGACCGCGGCTGCGGCACCGGATGATTCGGCCTCGCGCGCCAAAACCCCCGGCAGCCCATCAGGGCCGGTCTCCAACGCCTTGCCGTCCGGCAGGCTGGTGCCTACTCCCGGTGCAAGCTCAAACCGGCGAACCCGGGATTTCCCCTCTAGGTGCCCCCCGCCAAACTCCGCGCAAATCAGACGAACCGGATGCCCCGCCCCAGCCAGCTCGCGCGCCATTCCCCAGATGCGAAGGCCGGGCGCAAAAAGCCGCTCGGGGTACTCGGGCGGCAACGGGCCGACACCGGCGACGAGCACGGGGCTTTTGGATGCGGCTGCTGTCATCTTCTTAAACGTGAGACCCTCCGTTCGACGGTCACGGGTTAATATAACCGGCCGCCACCCGCGCGGCAAACAGGAGCGACATCCCGACAAACCTTTGAAATCACCACCGGCGGCTTCTATGATCTTGGTTATCCACCGCTTGGTCAACGCCGCCTTGGGAGTCCCCGTCGGTTCTTTCCGGGGTGGCGCGGCATGAGCCTAAAAATCCCACGGACCACTAGCCCCGTTCAATGACCGATTCATTCACCGGAGACAAGAAGGCCCCGATGGTTTCGCCGCTGGCCGCGGTGGAGCGGTGGTTCATTCAGTATTGGACGCTGCGCTTCCCCCCGTGGATCGAGGGACATCATCTGACGCTGCTGACCATCCCCTGGACGGTCGGGCTGGTGCTGTTTGGCTGGCTGGCGCGGGGGAATCCGCACTGGCTGTGGCTTTCCTCGCTGATGCTGTTGTTGCAATGGTTCACCGACGGCTTCGACGGGGCACTGGGGCGGCTGCTCGATCGCGGGCTGCGCAAGTGGGGCTACCATATGGACCACTTCCTCGATTTCCTGTTCATGAGCGCGATCTTCATCGGGTATCTGTTCCTCGTCGAGGGCCTGGGGCCGCGGTTGATGCTCGTCTTCCTGATGCTGCTGTACGGGGCGATGATGGTCAATTCGTTCCTCGAGTTCGGCGTGACCAACCAGTTCAAGATCACCTACCTGGGCCTGGGGCCGACCGAGGTCCGGCTGCTGTTCATCATCCTCAATACGCTGATCATCTTCTTTGGCGCGTGCCTGCTCGTCGCCGTCCTGCCGTGGGCGCTGGTCGTGTTCGCCGTCTCGCTGGCCGTGATCGTCTACCAGACGCAGAAGGCGATGTGGGTCCTGGATATGGCGGACAAAGAGAAAAACAGAGAATAACCGTGCCCCCAGGCTCCGGTCTGGGATAAGCTGATCGCTCCCAAGGGGAAGGAACCCCGTGGGCCATCGATTGGACCATGGCGGGACTTCATGAACGCAGCCGAACTGTGGCGACGCTACAAGGAATATTTCTATCACGACGAGGCCCTCGGACTGTCGCTCGATATCAGCCGGATGAGGTTCGACGGCGGCTTTTTCGAGCGGATGGCCGGGCCGATGACGGCGGCGTTCGAGGCGATGGAGGCGCTCGAGGGGGGCGCGGTCGCCAATCCCGACGAGGGCCGCATGGTGGGCCACTACTGGCTGCGCGCCCCCCGGATCGCGCCCAATGACCCGGTGCGGGGCCAGATCACCGAGGCCAATGAAGCGATCAAGGCCTTCGTCAGCGAGATCCACGAAGCGAGTATCCGCGGTGGCCGCGACGAGCCGTTCGAGAATACCCTGCTGGTCGGCATCGGCGGCTCGGTGCTCGGTCCGCAACTGGTGGCCGACGCCCTCGGCGGCGAGGGCGACCTGCTCAGGCCCTACTTCCTCGATAACACCGACCCCGACGGCATCCAGCGCACGCTCGAAAGGCTGGGCGGGGCCCTCGACCGCACGCTGGTGGTGGTCATCTCCAAATCGGGATCAACGCCCGAACCGCGCAACGGCATGCTCGAGGCGAAGGCCGTCTACGAGGCCGATGAGCTGGACTTCGCCAAACACGCCGTGGCCGTGACGGGCGAAGGCAGCGAGCTGCACCAGACGGCCCGGTCCGAGGGCTGGCTGGCGACGTTCCCGATGTGGGACTGGGTAGGGGGACGCACCAGCGTCACTTCGGCCGTCGGGCTGCTCCCCGCCGCGTTGCAGGGGTTTGATATCGATGAGCTGCTCGACGGCGCCGCGCAAATGGACCAGCGGACCCGCGTCAAAGACATCCGGGCCAATCCGGCGGCGCTGCTGGCATTGATGTGGCACTGGGCCGGGGAGGGCCGTGGCCGTAAGGACATGGTCATCCTGCCCTACAAGGACCGACTGATGCTGCTGAGCCGCTATCTCCAGCAACTGGTCATGGAATCGCTCGGCAAGGAACTGGACCTGGAGGGCAACGTCGTCAACCAGGGGATCGCCGTCTACGGCAACAAAGGATCGACCGACCAACACGCCTACGTCCAACAGTTGCGCGAGGGACTCAATAACTTCTTCGCGACTCTGATCGAGGTGCAAAGCGACGAGGCGAGCGGCGAGCCGGTCGACCAGGTCGAGATCGAACCGGGCGTGACCTCGGGCGATTACCTGGAGGGCTTCCTGCTGGGGACGCGCGAGGCGCTCTACGAGAAAGACCGCGAATCGATCACGATCACGATCCACCGGCTCGACGCGCGGTCGCTGGGGATGCTGATCGCGCTCTATGAGCGGGTCGTGGGTCTCTACGCGTCGCTGGTCGGGGTCAACGCCTACCACCAACCGGGGGTCGAAGCGGGCAAGAAAGCGGCCGCCTCGGTCCTCGAATTGCAATCGGCCTTGCTGGCCGAGATGACCAAACAAGAAGAAGCAAAAACGGCCGACCAATGGGCCCAAGCCCTCGGCCGACCCGACCAAGCCGAATGGATCCACAAGCTCCTAGAACGCCTCGCCGCCAACCCCAGCCGCGGCATCGTCCGCACGGCGGCGGATTCGCCGTTCGAGACGACGTATGGGGTTTTGTAAATCAGGCGGTATCGGGAAAAGAGATTAAGATGACCGTAGAGGAGTCGAATTAGATGGTTCGCGAAATGTTGGCAGTGAGTCCGGTCTTAGTTTGCGTTCATATTCCCGATCTCTTGGAGGGATACTCCCATCCCCGAAGGGGATGAATGTGATTAGCCGTGGGTGTCAACCCACGGCTACCGTCGAAAAAACGAACCAACCCTGAAAGGGTTGAACAATTAATAGGGTCTCCGGTTATGTCAACCTACACGCAACCCTGCTACCACATCGCTTTCTCTACGAAAGGCCGACAACCCGTCCTTTCCAAAGAGAACCGCAAAGACCTGTTCCAGTACATCTGGGGAATTCTCGAGAATAAGAACTGTTACCTATACCGAATCGGCGGCGTTGAAGACCACCTCCACATCCTGACCAGTTTGCACCCGACGGTCTGTCTGGCCGATTTAATCAAAGCCATTAAGGTCGGGACGTCGGTCTGGATAAAGGAGAGTAGGATGTTCCAAGGGTTCACGCATTGGCAGGACGGCTATGGCGCGCTTACCCATTCCAGCCGTGAAAAGGGTGGGTTGATCGAGTACATCAAGTGCCAAGAAGAGCGCCACCAACGATTGTCGTTCACCGATGAGTTACGGAAGCTATTGAGGGAAGCTGGGATCGAATTTGATGAAGAGCTTTTGGCATAGGGGGGTCATGACCGTGCGTTCGGCCCCTTCAGGGCCGGGTAATCTCATGTCCCCTGACCGTGGGTTTCACCCACGGCTAATCATATTCATCCCCTTCGGGGATGCGGATCCGGAGCCGATATTCTTCGGGGGATGCGGATCCCGGAGCTGATATTCGCGGGAGCGTCCCGAAGGGGTCATTGTTGACGCATCTCTTGGGGAATTCTTAGAGCTTCTCAATGCCCACGTTCCAGGAACTCAGCCAATCCCTCGTCGCCAATGTCGAGCGCGTCATCATCGGCAAGCGGCCGCAGATACTGACGGTTCTGGCCGCGATCTTGGCGCGCGGGCATGTGTTGCTCGAGGACGTGCCGGGGGTGGCCAAGACGATGCTCGCGCGGTCGCTGGCGGTCACGTTCGGCTGCGACTATAAGCGGGTCCAGTGCACGCCCGACCTGTTGCCGTCCGACGTGACGGGGGTCTCGATTTACAACCAGAAGACCCAGGAGTTCGAGTTCGTCCCCGGGCCGATCTTTACCAACGTGTTGCTGGCCGATGAGATCAACCGCGCCACCCCGCGCACGCAGTCGGCCCTGCTCGAGGCGATGGAGGAACAGCAGGTCTCCGAGGGGGGCGTGACCCGTCCGTTGCCCGCCCCGTTCTTCGTGCTGGCCACGCAAAACCCCATCGAGCAAGAAGGGACCTTCCCGCTGCCCGAGGCGCAGCTTGACCGGTTCATGGTGCGAATCTCGCTCGGTTACCCCAGTTTCGACCAGGAAGCGGAGATGCTCGATCGCATCCGCGGTGGCCATCCGCTCCAGTCGCTCAAACCAGTGACCGGCGCGCAGGCGATTCAGCAGATGCAGCAGGTCGCCGACGGGGTCTTCGTCCACCCGCAGGTCAACAAGTACTTGCTCAGGATCGTCCACGCCACGCGCGAGAGCATGAAACTGGCGCTGGGGGGCAGCCCGCGGGCGTCGATCGCGCTGTATCGGACCTCGCAGGCGTTGGCGGCGATCCAGGGCCGCGCGTATGTCACGCCCGACGACATCAAGGCGCTCGCTCCCGCCATCCTGGGTCACCGCATCATCCTGCAACCCGAGTACCGCCTGCGCAAAGAGAGCACCCGCAGCGTCGTCGACGAGATTCTGGGTCAGCTCGAAGTCCCCACGAGCATCACGTCATTCGGGCCGTCCAGGGGCAAAGCCGCGGAATCCGAAATGACGGCGGAGCAGACCTGAGTCGGCGTAGCGGAATTCCCATCCGCTCACCCGTGCGCGACATCGGACTCCGCGGCGCGGATTGATGGGCTTGAAGAATCAAGAATGGGCGGGCAACTGGTGGCAGTTGATCCAGCCCGAATCGCTGGCGGCGTGGTGTTCCTTCTTCCAGATCGGGACGCGCCGTTTGACCTCGTCGATGATGAACTGGCAAGCGCGGAACGCCTCGCCCCGATGGGCCGCCGTGACGCCGATCCACACCGCCAGCTCGCCGATCGCCAGGTCGCCGACCCGATGCACGCAACGGGCGTCAACGATGTCAAAAGCGGCTCGGGCCTCGGCCAGGATGCGTTTGCCCTCACTGACGGCCAAGGCGGGGTAGGCCTCGTATTCAAGTCGCGTGACGGATTGGCCATCGTTATGGTCGCGGACCCAGCCCTCGAACGTCACGAACGCGCCGGCTCGTGGATCGGCCATCCCGGCCCGCGCATCGAGGTTTTCCAGAGGCGTGTCGCTCAACTCGAACACCCTCAGCCTCCGGCCACCGGCGGGATAAAGACAACGCGGTCGCCCGGCTTGATTTCGGTCTCCCAGGGGACAAACTCGTCGTTGATCGCCACGCGTAGGGATTCGGGTGGGATGGCCAGGCCATGCCGGGTCTGAAGTTCCTGGTAGAGCGCGGTGGCCGTCGCCGCTTCGGTCTCGAACGACTCTTCGGCCACGCCGCGCTGTTCGCGCAGGATCGCGAAGTATCGGACGTGGACCGGTTTAAGCGTGTCGGCGGGCATCGCTCTTAACCTCCGATCGAAATCATGCTGCGGTTGGCTTCGGCCGGGATTTCTTCCATCGGCGCGTGGCCGTAGGGCTTGAGATGGACGGCGCGGCGGATGAGACGCTCGAGTTCGGCGTCGTCGGCCCCTCCGCGCATCGCGTCGCGCAGGCTGTTCTCCGCGGGGTGATGCAGGCACGATTTGATCGAGCCGTCGGCCGTCAGCCGCACCCGATTGCACGCCCCGCAGAAGTCGTTGGTCATCGACGTGATGAACCCAACCGAGCCGGCCAGCCGCCGCCCGCCCGCGTCGCGAATCGAAAACTCCTTGGCCACGTTCGAGGGGTCGTCCTCAGCACTCAAGGGGCTGAGGACATAATGCTCCTCGATCGTCTCGCGCATCTCGCGATACGGCACGAGCTTATCGCGGCTCCAACCGTTGTCCTTGAACGGCATGAACTCGATAAAGCGCACATTGATGGGCCGGTCGCGAACGAACTCGATGAAGTCGCCCAACTCATCCTCATTGACCCCGCGCATCACCACGGCGTTCACCTTGAGCGGCCGAAACCCGACCGCCAGCGCCTCCTCGATGGCGTCGAGAACGCAATCGAGATCATCGCGCAGCGTGATTTGCTTGAACCGATCCCGACGAAAGGTGTCGAGACTGATATTGAGTTTGCGCAGCCCGGCTTGATACAGACGCCGCGCCTTGCTCTTGAGTAAGACGGCGTTGGTCGTCATCGCGATCGTCCCGATGCCGGGCACGCCAGCGATGCGCTCGACCAGTTGCTCGAAGTCCCGCCGCACCAGCGGCTCGCCGCCGGTCAGTCGCACCTTATCGACCCCCATCCGCGCAAAGATCCGCACCAGCCGGATGATCTCCTCGAACGTCAGTAATTCGGTGCGCGGCTTAAGCGGGACGCCCTGGGCGGGCATGCAGTAAACGCAGCGCAGATTACAGCGCTCAGTAACCGAAATCCGAAGGTACGCGTGGCGGCGGCCGAAGGTGTCAATCAAATGATTCATCATAGGCATCGTACCTCAATTCTATTTTCGATGAGGGAGATGTGTCAAGTCGATACAAAAGGGTGAGGCGGTTGGTGGTACGGTTTAATAGGACGCGGATTGCGCCTCCCCCCAATCTTAGACCACGAACCGGCGAATTTAAGGTGGAATCTGTGGTTGCCTGTTGCGTGTTTTGAGCGGTCAACAAGCCGCCCCTGCTGATGC
>CAUZJO010000125.1:0-13844 GCA_963580245.1 Candidatus Sumerlaeia bacterium | reverse complement strand
ACATAACCATCGGGAAGCGTAAAGGTATGTGGGGGGAACTTAGCTTTTTCCACGCTGTAAACCGACACGGGGGAAAAAAAGAGAAATGCCTGCAATACGAGGCAGGTCGTTAGGGTTAAATATGAAATGTGACTCTTCATTAGGGCGATCGCCATTTTAGACAAAAGCCCAACCGAGATCGACTATTTTACCTTTTGCAGCAACTCAATCATTCCATGTCGCTTGTTTGCGTATTTTTTATGTCTTTTTGCGACACGCAAACGGCTAAAGAGCGGGTGTGAGCCCCTCAGCGATCCATTGGGGCTGGATCCATGGATTCCCTTTCACATCACCTGTCATCCCGTTCGAATGTCTGCACGAAACGAATGAGGTCCGCGAGGTCTTGGTGATTCATCCCGGCCTCGAGACCCTCCGGCATGAGGGAAAGACCAGTGCCTTGAAGGGTTTTGATGTCGCGGCGGAGCAGTTGCCGGTCGGTGCCGTCAAGGAGACGGAGGGTCAGGTTGTTGGAGGTCTCAGACAACACCCGTCCGTAGAGGGCGGTGCCATCGGCAAGGGTGACGGCATAGCCCACATAGGAAGCATCGACATTCTGGTTGGGATCCAGAATCGAGCTAAAGAGTCCGTCCTTGGTCCGGTCGGTGATGGAGCGGAGATCGGGGCCGTTCATGGGTTGTCCGTTCGGAGGAAGGTGGCAGACTGCGCAGAGTTTATCGAACACAGCCCTCCCCCGCTTTTCGTCCACGGGTAGTTTCAGGGCGGCGCGATACGCCTCGATCCGCTCACGCCGCGCTTTCTGGGGCCCGGAATTCAGAATGCCCGCCGCAGTTTCTCGAACGGATGGATCCGCATGCTTGAGCAGCAGTTGGCGTCGGGCGGCATCGAGATCACCGCGGCCCACCACGCCGCGTTCGATGGCCTTCAGGCAGGCGCGGGTCCACTCCTTCCGCTGCAGCAGGGCATCGAGGACCCGGGAGCGTTCCTGCGGGAGATAGCCGGGCCAGCCCTTGAACAATGTGTCGGGAAGCCTGTCGCCCCCCACCCTGGCCAGCGTATGCACGGCGGCCAACTTGATCTCGCTCGCCACCTGTGGGGCCAAAAGATCAGCCAGTCGGCGCTTGTCCGCTGCCAGGCTTTCGGGTTGCCGGGCGAGCAGTCCGACCGCTGCGGCCCGCAACGGTGACGAAGCAGTACCGTCGGTAACGATACCCCGGGCACGAGCCAACACTTCGGCCATCTCGGGAGAGACCTTGGGGTTGTGATTCAGCCAGCCCCCGAGTGAACGGAATTGTTCGGGTTCATATCCGTCCTTACCCGGCTTCATCAGGCCGGCAAGAAGGGCGCCAAGCGAGGTTTTGCGCCGGGCTCCCTGCTTCAGGACGTCGTCGATAAGCACGCCATGCTCGAGGGCCGCCTGGGCGAGACGGTCAAAGTGAGGCTCGGCCGAGCTGAACACGGCTGCCCGAATATACTGGTTGCCCGCGTCACGAATCGCCACCCGAGCCAGAGCTCGGCCAGCTTCCGCACTCTTTGATTCCCCCCACGAGCAGGCGGCCTGCAGACGGACCGCGGCATTCGGGTCATCGGCGAGTCGGACGGATTCCTTCAGGAGTTCCGAATCCCCGTTCCACCGTGACTCGGCGAGACGCAGGGCATGACGTCGGATTGCCGGATGAGGGTCACGAAAGGCCGATTTCAAAAGAGTCGCGCTCAAGCGATCCAGTCCGTCGAGGACGCACAGGGCATGGAGGCGCGCCTTGGCGGAAGCATGGGTTCCCGCCATCTCAATTAGCGGGTTGGCTGCCGAGACGTCTTTTCGCTGCACCAGTAACCGGTGGGCCATGTCCCGGATGATTCCATTGCTGTCTGCGAGATGCTCCACGAGTTCCTGAGCGGACGACTTGTCCAGTCGGGGAATGCGGCGAGGAGGTTTCCCGTCCTTGTACACCCGATAGATCCGACCGTGCTCCATACCGGAACGTTCGAACGGTTTCATTTCGGCTTTGCCACCAGTCGGAAGCCATGCGGGATGTTCGATCATGTAGCGGTACATATCGACGACCCAGAGGGCTCCGTCCGGCCCAGTGCGCGCCATGACCGGCCGGCACCAGCGGTCTTCCGAGGCAAAGAAATCCATGTCATCCTTGGGTTCCGCCCGTTCGGCGGTGAAACTTTCTCCATCGCGCTTGAGGATCACACGCTGCACCAGGTTGTGAAAGGGCTCACAGGTGAAAGCATAAACGTTGGCGTCATCGAAGAGGTGATCGTCCCGGTAGATCGTGGGAGAACATGCGCTGGTGAAGCGTCCGGACTGATTGAAGCTGTGGAAGCGTTTTTGGGGGGGTCTGGCTGGAAAGACGAGCGGGTTACTTTTGGTCAGTATGCGTCGCGGGTCAGGCGGAGCGAAATCCGGATTGCGGGAAAGGTAGCGATGTTCCAGTACGTAGTGCCAGAGCGGAAAGCTGTTCTGCACACCGAACCAATTTCCCCAGTCATCACGTGAGCGCCCGAACTGGGAAGGCCCGGAGAGCGGTTCCAAGAATCCCTCGTCGGGCCGGATCCGGAAATCGAAACCTCCGAGTTCAAAGGTTTGACTCGACCACGACTTGATTTTGATCCCCGCAGTGTACCGGGAATGGTGACTCCCGTTGGCCCCGTGCACCCAGTTGTCGAGCCCCCAGCGCAAGCCGTTGACCCGAAGTTGCTGGTTACCCTGCTTGAATCCGGTGTAGAGAATGGTTTGCTTGTCCGCCTTGCCGTCGCCCGTGGTATCCTCGGCATAAAAAATATCCGGGGCCGCGGCAACCAGCGCGCCTTTTTGCCAACTCATTATGCCGGCCGGGAAGTTTACCCCGTCAAGAAATAAGGTGGACTTGTCGTAGACCCCGTCCCCGTCGCTGTCTTCAAGATAGCGAACCCGGCCGCCTGCCTTGCCATTTACACCACTCGGGTAATCCGCCATTTCAGCGACCCAAAGCTTTCCGTCCGGGGCCCAATCGATGGCCACGGGATCTTTGACCAAAGGCTCGGCGGCCACCAGTTGCACCTTGTATCCCTTCGGTAAGTGGATGGCTTTCAGCCCGTTTTCCGGAGTCATGGGCATCGGGGCCGTGCTCGCTTGTTTTTTTGGTGCCGGAGTAAGTTTTACGGCCTTGAAATGAGCGCTTACTTCGTCCGGCGTCAGGGCGCGGTCATAAAGAGCAACTTCGTCGAGGTTACCCTTTAGGTTGGCGAAGTTGTCGTTGCGGCCCCCGAGGAAGAACTGCGGGTGGCTTTTCGGGTAGGAACGGGCGAGCTTGCCATCGATGTCGGGTTTGGGGTTACCGTTGAGGTAGACCCGAATGCGCTCGCCCTCGCGCACCATGACGACGTGATGCCAGCTCTTGAGTTCAACTTTGGCCAACCCGGTCAAAAGCCCTTTGCTTTGGTTTCCCTGGTAGACGAGGAGCCGACCAGCCGAGGCGAAGGTCCCTCCGATTCCAAGGTGATCACCCTCGGCGGATTTCAAGCCATCCAGTCCGCGAGAGAAAAGGTAAGCGGTCACGGGACGGCTGTTATTGGACAGACCATTGCGAAACCAGAACTCGATGCTGTAAGTATCCCCAATCCCTTCAATCTCCGCACGCATGCGCCCGCCCTTGAAAGAATCGCCATCCTGATCGGGGGCCATCGGCCCAGCGCCTTTTTCAAACTTTCCATGCCGGGCCTTGGATGCGCTGTCCTTGGCCGAATCGTGGAGGCGCCAGAAGGCGATGGGCTTGGACTGCATAACCGCCTTGGCGTAGGCATCTGTGGGCCCGCGCGTCATCGCAGGCCGTGGAGGCGGAGGCTTGGGTGGCGGAGTTATGCCGGAGAGGGAATGGAGTCGCTTGGCATCTTGGCCCGAAAGGGAAGATTGGAACCAGGCGACCTCGTCGATCCGCCCCTCGAAGGGGAGATCGCCACCCAAGCGCCAGTGGCCCGACGGGCTGCCCGACAATTCGGCCCGAACCTCCGGCTCGGGATTACCGTCGAGATAGACATTCAAAGTGGTGCCTTCCAGTGAGACCATGACCTGATGCCAGGTACGGAGACCGAGCACCGTGGTGCCCTTGAATTGCTTTTCGTCGACCTGAAGAACGAGGTGGCCACGAGCTTCCTCGTCCGCCTTGCCCCCGATGCGCAACTTAAGGGACTCGTCCAGGGTGAAGAGGTCTCCCGTATTGTCGCGCACCGAACTCGACATTCCGTTCCAGAACCAGAAGGACATGCTATCGCCATACGGTATGGATGCGGAAACCGTGCCGCCAGCCAGTTGCAGGGAGGCATTCCTGGAGTCTTCGGAAAACGACTGGTTCTTCGGACCGGGCAGATGGTAAGCCACAACACCTTCGATTTTGCCAGGGCGTTCATTGCCGGAAGCATCCGCCAATCGACCGCCCTCGAACTCCTCGCAGCGCCAGTAGGCCAAGGGCTTTTCGGCCAAGATAGCCTTGGCATAGGCACCATGGGTAGCGGCAGGACCACGTCGCGGCTTCCCGGCCAATGACTCCAGCGAACCCAGGAGGGTCTCCACGATCTTCGGTTCCGCACCAACCTCAAGGCCAGCCGTGCGGGCAGGCCAGGTGGTGTATCCGCCAAGGGCATGCTGGGCGGGTGGTGGGATATACCCCGCCGCTCCGTTGGCCAACTCGACGTTGAAGGTGGCGGGGAACGGGCTCCGGGCCTTCAGCTTCAAGCCGGTGATCGAGTAGACCTCGTTGGGGAGGGTGGTGATGGCGAGGTCGCCGATCCGCAGGGCCTGCAAGACCAGTTTCTCAGTCGGGTTATCGTGGATAAAACGAGCCTGTTCCGCGTAGACCTCGGGGCGGTTTTTCGGTCGACGCCCCTTCATCGTGGCAAGCAATTTGTCAGCCCAAGCGAGGCGTTCCGCATCGGGCAAGCGGCGGGACAAGGTGATTACCTTTTGCTCCATAGCCAGAATCGGCTCGTCCTGATAGCGAATCCCTTCCAAGGCTTGGGCCGCGAGCTGAACAAGCCCGTCCGCGTAACGGGAGGCATTCGACCCCTTGTTGGGTTTGCCGTAATTCATCCAGTGCAGGTCACCGCTGGTTCCCTGCGACATGGCGCAGACCGGCGCGCTCCCACTGGATTCCAGACGCTTTGCCAAGCGCTCGGCAAAGAGGCCGAAGTAATCCGCGGGGCCAGCGCCCCCGTAATAATGCATCGAGAAATTGGCGATCACCGCGAGCGGTTTGCCCTTCAAGGTTTGAATGGAAATCACGGAGAGTTCGTCGTCCACCGGACCGGATGGCCCGACGTAGGACTGGTTTTGGTAGCCCGGATGCATCATGGCTCGAACGGTCCTGTTGCCAAAGGGATCGAATTGCATACGGTCCGGTCTCGTGATCCAGCGTCGGCAATGAGTGAACCCGGGAGCTCGCACTTGGTTCCACCCGATGCGGGCAGGTTCCAGCTTGGCATGAGCGCCAACGATGCCCTCGGCAATCTTCGGGGGAAGAAACTTGGTGTATGCGGGGTCGACCATGGTGCCCAGGAAGTAGTTCATCACGCTCGGGGCGCTGTGGGTGTGGGTTGCCGCAATGAGGATCCGGTCGGTAGGGATGCCGGTGGCTTTCGAGGCCAACTTCTTTGCCTGATCGCAGACGGTTCTCGGGATCATGCAGCTGTCGACGATGGCGATCGCGATACTTACCTTGCCTCGCTGAAGAACGAAGCAACGGGCCTTGAGATCCCCCGGATTCATTTTGCCGCGCCGACGCTCGGTAAAGCCCCCGCCGACCAGAAGGGAGTCAAAGGACCCGGTAACGTCCTGAACGTAGGCTCCGGCGCGCAGTTGCTGTTCGGCGACCTGGGCAGATGCGGCCCAGGGGAGGAGGAGGGCGAATAGGAAAAATATGTGGCAGCATTTACGGTTCATGGAAAATCTTAGGCAGGGAATAGTTTCTAAGGTCGAAAAACCTCGGCATGAATCTGTTTCATCTTTCACGCATCACCACTACCAACCGGCCGTCGGGTGCGCGTTTGATGGCGTCGTGTTTCTTCATAATTAGATCTTCCTTTGTTGTAGATATGCCATCTTAGGCGAGCGGCAGTTGAGAATTTACCTAAGTCATAGGTTAAACCGCCGGCTTAACCCCGAAATGATGCAGCACATTGCGCAGCAGGGTGCGCATTCGCGCATCGACCGACAGGGTCCAACCGGATGGAATGGCCCCCGCGTGAAAAACTTCGCCGCCCTTCGGACGTTTCCAGTAGATCATCTCGGCGGCCACGCCGTCGACTAGTTCGGTTCGCCGGAGGAAGTAATCGAAAATCCCGCCTCCGCCCGGCTTGATCAGGCCGCGGGCCAGGGTGACCATGCCCGCGGGATCCTCCTCAGGCAGCGTCGCCCCCTGAGGGATCGATTTGGTCATCTTGCCGATGGTGCTCAGGCGGACATCCCATTCATGGTAGATGGCTCGCGGATAATCGCCCTTCTCCGCATGGCCGAACGTATCGCCTTTTTTCAAGCCCACCTTTTCCGGCCGGTTGAACAGGAAGTGATCCGGCTCGTCCAAATGATAAACCCCGGTATGGGGGCTCCAGCCGATTCCGATCAAACCCACCACGTCGCAGGGGGAGTGCTCGGAGAGTTGAGTGAGACAACCACGGCGCTTATCCTGGCTGTGGTAAAGTTCGCCGACCGTGCAACCGGGGCGTCCTCCCGATCCGGGTCCGAGATTCAGCTTGCGGCATTCCATCACGGTTCCCGCCGGGTTGTACGAGACCCGCCAGAGCATGGTATTGCCGGTCAGCGCCATCAGTTTCCCGCCCCCGGCGAGGTAGCGATCGACCGCGTCCATGGCTTCACCCGACCAATATTCGCTGTGGCCGTTCATGACCACGGCGCGATAGTCTTTGAGCAGGTTCGGATCACGGTGTAGATCAAGATCGGTAACGACGTCGTAATCGTATCCCGCGTGGTCTCCGTAATGACCGTCGAGCCAGCGGTGGGCGAAGAGCTCCCCGCGGGTGAGGTGGCTGTAACCGACATTGGCCGGGCTGTAGAGAACGGTCGGCCCTGCATTGGGCCAGGGCATGTTCAGCCCCATGTAGTAGGTCGGTTGGCCGGGGTGATGATTGCGATACATGCTGTACGCCGGCGCTGTCGGCACGGAATTCTTGAGCCCGTCCGTGTTGATAAAATTCCGGCCCTTGACCGCAATGGGAAACGGAGCGGCGTTGTAGGCCATCCATGTGTTGGTTGAACAGAGAACCAGGATCGGCGCCTTGGGGCGTTTCTTCGATTTGCGCACGATAAAGGTCACGTGGTATTCACGCGGTTGGTCGCCCACGGAATAGTTGAACCGGCCTGCATAGATCCCCGACTTCGCGTCCTCCGGGATCTTGAACGTGTGGGTTGTTTGCCACCGGCAATCGTAGAGGTCATCGCTCGCGAAGCGCACGGCGTGTCCCCGATTCTTATCCTTGGTGGGATCATAACTCTTATCGAACCGGCCGACCTTGGCGGCGTCGAAACTCGGGCCGCCGATCATCCAGGCGGCGTGATTGATGATCCGTCCACCGCGCTTTTGCGGGCCAATGTCGGCTACCTGGTCCCCGTCTTCCTCGGATAAAGGCCAGCAGGCGATGAGTCCCTTTTCTGGTGGTGTCTTCAGCGCTTTTGCTTCGAAACGGGTGACGATTTCCCGTTCCGGCAGCACGCGACCGTAGATGGTCGGCATGGCCATATCGCCATTAAGGAAATTGGCGGCGAGGCCGTTATGACCGTATGCGCCAAGCCGCAGCGGGCAGCGCCCCGGTCGGACCGGACCTTTCAACTGCGAGGTGGCTGCGCGCTTGCCGTTGAGCCAGATCGTAGCGGTGTCGCCATCCCAGGAGGCCACGATGTGACTCCATTTCTTCACCGGCAGTTTCGGCCCGGTCATTCCTCGCTCGCGGTTGTATTCACCGCCGTCACCGAGATAGAGCTCGACGGTTCCGCCCGGACTCAAAAACAAACCGATCCCGCCGGAATTCGGATAGTCGTATTGCGTAATCAGACCCTGGTAGCGGCCCACATGCCAGGGACGTACCCAGCACTCGAGGGACAAGGCCTTGAGCGGGGTGTCCACGGTCAGCCCGCGGGCCACATGAATATAAGAGCCGGGGTGAATGGGCTGCGGCGAAGGTTGCGACGGCGGAAACGCGTGGAGCACGACGTCTGCGTCGAGGTCGTCGACGCCCCCGGCGAGGCGGCAAACTTTCAGACGATAAGGCAGGGTGCTGGAGATGCGAAAATGAATGGTGTCGCCGGCGGGAATGCTCTTTTCGGCGTAACCGTGCAGTCCCGGCAGGTCAAGCGGTTGATGCGGAGGGATTCCGTCCTCGGATGTCTGCACGGTGGTTGGATTTTTTTCCTCTCCTCTAAGGGCGGCTCCGGTCCCGTGCACCGTCGCGGCCGTCAAGCCGATGACGGACTTTTTCAGGAATTCACGGCGAGGTGTGGTCATCACTTCTTTTCCTCCACCTTGGGTTCGAGGCGCGTGATCTGTTGCTTTAGGTCAGCCAGCATCTCGCTGTAATGTGCCTCGAGTTTTTTCCCTTCGGGGGTCAGGCTGACCGGCGTTGGTTTCCCGGCGGCAAAGACGGTTGTGGATAGGACCAGGACCGTCATGATCCATACGCTCTTGATGGCGTCGTGTTTCTTCATAATTAGATCTTCCTGTGTTGTAGTAGGTAATTGTTGTTTCCGCTCTGTCACCGTTTCGGTAACAACCTTCCATGATTGCATGCTATTTCGGCTTGATGAACAGAACCTCGTTCGGTGTGACCCACCCTGTTCTCAGATCGACTCGGAACCATCCGTCGCTGTTTTTCCGGTGGAAACGCACCGCGGTACGCTTGCCGAATTCCTTCAAGTCGTACTGCGCCCAGGTCTTGCCCATGTCGGGCGAGAACATGATTCCTGTGCGGAATGGGGATTCGAGCGCAATGTGGCCGGCAAGAATCACACCGTCCTCAATGATCATCAAGGCTACGGGATATTTCGGGTTGAATAGCATCGTGTGCTTCGATGGATCGGCGAGGTCCGCCGGGTTGCAACGAAAAATGCCGCGGTCAAAAGGCGCTTTGCCATTGGCGTCCGCTGCCCAGTAAACTTTGCCGTCGACAAAGTTAATGCCTCCGGATTTATAGCGTGAGTTTGAAGTGCTCGACACCAGCACTTTCCAGCTCCACGTATCATCTCTTCGGTCATAGACGCCCCGCAACCAATGGCACTCGTGACGATTGCCCCGAGTATGGTCACCCGTACATGCGTAGAACGCCTTCTCGGCTGGGTTGTATGCCACCGAATGAATGTGACGGCAGATAACCGGGTTGTCGGGGTCACCCAACGGTCTTCCAGTCTTCGCGTCACGATCGTGATGGCCAGGATTATGTCCAAAGGAATACGCGATCTTCACCGTCCGTCCCTGGTCGGTGGAATAGTAAATATTGATCGGAACCGGTCCGCCGAGGACATTGCAGTAGTTGCCCCACACCAGCATTTCCCTCCCATCGACATCCCAGGTGTGTACACCGTCGAGCGGATGAAAGTACCAGCCGGGTTGGTTGAGATCTCGCGGAGTATGTGGCAGATAGTCGCGACCTTTCTGATCCTTGACCGTAATCTGCTTGTACGTTTTCAGGTTGTCCGTGCTCAGATAAAGCTTGGTGCGCGTAGCAAAAAGGACGTTCCCGTTTTTCAGAATGCAACTGAACGTGATATTTTTCGCGTTGGGGAATTCCTTCGTATGCGGCCAGGTCTTTCCGTTGTCTTCCGAGAGCAGGATGACGCCTTTCCGAAAAGCGAAGGCCTTGTTATCGCGCTGCGAGTCGATGTAAGGGTCGGCTGGCGCTAGGCGGTACCAGAAGTGTTCGGTCTCGCCGTCTTTTGCCACACGCACTGCGGCTGCTTGTTTCGGCCCTTCAACCAGCGTCACTCCCGCGGCATCGAAATGAGCCTTCGCTTCCTTCGGGGTTAGCGCCCGATCGTACAGGGCGACTTCGTCCATACGGCCAAAGAGGTTTGCGAAGTTATCGCTGCGACCACCGACAAAAATCTTTGCGCTATCCGGTTTGTACGTGACGGCCAGCCGGCCCTGGATTTCCGGTTCGGTATGACCATTCAAATAAACGGCCACTTCGTTCTTTTGCCGGACCATCACGACGTGATTCCAGGTACGCGGCACAAGTTGCGTCGAGCCGGTGATTACCTCGTTGCGTTTGTTGCCGTTGAATACGAAAAGCTTGCCGGTGGCGCTGTGTGTGCCGCCGATCCCCAAATGGTCACCGGCCACACTCTTGTCACCGTCCGATCCGCGTGAAAACATGTATCCGGTCACTAGGCGCACGTGATGAGGCGTCTCGTTCCAGAACCAGCATTCGACGCTGTAGGTGTCGGCCGGCAGTTTCAACCTGGCCCACATGCGCCCACCGTTCAGGTTGTCGGCTTTACCGCCGGGGGAATAAGGTGAGGCGCCCTTCTCGTACGTTCCGTTGTTTCCGTTGGGCGACGTGTCAACAGCGACCGCCGCCTCGTTGCCGTGCATGGGCCAGTAGGCCAGCGGCTTGGACGACAACACCGCCTCGCCCAATCGCTGGAGGCCCGTCGCATCCGCCGGCTTTTCCTTGATAACTCGTACGGCACCGGGTCCGTCGCCCGGCTTGCCGTCCGCCGCGGCGCCGGGAAGGCTCGGTAACGTCGCCGCCAGCGCGACGACGACCAAAGAAGCAGTTGTCCAAGGGTGGTTCTTCATCCCGGTAATTCCCCTTCTGAAGTGGATGTCATTCCTTTGTCATGGATCGTTGTTCGTGTGTTCATGGTTTTTGTGTCTTCATTCTATGCTGCTTTAACCAGTTTTTTAATCTCTCGTGGGTCGACTTGACCGCCATCATTCTACTCGCTCCGCCCAAATGTCTGCAAAAACCGAATCAGCTTACCCCAGAAACTGCTTAATCGCGCCTCAAGCGGATTCCATTCCGGTTAAGTCCAGATCAGGTGCAGCTTGCTGGCCTTTGCGCTGCCGGAGCAACTATTCGTAGAAAGAAACGAGCCCATTCTCCCTAATCTTCTTGCTGAACGTCTTGCCGTTGAACTTATATTTGAGGAGCAGCACCTTGGGTGTTCCGGGAGCCGGGTCTCGACCTGCAAAGGTATTGGTAATATTAAATTCGTATTCCCGGGCATCCATGTATTGCTTGATGGTCTTACTGAGGTCCATGCTCCTCTGGGCGTTTCCTTCCACTCCATAGATTGCGCTGGTTATCTCGATTCCCAGTTTCTTGGTCGACTTGGGTCTCTTGTAAACCGGATGACGGTTATTGCCTTGGGAGACGAAGTAGGCAATGAGGTCCTTCAGTTCATCCGCATTCATCGAGTTGGCCAAGCCGGGAGGCATCATCGATATCTTGGAGCCTTTCTTGGAGACAACCTCCGCTTTTTTCACTTTTTTAAGTTTCAAGGGTTCGAATCCCGACTGAACCAACAAATACTCCCCTTTCTCATCACCAACGATTCGACCCATGACCACCGAACCATCCTTCATCTTCAGTTCATGCTGTTCGAATTGTTCAGATACCACCAAGTTGGGCTGCAAGGTAGATTCCAAAATGGCTTTGTAGTCGCTGCGCTTGGCCAGGTTCGTCAAGTCGGGGCCAATTCCGCCACCTTCGGGACCAAAGCGGTGACAGGCCACGCACAGCCCAGCCGAAAACATTTTTTTACCATTGGACATACTACGTCCAGTAAGAGGTTCCTCCTTGAGCATCTTGAGAGCGGTGTCGACAGTCCAGGCAACACTCGGGCCTTTTGCCTTGGGCAATTTGGAGATATCGATACTTTTGACGTCGCCCATCAGGTATTGGAGGAAGGTTTTGTCCTTTTCGGGCACGGAAGCGATCGCAGAATCCCTGATCTTTTGGATGTAGCCGGTGAACATGTTGCCGCCCTTCTTGGTGAGCAGAGTTTTCAATTCAGCGAGGTAGACCTTGCGGTGATCCATGGTCCAGCCCTCCTGAACGTTCTTCAGGCAAAAGAGAAAATGAATGTTGAGGATATTTGGATTGGATTCCATTGAGCTCAGGATACTGCCTCCATAGCCACGGTTACGTTTCATGATTTCGGCGTCAAAGTCAGGCACCTTGGCCTTGGTGGTCTGCATTAGAGCCACGGTCTTCTCGACGACCGAGGGGTGCTGTAGATAGCAGAGCACGCGACAAAGTTCCTCGTTCAAGTTGTCGTCCCTGGCGGGGAAGTGAGGATCCAGTTGATCACCGATGGCCTTTACTTGGCCTGCTTCCGGTTTGCCGCCTCGGCTCATGATGACAGCGTAGGTCCGCAACAAGGCGAGCTTGCCCGTTTTGTCGAGCTTCGCAAAGTCGACTTTCAGGAGACGCTTCACACTGGGAACCAGGCTTCCTGCGAGATCGCTGCGGGCCAAGCCTAGTAGGGCATGAATGGCCGCCACGTCGTCCTTTTCCGAATAGGCTTTGTCAGACCAGGCCTTGGCATCCTGCCACTCGATGGCAATGCGGGCGGCATAGCGCAGGTGGTAATCCTCACTGCTCAGATAGGGCCAAGCAGTTTCCACTGCCTTGGGATCGGGATGACCGTGAAAGGCCTCTAGCATGTGACGAGTGGCGCGAGCCTTGGCGTGAGAGCTAGTGGCATCCAGTTTTGACAAGGCTGTGGAAGCTGAACCCTTATAGGAAACCCGATACAAGTAGGATTGGCCACCGCGACCGCCCACACAGAAGTACATGTTACCGTCCGGGCCTACGTCGACGTCGGTCAAGGCCAGCGAGCCTTTGGTATTGGAAATGAACTCACGCTTTTCCCCGACATAGGATGAACCCTGGGGCTTCAGGTGGACCGAGTACATGGTGGCGAAGGTCCAGTCGCAGATGAACAGGGCATCGCGGTAATGGGTAGGGAATTGCGTGTTGGTACCGGCGATCACGCCGGTCGGGCAACCGGGGCCGACGTCGACCACCGAACCCACGGTATCCGGGAAATATTTGCGCCATTTCTTGGAGGTGGCTCGCCAACCGCTTTCCCCTCCGGAAACGCCATGGTTGATACGCGTGGGCCGGTACCATGGGGCTCCGATGTCCCATTCCATGTCCGCATCGTAGACGAATAATTCGCCGTCGCGATTCAAGGCGAAGTCAACGGGGTTGCGATACCCCATGTTCATCAATTCGCGTTCCTTCCCGTCCGGGCTAAGTTTCAGCACCCAACCGCCCGGGGCCTTGCCTCCTCCATTGTGTCCATAGGCGTAGTTCTGCAGGAGGTAGTCGTCTTTCCAGTTATCCCGAATGCGGGTCTTCTGGTACTCGGGGACACGGGTCATATTTCCGGCTATGACATACAGGCTTTTGCCGTCAGGGGTGACCACCAAGGAATGGGGACCATGCTCGCCACCACCTTGCATCGGAGAAATGACTTCCGAGAGGCCCAATTCGCCGTCCTCCAGCACCTTGGCCCGCGTCAGGGTATTGTTGCCCATCATGTAGAGGTGGTCGAAGGCGTAGAGCATGCCGTACAAAGACGACTTAACGTTAAGCTTCTTGACCTTGCTTTCATCGAAGTCCTCTCCTGGAATGGGGATCTCGACCAAGAAGGTTCCGGTCCCTCCTTGATCAGATACCGCCAAGCGACCATTGCCATCAAAAGCCATCGCTATCCAGGTACCATACTTTTTCTTGTCCACCTTGTAGATCAGGTCCACGCCGAAGCCGGGTTGCACGTTGAAACTCGTTGAGGGATCCTCAACCGATTTTCCCAGTGGCGGCAATTGGTATTGTCCAAAGGCGCT
>CAUZJO010000124.1:0-13863 GCA_963580245.1 Candidatus Sumerlaeia bacterium | reverse complement strand
TTTCATTATCTTTTGCTGCGTCTGGCGCAAATCACGAGTCGAAAACGGATGCCTCTGGTTCACCCGAGTTCAGCTCTGATCGGCTGGGCTGCTTGAGCAGGGCTTTTTCAGGATCGACTAATTCGCGCCGCACGGTCCCGGTGCCTGAAATGGTCCTGAAAGTTCTAAACGAGGCTATCACACGGCTTAAGACACGTCATCTCGATGGTTATATTTTTGTAACTCACCACGGCGAACCCTGGAGCATTTACGGTTTGAGCCACGCCCTGACGCGGCTTGTGAGAGGGGCTTGGAAGGAGACGGGCGAGGAGGTATTCCGCGACTTTATGCCTCGTCGCCTGCGGGCCGTTTTCATCAACCTGGTGCGGGAGCGGCGAGGCGATCATCGCGTCCTGCAAGCCTACGTCGGCCATCAGGGGGAGGATGTCATGGTGCAGCACTATGAGCAGGCCAGAATCGAGCGGATGAGATCAGAAATCGTTACACGGATCGAAGAAGCACTGATTCAGACGAACCAAGCGGAAGGATCGTTACGTAAGCGCGCGGTAGAAGAATAGCCTCCGACTTACACTAAACTTACATTGGCCGAGTCCCGCATAAAGTTCCAAATCACGCATAACCTTGTGATTAAAGGGGTTAGATGGAGCTGATGGTCAGATTCGAACTGACGACCTACGCATTACGAGTGCGTTGCTCTACCAACTGAGCTACATCAGCCCACGCCAACATTCTACATCTAGCGGGTGGCCCGAGGCGTGTCAAGGACGGACCCCTAAGGACTCGGAGAACGCGGGCGGCCCGGAAGGTCCGGGTGGTCGGGGCCTCAGGCGCATCTGTACTGCATTGGAACCACGCATCATTGGGGCCAACTGAAGACTCCGGTCTCAGGCCGCGGGGACCGCTCCGGTCTCGGACGGCGGGTCTCGCCCACCCGAATTTCGTAAAATCGAGTCCACTTTTGCCGAGAAATCGCTGCGAATTGGGGCTAAACTGTTATCATCGGATGTGATGCGGCTTTCTCATTCGGAATATTCTCTTAGGAACCCGTCGATCTTGACGCGCCCCTTGCTCGCCATGCCCTGGGTCATCGGCCCGTTGGTTTGGATTCTCCTTAGCCCCTTGGTCGGGGCCGAGTGGCTGGTGCGGGTGGATTCCGCCCAGACGGCCGAGATGATGAAGCAGACCGGCCTGAGGCCGGTCAGGCATTACCGGCACTTCCCATGGGCGCTCTATCGGGGCGGTGAGCCGGCCGAGCAGGCCTTCGCTCGCGACAAGGAGCGACTGGGTGTCACGGCGGCGCCCAATTCCACCGTTCGGCTCGCGGCCACGCCCAACGACCCCCTTTTCACGGGTCAGATCACGCTGAATCCCAATGGGAACCTGGTCGCGGCGGCGGATATTTTCCTGCGCGAGGCGTGGGAGCGGCGCAGCTCGGCCGACGATGTGTTGGTGGCGGTCATCGATAGCGGCCTCGACGTCAATCACGAGGACTTCCAGGGTAACCTGTGGACGAACGCCATCGAGGAGGCCGGGGACCCGGGCGTTGACGACGATCAAAATGGGTTCGTCGATGACCTGCACGGCTGGAACGTGATCGAAGGCGGCGACCAAATGGGGCCCAATGGGGACCTGACCGACACGATCGGGCACGGCACCCAGGTCTGCGGCGTCCTGGGCGCCCGCGGCAACAATGGGGTGGGCATCGCCGGCACGTGCTGGGAGGTGAGCATGATGGCGGTGCGAGCCTTCGAATCCGAAATGACCGAGGTCGCCAACATCCTGGCCGCGTTCGATTACGTGTTGAATTTCCCGCGGGTGCGGATCATCAACGCCAGTTGGGGTGATGCGGAGATGAACGAGGCCATGCGCGACGTCATTGCCTCGATGGAAGAGAACATCTTGATCGTCACCAGTCCCGGCAACGACGGCGTGTCCCTCGACGACACCCCCATGTATCCGTCCTCATTCAATTTTGACAACGTCGTCTCGGTCGCGGCGATCAACACCGTCGGCCAGTTGGCTTCGTTTTCGAATTTTGGCTCGATGGTGACCCTGGCGGCGCCCGGAGTAAGCGTGGTGACTACCTCGGCTCCGCCGGACGAAGCGTACACGGTAGTGCAAGGAACCTCCTTCGCCACGCCGCGCGTGACGGGAGCGGCGGTGCTGCTGATGGCCGAATATCCCGACCTGACGCCCCCGCAGGTCAAGGAGCTGCTCCTGAGCACCTCGCGGGCGACGACGGAATTGAGCGGCGCCGAGTTGCAAGGCGGATTGCTTGACGTGAACTCGCTGCTTGGGACCAGCCTCAATACCGCTCCATTTTGGACGCTTTACTGAGTGGCCCTGAGGTCAAGGCGGGCCTGGACCGCGAGCTCATCACAGCGGTTGTTTTCCTCGTCTTCGGCGTGACCTTTAACCCACTCCCACTCAACGCCGTGCGACGTCATCGCATCGAGTAGCGCGCGCCACAGGTCCTGGTTCTTGACCGGCTTCTTGTTGGCCGTTTTCCAGCCTTTGCGTTGCCAGTTGTCGAGCCAGCCGTCGGTAAAGGCCTTCTTGAGATACTCGGAATCGGTGATGATGCGCACGTGGCTGGGCCGACGCAACGCGCACAGGCCCTCGAGGGCGGCGGTCAGCTCCATGCGGTTGTTCGTGCTGTCGGGCGCGGCACCGCTCAGCTCGCGGCGGTGGTCGCCGTGGCCCGGCGCGATCAGGACCACCCCCCAGCCCCCGTTGCCCGGATTGGGCGAGCAGGCCCCGTCGCAATATAGCAAAACTTCGGGCTGGCCGGCCGGTTCTTGCGGTTTGTCGGTTTCTGGTTCGTTCATGTGTTCATCGTCGTCGAATAGCTTGGGCGCGTCGACACCCCATTGGCGGGCTAAATGGTTCGCCCCGTCAGTTTAGAGCCCCGTTCGCCGACCGCCTCGCGTTCGGATATGATGTTTTCTCGTGGGGCCTGCTTGGCGCAACCTTAACTTTCCATCTCGATCACTCGAATTCCCAGCATCAGGCCGATGTACTGTTCCTCGTCCACGGTGACGTGGGAGCCGGCGGCGGTTAGTTCGGGGACGTATTTGTTGTAACGGGCGCGGGTGATGATGGGGGTGTCGGGGGCCAGGGCGATGGTTTGGCGGATGACCGAGAGGGCCGCGCGGTGGTCGGGGATCGTGATGACCAGCGCCCGCGCCGAGGCCAAGTGGACGTGTTCGAGGATGTCGCCCATGGTGGCGTCGCCCACTTCGGCGCGCGCGCCGTCGGCGCGGGCCGCCGCCACGCCCTTGGGGTTCAGTTCGATCACCAGCTCGGGGACGTCGTGGCCGCGCAGGGCCTTGACGACCTCGCGGCCGGCCGGGCCATAGCCGACGACGACGACGTGGCCGCTCAGCTCTCGGGCGGGTTTTTCGGCCGGCTGAGCCGGTGGGAGGCCCGGCCACAGCCGCAATCGCAGCCGCTCGGCGGCCTGACCGGCCCGCGGCGCGGCGGCTACCATCAGCGGCGTGAGCAGCATCGTCGCCAGGATCGACGAGATCAGTAGGCGGAAGAGGTCCTCATCGAGGACGCCGCCATCGAGCCCGATCCGACCCAGAACGAACGAGAACTCGCCGACCTGGGCCAGCGCCAACGCCGTGGCCACGGCTTCGCGCCAAGTATGGCGAAACACCACCGACAACACAGCGACGACCAGCACCTTGCCGGCCAGGATCAGACCGACCATGAGGGCCACGTCGACCCTATTGGCCCAGCACCAGCGCAGGTCGCCCAACATGCCTATCGAAACGAAGAACAGCGTGACGAACAGCGTTCGGAGCGGCACGATGTCGGCCCGCACTTGGGCGGCGTAGGGCGATTCGGCGATCATCAGGCCCGCCACGAACGCGCCCAGGGCCGGCGAGAAGCCCAAGCGGTGGGCGAACCAAGACGCCCCCAGGGCGATCGTCGCGGCGACCAGGATCAGCAACTCACGGTTCATCACCGAAGCGGTCGCCCTGAACACGCGGGCCAGAAGATAGTTGCTCACTCCATAGAACAGCAGTACCAGGAAGACGAACAAACCCGCTGACAGCAGCACCCCGAACAACGGGTGGGCGTCATCCCGGCCGCTCCCCAGGGCCGTCATCAGGACCACCAGCGGGACCAGCGCGAGGTCTTGCAACAGCAGGACGCCGATGCAATTACGACCGTGCAAGCTGTCGAGCTCGGCCCGGTCCTTCAACAGGCGCATGACGCAGGCCGTGCTGCTCGGCGCAATCATCAGACCCAGGGCGACGGCCGCTTTGGTCTCGACCCCGAACCCGCGCGCCACCAGCGCAAACAGGGCCGCCGTCAGGATGATTTGCAGCGTGCCCCCCCCGACGGCGAACGCCCCCAACGCCCGCAGCCGCTTGAGCGAGAACTCCATCCCGATCGTAAAGAGCAGCAGGGCCACCCCCAGCTCGGCCAGCATATCGACCGCCTGGGGTTGGCTCACCCAATTGAGTCCCCCCGGCCCCACGAGCGCGCCGGCCACCAAAAAGCCCATGATGGCGCTCTGGCGCAACCGCTCGGCCACCGTGCCTAACAGCGTCGCCAGCCCGAGCAGGATGATGAGGATGAGGAGGGTGCTCCAGGGGTCCATTTAGGCGGGTTTCGGGCCTCAAATGCCTTCGCCGCAGGATTGGGGGCCAAGTTGATTGAGTTTACCTGCCGTAGTCACGATGCGCTGTCTGGCATTGGGCGTCGTGGGTTTTGTGCGTCCGAACTCATCCAACACCCGAGACCCGATTCACGCTCGCTCTACATAACTTCCGTCAAGCGTGGAGATGCGAATGCGTTCGCCGGTCTTGACGAACAGGGGGACCTGGACCTTGAGGCCGGTCTCGAGCGTGGCTTCCTTGGTGACGTTGGTGGCGGTGTTGCCGCGGGCGGCGTCGTCGATCGTTTCGGTGACCTCGAAGTCCATTTTGGGGGGCAACTGGACCCCGATGGCCTGGCCCTCGAACAGCGTGACCTGAACCTCGGCGTTCTCGATCAGGTATTGGGCGCCGTCGCCGATCACCTCGGCGGCGATCGGCATCTGATCGTAGCTCTGGAGGTCCATGAAGATGAACGTTTCGTTCTCGGGATAGAGGTACTGCATGGTCTGGGTGGAAACGTCGGCGCGCTCCATGACCGTCCCGGCGCGGACGGTATTGTCGATGACCTTGCCGCTGACGATCCCCTTGAGCTTGAATTTGACGAAAGCGCCCCCCTTGCCCGGTTTGTGGTGCGCGCGTTCGATCACGGTGTAGAGTTCCCCGTCCAGAATCAGCTTGGTCCCGGGCCGGGCGTCGTTGGCGTTAATAGCGACCATCAGCAATCTCTTCCTGTAAATTCAATGGGCCGGGCGTGATGGAAGGGGCCGCCCAGGAGCCTCTAGCAGTCCTTAATCAGCCCCCCAAGAGCCAGTCCGGGAATATAGTGAAACAGCCCTTGGGTCGTGGCAAGCGAATTCTCTGGCCATCCGGAACCGCCTAAGCGAGCATCCACCCGTCATGCACGATGGTTGACTTGGACGCTTCGCATCACGCCACCCAAAAGAGTTGAACGCGGACCGGGGATGGGGGTCATCCAACGTCGATGGGGTCAATGATTTGTTGATCGGGTCATGCCGGGGACTTGAGCTGCCGGTGTTGAGTATTCGTCGTTGCGGCTATTCATTTGGACAGCGGTGACGATTCAGGGGACCTCTAAAAATCCGGTTTGCAGTCGTCCTTACGGGACTCCAATTCGTTATCGGTTTGATTTCCCGCCTTCGCTGAAGCTCTCAGCCGCCGCAGCCAAGGCTGCTATGGCGAAGGAGGCACGGCGGGCTTAAAGCAATCGTCCCTACCGGGACTGAATTCTTAGAGGCGCCTTTCATCCTGAACCATGCGAAATTCCGGCCAGCCTATCTCCGCCAGTTTTGAACCGTCCCGGGGCCTTCCCGGTTCGGTTGCCGAGGCTATCCCCGATCGGCGGGCGCGACGGGCGTTCTATACGTTTCTCACGGCACTGGTGTTGTTCGGCCTTCACATGCGGCTGGCGAACCCGGCCATCCAGCACCTGGAGACCGACCAGGGGCGTGATTACGTCGTGGTCTGGGACTGGTTGCGCGATGGGCGCTGGCCGTTGGTCGGGCCTTATCGTTCGGTCGGCGATTTCGCCATCGGGCCCGGGTGGTATTATACGCTGGCCCCGGCGATGGCGCTGACCGGATTCCACCCGGTCGCCGGGATGCTCACGATCTCGTTGTTGATGGCGGCGGCCGCGGTGCTGGCCTGGCGCTGGGTTTTGCTGACCACGTCCAGCCCCATGGCCGCGCTGGCGCCGCCGGTTGTGTTCACGCTCTCGCCCGAATGGGTCGTCTACGACCGCACGCTTTGGAATCCCCACACGCTTCCGTTCACGACGATCCTGATCGCTACCCTGCTCTACTCGCTGCCGCGCCGCCCGCTTCCTTGTTTGTCTCTGCTGGTGATGGTGCTGGCGATTCTGCCGCATTACCATTCGACCACACTCATTACGATTGCCGTGGTGGTCCCGTTCGCGGTCTGGGCGGTGGTCCGGGCGAGGGGGCGATGGGGTCGCTATCGTCGCCGGGAGTGGTGGGGGTGGGGATTGGCGGTTGGGATTTGGGTGGCGTTGCTTTACGTTCCCCCGATCATTTACGAGTTCACCCCTCGTCCCAGCAACCTGAGTAGCTATATCCGCAACACGCTCGTCGCGACGCCCCCCTCGGATCTCGGCATCTTTGAACGGTGCAGGGTCCCGCTCGATCTCTTCCTGCGAGTGACTTTCCGCCGCAACTTCCCCGGCCAGAACTTCCCCCCGGGCGTGTTGGAGCGCCCGCCCGGACAATGGGCCTGCGCCATCTTGGTGGCGATCGCATTCCTGGCCACGCTGGGCGTTATGGCGCGGCGGCGGGCCGAGCCATCCGTCCTGTTTCTGGCCGTGCTCATGGCGGCGTTCGGCTTTGTGGCCGTTCGCAAGGGAGACGCCTTTAGGGAGTACTTTTTCTTCACAATCATTCAAGTCCCCGTGATTTTGGGGGCGTGGACGGTAGGGTGCTGGTTGGGCCGCCGGCCGCCGCTTGTTGGCTGGGGGATGCGCCTGGTCGGCTGGGGTATCATCCTGGGTGTTTTGGGGTTGACCGCACGCTCTGCCTCCGTTGCTTGGCGGGTGCACAAGGGCGACGTATGGTACGCGGACTCGTTCATCGCAACCGAGAAGATCGCTCGCTGGTTGGTCGAGGATGCCGACGGTCGACCCTTCAGCGTCGTATTGATCGACCCCAGAAACGTGCGCAGCCATTATGATTACCTGCTGCGGCGCATGGGTCACCGGCCGAGTAATCCCAGCCAGTCGCGGCGCTCGCTACTCCCCGAAGAGTTGGGGGAGGTGCTCTATCTGATCACCCAGGGCCATGCCCCGGGGTGGGAACTGGCGACGGTGGATCCCATCGCACCCATCGGGCCGCCCGTTGAAGTCGAATTCGCGCGCGTCTATACTCTGCCGGCCGAGGCCGTGCCCGAAGACTTCAGATGGTTGCACGTTGAATGGGAACCGATCGAGGAGCGGGTAATCCCGGTGACGTTGCGCCTGGAGAAGTGAGTCGCGGCGTGCGCCGGGGGCTTTGCGGCGTGTCCTGGGCCCCGACCTGCGCGGCCCCCGCGGGGACCGATTACGTAAAGGACTTGTCGATAAAAGCCTGAAGGTCGGAGAAACGCTGGCGGAAGAGTTCGCGCTCGCGGGTCTGACGGGCGCCGGTCTTGCTGACCTCTTGCAGCCGTTCTCTCTCTTCGGTGTTGATCTGTCCGATCTGCATGCGCTTGGGTCGGGTATTGCGCCTGGCGGCTTCTAACGCGCTTTCAAGGCACCGGGTGATCGCCTCATTGGCTGCGTCCAACTTAATGACGTCCCGGCCGAATTTGGATCGGCTGTACTCCTGGTCGACTTTATAAAACCGGGTCCCGATGAACGCGAGTTCCCGGTTGCCGGCTTCCTTTTGGAGTTTGAGCGTCTGGGCAAAGGCCAGGCCGTCCATTTTGGGGTTGCGCGGGTTGTAAAGGATGACGTCAGGCTCCCAGCGCGGCAGGTTGCCCACGGCGGTGTGAGGGTCATCGGTCCACAGCGCCTCGACCGGTCCGCCGCCGAGGGCCGCGGGCTGGTTGTCCTGGCCAAGAATCAGGCGCCTGAGCAGTTTGTGGTTCTCGACGTTGAAGTCGACGATCAGCACGCGCACCGGGGTCTTGGGCGCCTCGCGCGGGGCTGGCTGGGTCTGAGCCGGAGCGGGCTGGGGAGCCTCTTGGGGGGGAGGCGCGAGCTTGGCGGCGGCCTTGGCTTTCTGGACCAGCTTCAGGTTCCCGCCCGCCTCCAGGCCCGTCTCTTTGATGAAATGCTCGATGAATTTGAGGAGCTGCATGGGATCGATCGGCTTGCGCAGGTAGAGATTGCCGCCGACGTCGAAGGCCTTGCGCGGCAGATTCTTGTCGGTCTCGCCGGTCAGGAAGAAGATCGGCACGTGGCTCAGTTGGGGGTGGCGGCGGATGCCTTCGGCGGTCTCCAGGCCGTTCATGACCGGCATGTTGATATCGCTGATGATGAAATCGGGGGCGAACTCGTCCAGCTTCTGGAGTCCGATCATTCCGTTCTCGGCCGTCTCGACCTGATAGTGCATCGACAGGGCCGCCTCCAGGATGGCGCGGATATCGGGGTCGTCGTCGATGGTCAAGGCGCGGTGGGCCTGAGCACCGGGCGTCGGGGCCGGGGGGGAGGCCGGCTTGGGCTCGGCCCGCGGAGTGGGGGCCGCGGCCGGACGGCCGGACGTCATTTTGCAGATGGTATCCAACAGCATGTCGGCGTCGAACGGCTTGTGTAGGAACTCCTTCTTCGTCAGCGGCAACTGCCAGAAGTCCTGCACAATCTTGGCCTTTTCGTTGACGGCACTGATGAGCAGGACCGGGATTTGGTGCGTGGCGGGGTCCTCGACCAGTCGTTTACAGAACTCCAGGCCCGACATTTCAGGCATCATCATGTCAACGAGGATCAAGTCCGGCTTCTGCTCGCGCGCCATCCGCAGGGCCTCGCGCCCATTGGAAGCCTCGCGAACCAGCCAGCCCTCGTACTGCAGCGCCAGCGAGGCGATCTGCCGGATGTCGAATTCGTCGTCGATCAGCAGGGCGTTGGGCATGGAAGATGTGTTTTGTCCTTGAGTGCTCATATGAGGGGAATTCAAAAGGGTTGCGGACTGGTTTCGAAACCGCCTTCAAACAATGATAAAGACCCCGCCGAGTCCGTCAAGGAGAGAAACGGGGCAATCATCGGCGAGGGCGGGGCTGAATCATGGGAAGAGGTTTGGAGGGATTCGGAAGGGGGTGGGTCTTCGGATATTGATCAAAACCAGACCGAGCAAAGAGAGGTGGCCCAAGCGGACCATGCGGCGTGGGTGGCCGGCATAACCCCCAAGCCAATCTTCGCCACTGAATCGCAGACCGATTAACGCTCCCGAAGCGAATCCGATGAAAATCCAGAGCCAGCCGAAGAACTCATTGACCACTTTCCCGAGCTCCCATTCGATAGAGACAGTGTCCAAAAAAAGTCGGTCGATACACCATCGCAATCTCAACCCGCCCGAATCGACGTAAGCCTTCCAATCAGAACGGTCCACGGGTCAAGAACGATGCCTTGGAAACGGCGGCGTTCTCTCCATAAGTCAAGTTAAATCAGTCATCTGTATATAACAAGGCATCCCCGTCGTTAAGCTTGACATGGATGCCCGCGTGAGGTTTTGATGAGGTTGGATGCAAGTCTTGCCAAGGTTCGCGGCCCATGTCTGATCTCGGTTCGTTCGTTCACCTTCACGTTCACAGCCACTATAGCGCGCTCGACGGTGCTAACGACCTGCGTGGACTCGTCGCGCAAACCCGCAAGCTGGGGATGGGCGCCATCGCGCTGACCGATCACGGCAACCTGTTCGGGGCGTTGCAGTTCCAGAATGCCTGCCGCGAGGGGGGGATCAAGCCGATTATCGGCTGCGAAGCGTATCTGGCGGCCGGCGACCATCGCGATCGGACCTCGCCCCAGGCGCGCACCCGTTTCCACTTCCTGCTGCTGTGCGAAAACCTCGAGGGCTACCGCAACCTGTCGCGCCTCAGTTCGCTCGCCTACCTCGAAGGCCATTATTACAAGCCGCGGATCGACGTGGAGTTGTTGCGGAAGTATCACAAGGGGTTGATCGGGACGACGACCTGCATCCAGGGGCCGGTGTGTCAGGCGATTCTGGACGGCAACATGCGCGGGGCCGAGCGTCTGCTCGATGACTATCTCCAGATCTTTGGGCGCGATCGTTTCTTCGTCGAGTTGATGGACCACGGTCTGCCCGATCAGCCGCGGCTGAATAAGGCCCTGATCGAACTGGCCAAGAAAAACGACCTGCCACTGATCGCGACCAACGACTGTCACTACCTGACACCCGAGAGCCACGCGGCGCAAGACGTGCTGATGTGCATCTCAATGAACAAGAGCCTCGACGATCCCAACCGCTTGCGATTCGAGCAGAACGAGTTCTACCTCAAGTCGCCGGGTGAGATGACGACGCTTTTCGGCGAAGTCGACGGCGCGATCGAGAACACGGTCGCGATCGCCGAGCGCTGCAACTGCGAGATTCCGACCGGCGAGCGACTGCTTCCGCACTACAAGCCGCCCGACGGCGTCGAGGCCGGCGCCCACATGCACGAATTGGTCGAACAAGGGCTCCGCCGACGCTACGGCGCGGATCCCCCCGCTACCCACCGCGAACGCGCCGTGTTCGAGATGGGCGTGATCGAAAGCATGAATTTCGTCGACTATTTCCTGGTCGTTTGGGACTTCATCCATTGGGCCAAGGAACAGCGGATTCCGGTCGGTCCCGGTCGCGGTTCGGGCGCGGGGTCGATCGTGGCCTATAGTCTGGGCATCACCGACTTGGACCCGATCGAAAACGGCCTGCTGTTCGAGCGGTTCCTCAACCCCGAGCGCGTCTCGATGCCCGACTTCGACATCGACTTTTGCTTCGAGCGGCGCGGCGAGGTCATCGATTACGTCCGCGCGAAATACGGCGATGGTTGTGTGGCGCAGATCATCACGTTCGGCACGCTGAAGGCGCGCAACGCCATCCGCGACGTGGGCCGGGTGATGAATGTCCCGCTGGCGAAGGTCGATCAGGTCGCCAAACTCGTCCCCGGCGGGCCCAAGACGACGTTGGACAAGGCCCTCAAGGAAGTCCAATCGCTGGGTGAACTCTATCGTGACGATCCCGAGGTCCACGAGTTGCTGGACCGGGCGCGTGGGATCGAGGGGGCGATCCGCCAGCCGGGCACGCACGCCGCTGGTGTGGTCATCTCGGACCGCCCGCTGATCGACCTCGTGCCGCTCTATAAGCCCTCCGATGGCGCCGGCGTCATGATGGCCACGCAATACGCGATGACCGAGGTCGAGGCGATCGGGCTGCTCAAGATGGACTTCCTCGGCCTCAAGAACCTGACGGTCATCGACCGCTGTATCAAGGGCATCAACGCTCGGCGGGAGACCGAGCTCGGCGCCGCGGACATTCCGCTCAACGATGAGCAAACGTTCAAGTTGCTCCAGCGCGGCAAGGGTTTCGGCGTCTTCCAGCTTGAATCGTCGGGCATGCGCGACCTGTTGATCAACTTCAAGCCCTCGAAGTTCTCCGACCTCGTGGCGCTGATCTCGCTCTACCGGCCCGGGCCGATGGAGAACATCCCCGAGTTCATCGCGCGCAAGGACGGCCGCAAGGAGATCACCTACGATCATCCCGACCTCGAGCCGATCCTGAAGGAGACCTATGGCCTGTTCGTTTATCAAGAGCAGGTCATGCAGGTGGCGCAGGTGCTGGCCGGTTACACGCTCGGGCAGGCCGATATCCTGCGGCGGGCGATGGGCAAGAAAAAGCCCGCAGAGATGGCCAAGCAGCGCAAGGTCTTTCTGGCGGGGGCCAAGGGACGTGGGATCGAGAAGGGCACGGCCACGCGCGCGTTCGATACGATGGAGAAATTCGCCGAATACGGGTTCAACAAGAGCCACGCGGCCGCCTATGCGGTCATCACGGTGCAGACCGCGTGGCTCAAGGCGCACTACCCCGTCGATTTCTACGCCGCGCTGCTGACCAACGAGATCGGCGGCGACGACAACAAGCTGGCTAGCTACTTCGACGAGGCGCGCGAGGAGGGCATCTCGATTCTGCCTCCCGACATCAATTCCTCGGGCATCCAGTTCACGCCCGACGGCGAATCGATCCGCTTCGGGCTCTCCGCGATCAAGGGCGTGGGCGAAGGGGTGGTCGACGCCATCCTGCGCGAACGCGACGCCAACGGCCCGTTCCGCTCGCTGCAAGACTTCATCGCTCGCTGCGAGAAGCGTCAGCTCAACTCGCGCACGGTCGAGTGCCTGATCAAGTGCGGGGCGTTCGACTCGAGCGGGCACAACCGGCCCAGCCTGCTGGCGGTCGTGCCGCGGGTCATGGAACTGGCCAGCGTGGCGCGCCGCGATGACTCGACGCCGCAGCTATCGATGTTCGACATGATGAACGAGGACCAGGCGGCCGACCTCAACGCCGAAGTCCCGGTCGCGCGGCTGCCCGATTGGGGCGATGAGCAGCGGCTCGAGACCGAGAGGGAACTGGTCGGCTTTTACCTGACCGGCCACCCGCTCGAGTGCTACGAGGCCGATTTCGTGGCCTTCTCGACCGCCTGCGCCGCCGACCTGGTCAGCCGGCGCGACAAAGAGGAGGTCCAATGGGTCGGCCTGATCAAGCGCATCGTCCCGCGCACCGACCGCAATGGGCGGATGATGTGTTTCGCCGAGTGCGAAGACATGACCGGTCCGCTCGAATGCACGTTCTTCGGTTGGGTTTACGAAACGTGCAGCGAGATCGTCCGCGAAGGCGGCGTGATCTGGGTCCGCGGCCGGCTCGATAGCTGGCGCGACACCAAGAAGATCATCGTCGGCCAGGCCAAGTCGATCGACGAGGTGCGCGCGGCCCGCGTCGGCGCCATCGAGGTCGCCGTCAAGTGGAACCAACTGACCGAAGCCACCCTGACGTGCATCATGCACATCATGAAAGACCACAAAGGCCGCCGCAAACTATGGTTCCTCCTGAGCGAAAACGACAACGAAGTGCGCATCCAAGCCGGCAACGGCTTCGGCATCAAACCCAGCGGCGAACTCATCAAGGAACTGCAACACAGCCAGGTGGTTCAGTCGTTGCGGTATGTGACGAATGGGGGTGGGGGATAAACTCGGCGACCGAATCTCATTCCAAAAGCACCCGACGGCGACCCATTCGCCAGTGCGTATGAGACGGTGCGGATCGGATGTGGTTACGGGGTTCGGATGACCCAACGCACGCGACGGTTTCTGATGAATCGAATGGTTAGGGTGACGTAGGGTATTTATCTTAATTGAATACCGCACTTTGAGTAGAACCGGGGATTGGATTCTCCGCCAAAGTTCTTCCCACACGCTGGGCAGGACCAGTCGACATAAAAGATTCCCATGCAGCCTCCGACGATCAATATAAGGGCTGGCCCCCTGTCCCTCGCCAAAATTGAATCCGTGCGAAAGATACTTCAAGTCCTCGGGATTCATCCCGATTCACTTGGCTTTCATCACGAGGTGAATGGTGGGGTCACTCTTTGATTACGATTCAACCTGGTTATTGGCATTGCCTTGGAGAGAACAGGCGAGTTTCTGCTCATTCCGATCTCAATCGGTCTGAAAAGGCTCGGTATGAGTCAGGCTGCTTCCCGCCATTCATACCGGTGATGCAGGCCACCGACTCGAGGCAGCGAGACAACGTTGGCTTTTGCC
>CAUZJO010000123.1:0-13936 GCA_963580245.1 Candidatus Sumerlaeia bacterium | reverse complement strand
CGTTGTCGTCGCAGTAGAGCGCGCCGAAAGTCTCCTCCAATAGCGCCCAATCCACGCGCCGGGCCAGTTTAACCATCGCGTGATTCTCATCCACGATGGCTTGCAGTTCAAACTTGAACAGATCGCCTTGCAGGTCTTCGCACGGGGAGGGTTTGGGTTTCATGGCGCCAACTTTCGCAAGGTTTCGGCGGCGACTGACCGCTTTTCTTGCAAAACTATACACCACCCACCAGCGTTTTGATCCCATTGTTGTTGGGCAAGGGGTTTTTTCAGGATCGACAAACTAGGCGGAATACCAGCGGACGGAGGCCAAAAGCCCTCACGGCGCGGGAAGGTTCGAGGTCTCCGCGAGGAGGCCGAGCGCATTGAGATAATCGAGCAGGAACACGAAACTGGCAACGATCAGGATCGTGATCACGATACCAAGCCCTTTCAAGAACAATTTCATGGTTCCCCTCGCGAAAGTTCCCCTCCCCATTTGATGGACACAAATCAACTGAACGTGTATACTACGCGATTGAATCTGTCACACAAATTCTGAGCAATTCAGCGTATTATTTATTTCGCCGCTCGAACCGGCCGTGCCGGCTTGCGTTCCCAGCGGTCGCCGATGATTGAAAACATCCTACTTGGATAAATCTTGGACCGATTTATCTGATATTCCGCGCCATGCTTCGTGACTCCATCGTATCTGTGATAACAGACCCGCGCGAAGGATTGGTCGCATTGGGGTGATCCTCGTGGATGTCCGCGCCGGCGCCACATGAGTACTTGACCAAATCGGTCCGGGGGATATGGTAGGGGAGAACGAGGAACATCAGCCGGGAGTTCATGCTCCCGCGACCGGGGGTCGGATTTTATGGGGAGGTCATCACATGACTGAGACGCGGAAGATGGAAGGCAAACGGGTGCTCGTGACGGGATCGGGCACGGGGATCGGGCGCGGCGTGGGCCTGGAATTCGCCAAGGAAGGGGCCAGTGTCGTTTTTCACTACGCCCACAGCGAAGCAGGCGCCCGCGGCGCCGTGGATGAGATCAAAGCCACCGGTGGCAAGGCCGAGGCGTTCAAGGCCAATCTGGGCGAGATCGACGAGGCCAAGGGCCTGGCCCAAAAGGCCATCGACTTCCTGGGGGGGCTCGACGTGTTGGTCAACAACGCCGGCATCACGATGAACAAACCGTTCCGGGAGGTCACCCCCGATCAATTCAACACCCTGTACAATGTGAATATCCGGGGGATGTTTTTCGTCACGCAGACGGCGGTGGGCCCGATGGTCGAGCAGGGCAAGGGCGCGGTCGTCAACCTGACATCGGGTCACGCGTTCAGCGGGATGACCGAGCACACGGTCTACGCCGGTACCAAGGCGGCGATCGTCGCCTTCACGCGGGTGCTTGCCCTCGAGATGGCGCCCCTGGGCATCCGTGTCAATGCGATCGCGCCGGGCTGGATTCTGGTCGAGAACCACTTCAAAGTCATGGAACAGGCAGGGGTCAAGTTCGACCGCGAAAAGGCTCAACTGATTCTCCCGGCCGGCTTCATCGGCGACCCGTGGGATATCGGACGGCTGGCGATCTTCCTCGCCTCCGAGGACGCCCGCTATATCGTCGGCCAGACGATCATTTCGGACGGCGGTCAGCAGGCCATCATGCCCCAGACCGGCGACTTCCGCCAACGCCGCACCGAACAGTGGGGCCAAGGTTACGTGAGCGGCCTGGGCACGAAGAATTGATGGGGGGCGGCGCGGGGCATGAAAAAAACGGCGTTGAGGGGACCAAAGCAAATCCTTTGATATCCCGCTCAACGCCGCGTAGAGATTGGGGTGAGGGCCGGGACCCTACCCACTGGCCTCGAATAGCAACCCTCTCATCAGGGCCATCCGCTCCGAGAAGCGGTTCAAGGTTTGTGGCGGGATTTCCCGGACGACCTCGTCAGTCTCCGTGTCAACCACTTCGACGACCACCCGTCCGGTCTGTTCGCTGACGTTGAATTGCAAATGAGTATCGGCTGCCTGCATGTACTCATTCACTTTCTCAGCCTTTTGTCGAATCTCTTCGACAACTCGGGCCTGCTGATGTCCCTTGTCGGCAACTTCCGTGTCGCCTGCCCCAAGCCCTGCCGGTGACAGGTCTTTGGGATCGGGGAGCAATGCGTCCGATGGGTGAGGACTCTTCAGCAGCGTATCATGGCCAGAGACGGGTGCCGCCGCGTTGCGCCCAGGCGTCGGTGCGCGGTTGGGCGCGGGCGTCGGTGAATAGGAATTAACTTCCATCGCCTTGCACCTTTCTCTGAATTTCGCCGGCTTCGGTTATCCTGACTTCCAGTCCGGCTTATGTCTCGCTGCCTCCTTCTCCCCCGTTGAAGGTTACGGGTCCGGGCGATCAAGCCCGGACCCAAGCTCGATGCTTACCTTACTGAAGCAGCGCGAGAGCTAACTGCGGCGTCTGGTTGGCCTGGACCAAGACCGAGACGGCCGCTTGTTGCAGGATCTGCGTCCTGGTCAAAGCTGAGGTTTCGGCCGCGAAGTCCGCGTCCAAAATCCGCGAGTTGGATGACGCGACGTTTTCAGCCGCAGCGCCGAGGTTGCTGATGACCGAATTGATTCGGCTCACGTTGGCACCGATGCCGGACCGGCGCGAGTTCAAGTTGGCCAGGGCCACGTCAACGATCTCGATCGCCTGCTCGGCGAGGCTCTTGGTCGTGACATCAATCGTGTTGACGTTCTTCGCCGTGTTCTGGACCGCCGTGCCGGTCGCGTTCAGAACGCTGGCGGAGTCGGCCACGCTGAACGCTTGGGTGCTCGAGAAGACCAGAATGCCTCGGGTGACGTTCGGGGTGCCGGCTCCGTCGGCGAAGCCCGAGATCAAGGAGTCCGTCCCGTCGGCGTCGATTTCGACGTTGCGCCCGTCCTCGGCCGTCAGGGTGATCTTGCTGGCGTTGAGCGTAGCCTTGACGCCGGTCTGACCGAACACGGCGTTGATCGCGTCGACGACCTCGGTACCGGTGGTCGCGGTGGTCGTAAACACCCCCACGTCCACGCCGTTGATCTTCAGGTAGTTGGTCGCGTCCACGGTGCCATGGGCGCCGATGGTCTGATCGCCCGCAGCCACGTGGGTCGTCGAGGCCGAAACGGTCGCGCCGGAGACCGCGTTGATCGCCGTGGCGTAGGAGAGGGCCGATCCGGTTGGGTCGGCGTTGGAAACGCCGTCGGTGGTCGACGTGGCCGCGAAGAAGTTACGGTTGTTGACGGTGATGGTGACCTGGCCTTGGGTAAAGTCGCCGTTCGCCGCTTCGGTGCCGGTGATCTCGAACGGGCTGCCGATGGCGGTGGCCCGCGTACTCAGGATGTCGACCGAGATCTTCTGGCTGGTGCCGGCGTAGGCGCCCACCTGCAGCTCTTTCGACGTGAACGTCCCATCGAGCAACTTGGTGCCGTTGAAATCGACCGTCTGCGCGATACGGTCAAGCTCGGCCACCAGCGCGGTGACTTCATCATTAATCGACTGGCGGTTGGCGACGCTGTTGGTGTCGGTCGTGGACTGGACGGCCAACTCACGAACCCGCTGCAGGATGTTGTTTTGCTCGGAGATGGCGCTCTCGGCCGTTCCCAGCAACGAGATGCCGTCCCCGGCGTTCCGCACGGCCTGAATGAGGCCGCGGAACTGGGCGGTCAAGCCGTTAGATATAGCGAGACCGGCCGCGTCGTCGGAAGCCTGGTTGATCCGCAAACCAGAAGACAAGCGCTGAAGCGACTTGTTCAACTGGAGGGAGTTCGTATTCAGGTTGCGTTGAGCGTTGAAGCTCGCAACATTGGTATTAACGACAATAGGCATATATCTTTCCTCCGTGAAAGACAACTAGCACTTTGTAAGTGTCGAACATTGGACTTCCATGCCCAATGAGGGATCATTGCATCGATGGGCCGCCCTCCGGCCGACCCGCCTGTTGCTTTGTCATTGACCCTCCTGGTCGTCCGCGCGCCGATCCCGAACGCGGACTCGCTCCGTTTCATCCTTAGTACCTTCCCTGGCCTCTCCTCTCATTCGCCCCGGCCGGCGGAGCGTGCCGACCGAACGAAGTTGAACAACGGGGTCTCATCCATGAGAGTGAAGAGAGGAGCCGGTTCCGTCCCTGGAACCCTGAAGGCTTGCCGTCCATTGGCTTTCCCTCGGTCTGACTCATCGGCAAAGCTTTAGGGAGCTTAAGAAATGGCCGGATGTGTACCTTTTTTGAAACAGTCGACTTCCACCGGCGTCGTTCGGATGGGGGCAAAGACTGGTCCGCGCGTCGCGTATTGCCTGATAGGGGCAAGCGCATCAAATGTTCCGTGTCCTCGCGTGCAATGAGATTGCGGCCGCTGGGGTGGCAGATCATTTCGCGATCGCACACAAGGGAGACAACAGTAAGAAACGCCGCGCCATTTCGGTGGCGCGGCGTCTCTCTTGTAGGATTCGATCCGATGCTAATGGCCCCGGCGTTCACGCTTGCCGGCGGTCATTAGGATTCATCCGCGGTTGACCCGTGATCAGTTTCTCCGCCAGCGCCCTCATGTTCAAAGTCCGGCCACTTATCGACGCGTTTGTCCCCGTGCCGTCCGCGCTCTTTCCCTTCGGCGCCATCCGGGCCGCCGCGGCGTCCATCATGATGACCAGAACGCCGTCCCCCGCGCCCCATCAGCTCTCGGGCCTTCTCCTGTTGTTCCTTAGTCAAGATCCGGCGCACGCCCAGGTTGCGGCGCATGTCAAGCTGGGTCCGCTTGATGTTCAGCGTCCCGACCTGCTCGATCAGATCCATGACCTTCGGCTCATTGGGATTGTTCTCCTCCAGCTCCCGGCGCAGGTCCAACTCGGCCTGACGCACATTGGCCTCGATCTCAATGGACGCCTTCTCCGTGTTGTAATTGAGGTCCTTGATCTGGTCGAGTTGCTCCTCTTCCAAGCCAAGCTTCTCGGCCACTCGGGGGTTTTGGAGCATGTGGAGCGGAAGATGGCCGGGGCCGCCGGGGCCCGGACCGTGACCAAAGGACCTCCCTTGGCCCCCTCCGCCGCCGTGATGCATGCGGCCGAAATCTCCGTCGCCCGAACCCCCATGCGGGGGACCGCCGGGACCGCCCTGACCGGGTTGGGCCGATACCAGCACCGGCGCGACGGCCATCAGTAGAATCGCCGCGAAAGCGAGGGAGCACCCGCGGCTTCCGTGAGTGGGTTGTCTGGGTCTCATCTGAATTCCTCCGTGTTGGATTTTGTTTCCCCTGCCCACCCGACCATAACGCAAGCGGCGTGCCGAGTGCCGCGCATGAACATCTTCAAGCATCTCTCCGCAAGCCGGCGAGTGCCCAAACCAAGTCTCCCAACACCCTCGTCCGTCCTTGAAAGATCCGTCAGGGCCGCCTCGCAGCCGAAGCTCAAGGTGTCGGTAAGTTAAGTCAAATCAGTCTTTTGAGGGAATACCGGATGCGCCATTCCGCGTGGGGCGGGCGAGAACAAGTTGAAGAATCCACGGTCCGCGAAAAGTTCAGCAAATCGAGCCGGCACCCACTGGCGGGGTCAAGGTTGGTGACCGCTTCGTTGAACGATTGGGCGTATCTCCCGGTTGATTTCGTTCCAAATCGAACAGACGCCCAGGGAACCGGCCAACCCGATTAAGCGATCATCCGTCTCTCTCATCTCGGAGCCTCATCCATCACTTGTCCGAGCGAGACCCCTCAGCCCATTCCGCCGTCATCGCACAAGCTCGGGCAGGCGCGGACGCGGGGTGGGGTCGGGAGGCAGCCCGGAATCTTCTTCGTGCTCAGTTTGCCCTTCCGGTCCGCCTCCCGTCTGGAAGTTGATGGAGGGGAGCGGGGGAAGGTCGTAGGGGTCCACCAAATCGTCCTCTTCGTAAGGGCCGGGTTCATGGTAGACCGTCACGCGCGTGGATGCGTCGATCGGCCACCCGGCCGGGGGGTCTTGCTCGTGAATTTGACCGCTCAACGAATCCTCGCCGTACTCGGCGTAAGCGGTGGCCACGACCAAACCGTATTCGGCGAGCACCTCGCCAGCCTGCGCCGAGGTCAGGCCGATCAGGTTGGGCATAACCTGCTGGGTCGGGGCCTGACTGTCGCTGATCAGCAGATTAACGGCCGCGCCTTGGATCACCCCGGCACCCGGCGGTGGGTCGGTGGTCAGGATCGATCCCCCGGGGGCCTTCGGGTCCGGCAGCGCGCTCATGTTGCCCACCTCCAGTCCGAGCCGGCGCAGGCGGATGCCCGCGGCGATCTTGTTCTGGCCCCTCAGGTCGGGGACGGTGATCAGCGCGTGGCCGATGCTGACGACCACCTCGATCGGCGTGCCCGCCTTGATCCGCGACCCCGCGGGAGGGAACTGGCGGATGACGTGACCCTTGGCGACGCTCTCATGGGGTTGCGTGCGTTCGAGGCTTAGCGTGATTTTGTCTGCGCGCAGCACTTCGAGTGCCGCCATGACCGACTGACCCTTCAGATCGGGCGCCAATACCTCCTCACCCCCCACGAACCGGCCCATAATGGTGTAACAGAGCAACACCAGCAGGCCAAAAAAGATCGACATATAAAGCAGAAAGCGTATCGCCCCGGCCACGCCGCCCAACAGATACAGAATCAGGCGCAGCAGCCAGTTGCGTCGCGGCGACTTGACGAGCGGGGAAGGGGGTGAATGAATGATCTGCTCGGCCATCGGGCCTAGGCCCCGCGCGGCCCGCCATGCTGCGGCCTTCGAGGATTGGGGAGACAAACACGATTCTCCGCGCCATCTTACTCCGATCCGTCCAGACGGGGCAATCCATGCTTCCGTGAGAATCGATCGGATTGGCGGTCGAACCGGCCGAACCGCTCAGATCCCGACGTATCGTGGCTGGATGTCGATTTTTTACATTTTTAACAAATGATTTGTATTGCGCCGGCCGCGGGCGTGAAATAAGTTAAGCATCGTGACTCATTCTCACTGCTCTCTCAGCCCAGTTTGGGATGGAAACAGAGAACAAAAGGTCGGGCGTTTGGCCGACCTCTCCTTCATCCATTCGAGATTATGAACATGGCGCCGGAACAATTAACCAGTTACCAGATTGGCAAACTGATCCACGTCTCACGCCAGGCGGTCAATCAATGGATCGACAAGGGCCTGATGCCCGCCTTCCGCACGCCTGGGGGTCATCGGCGTGTCCAGCGCGAAGACGTGGTCGTCTTCCTCAAAGAACGCGGCATGCCGGTACCCGAAGTGCTCCAAGACGTGGGCGGCGCGGGCATGGGATCTGGCCCCCGACGCATCGCGCTGCTGAGCGAGGATTCGGCCTTCGTGGGCCGCCTCCAACCGGCCCTCTCCGAAAATCTGCCCGACGTCGAGCTTCGTCCGTTCACCAACGCCTGTGACGCGTTGCTCGCCATCGGACAGAGCCGCCCTGATTTAATCATCGCCGACACCGGGCATCTGACCGGCATCAACGGGTTGGAAATGTGTCGCCGACTGAAGGCGAACGACGCGACCCGGGACCTGCCGCTGGTAATCATCGCATCCGATGACGCGGCAGGAGAGGCGAGCCGGCTGCCCGCGGTCGATTCGGTGCGGATTTACGCAAAGTCCGAATCCGCGAGCGATATAGCCGAGGGGATCCGGCAACTTCTGGTCAAACGCGGATAAGTGCCGCTCCCGTCTCCGTCCGCCCAGACACGATCGGCAACCGTGGCTTCGGCGACGTCGCCTGTTTACCTGCATCTGATTTCACACCCTATCCCCGACTCAGCGAATCCGATTGCAAACCGTTGCTCGTCCAGGGCGAGGAGGGAAGGGCCCGCGAGAGCCGAATGAGCTCTTCGCGATGGGCCATATCGTTGATTCTAAACGACTTGGCCCTGCCGCTAAACCGAGCCTGGGAGATGTGTTGAGGCTCGACGGAACGTTGGCGCCGGCTTTGCTTTGATTAGCCGGCAAATGGAGACGACGCTCACCCACACTCACTCGACCCTGAGCCAAGGCGGTTGGCCGATGACGCCCAACCTGGAGCAACCGATCACATGCGGTCGGCGGGAAGGGCTGGTTGATCGGCCGCTCGACTGTGACGGGCGTTACCTCCGCGCCAAGGCCCTCTTCGACCGGACCGCGGCCGCGCTGGGCCTGATGCTACTGTTCCCGGTCATGCTGGTTATTGCGCTGCTGGTGAAGTTGACCTCGGCTAGCCCGGTTCTCTATCGGCAAGTCCAGGTCGGCATTAATAATCGGCCGTTCCGGATTTACAAGTTCCGTTCGATGCGAACCGACGCCGAGAAGAACGGCGCGCAATGGGCCCGCCGCAACGACCCGCGCGTGACGTCGCTGGGTCGGTTTCTGCGCCGGACCCACCTCGACGAGCTCCCGCAACTGATCAACGTGGTCAAAGGCGAGATGAGCCTGGTCGGCCCGCGGCCCGAGCGACCCGTTTTCGTCACCGAGCTGAGCGAAAAGATCGAAGCTTACCCGCTGCGGTTGAGCGTCAAGCCGGGGATCACCGGCCTGGCCCAGGTCCACCACCGTTACGACGAGTCGATCGAAGACGTAAAGGTCAAGCTGGGTTACGATTTGGCCTACGTGCGGACCTGCGGCTTTTTCATGGACATCAAGATTATCTGGAGCACGTTTTGGTCGCTGCTCCTGGGCAAGACCCACGACGTCGGCACTCCCTCGGGTACGCATCAGACGTAATCAAGTTTCGTTGACCTCCCCCCCCACACGCACGGGCAAAGGTCGCCATTCTGGCGGCCTTTCGCCTATTTAGGGGATTCTTCCAACATTCCGATTCCAATCAACCGCCTCGCGCCGCGTCCGAGCTTGAAACTTCGGGAACCTCAGGGCACCATAGGCCGCATCGGATTGAAACGAACCGAACCGGCTCGACGCGTCACCAGGCATTGCATCTCCCAACATGATCGAATCGATCAACAAGACCATCGGCTACGTTTCCGGATTGGTTTGGGGCTGGCCGATGCTCATCCTGCTCGTGGGAACGGGGCTATACCTGACGATCCTGCTCAAGGGCATGCAGTTCTGGGCGCTCCCCCACGCGTTCGGGCTGATTTTCAAGAAAGACGCATCCGGGGAAGGGGACATCAGTCACTTCGCGGCCTTGATGACCGCGTTGGCCGCCACCGTCGGCAACGGCAACATCGTGGGCGTCGCCACGGCGATATCGATCGGCGGGCCGGGGGCGGTCTTCTGGATGTGGGTGACCGGCCTGGTCGGGATGGCCACCAAATACGCCGAGGCGATCCTGGCCGTCAAGTACCGTGAGGCGGGACCCCAGGGGATGCGGGGCGGCCCGATGTATTATATCGCCAAGGGAGCGGGCATGCCGTGGCTGGGGTGGCTGTTCGCGCTGTTCGCGGCGATCGCGGCGTTCGGGATCGGCAACATGGTCCAGGCCGATTCGGTCGTCGCCAATTTCAAGGAAACATTCGACATTCCGCCCCTGTATACCGGGGCCGTCCTGATGGTCCTGACCGGCCTGGTGATCATCGGCGGCATTCGCTGGATCGGGCGGTTTACCTCGGTCCTGGTGCCGGTGATGATCGTCGGTTACTGCGGTGCCGCGCTCTTGATCCTGGTCATCAATATCAAGGAAATCCCCCGGGCCTTCGGCTTGATTTTCGAGCATGCTTTCAGCCCACTGGCGGCCGGGGGCGGCGTGGCCGGGGCCACCATCGCCCAGGCGATCCGTTACGGCGTCGCGCGCGGCGTGTTCTCGAACGAATCGGGGCTGGGCTCCTCGCCGATCGCGGCGGCGGCGGCCAGGACCAAAGACCCCGCCACACAGGCCCTGGTCAGCATGACCCAGACCTTCATCGACACGCTGGTGGTCTGCACCATGACGGCCCTGGTCATCTTGACGGCCCTGCCCTGGACCGAAGGGGTGGACACGGCCACGCTGACCGCCGCCAGCTTCAGCCAGACCCTGGGCGGGGCTGGCGGGATCATCGTCGCGCTCGCCTCGGCCGTCTTCGCCTATTCGACCCTGCTGGGCTGGTGTTACTACGGCGAGAAATCGATTGAATTCCTGGCGGGCCCGCGCGCGATCAAGGCCTATCGCCTGATCTTCGTGCTCGCCATCTTCCTCGGCTCGATCTTCCAGGTCGACAGCATCAAGCAGAGCGCGGGCCTGATCGGCGGCAAGGACATCGTCTGGAATTTCTCGGACATGATGAACGGGATGATGGCGGCGCCTAATCTGGTGGGATTGCTGCTCCTATCACTGGCGGTCCGGCGCGAGACCAAGCAATACTTCGGCCGCCTGCGTGGCCCAGTGGCACCGAAGGGGGCATGAAGTGCCGCCCACGGCGTGGGTGAGGCGCCTTCGCGGGCTCGTGACCGTAGAAACGCAGTCGTTGCCGGGTTTGACCCGTTCAAGGTCCCCAAAATAGAAACTTTCGGGAATCCGCACAGCGAATTTCGCCCCTGGGGGCATTGTTCTTGAGAAACAGGGCCGAGCGGTCCAGATCTGGCCCCAAGGATGGCACCTGCTGACACCTTCGGTGCCACTGGGCCTACGCGGGGGCATCCGTCCGACTAGCCCTAACGCAGGACCAGCCTGAGTAGGAGAAACACGATAATCGTCCTGCCAATCGCCAGTAGAGCCGTGACCAGTATGTTTACATTGGCACCGGGTACCCGCAGCAGGACGCCCACGAAAACGCCAAGAATCGAGCCGGCCACCAAGCCGATCCCGGCCCAGATGGACAGAAACATGGGGTTGAGGAATGCCTGCAAAAAGTCGGAGTTCACGTTGAGTTATCCTCCCCGCGCATGATCAATTTCGCTTGTAATCGGGACATCGAGTGGCGTTGGGCCGCTGGGGCCGGTGGCACGCGCTGCCGTAGTTATAGCGGCACGTGTCACACAGAAACTCGCTCCCACCCCCCGCCTGGGAAATCAAACTGCGCCACCATTGAATAAACTGCCGGAACCAAGCCATGATCGCGTATCAATCCACCCCATCCGAATACGGGCCGGCCGGCGGGTCCTAAAGGTTTTCTTGGTCCCCATCGCCGTAGTTGGCAATGTCGTCATCGCTCCCAAACTGCCGGTCGGGCCCCGACGAGAGCAGATCGTAATCCATGCCGTTTCCCGAGGGATACTTGTAATCGAATTCCTCTTGCCACGAATCCTTGGGCAGTTTGTCGGCGTATTTGCCCGCCCATTCGTCATCGTTGAGGTCGCTCGGCTTACTTATCAATGCCTTCAGGCCCTCCGAGGTGGTGGGGAAGCGGCCGGCGTTGATCTCGAATTCCTGCAACTGGGCCTTGATGGCGTGCATCTGGATCTTGGTGGCGCTGACCTTGGCCTTCTTGCTCTTGCCCACCAGCCGGGGACCCACCACGGCCACCAGAGTCATGATAATGACGACCACCAGGATGATCTCGACCAGCGTGAAACCTCGCCGGTGACGGATAGTTTTGACATGGTGCTGACTCATTTTGATCCAAACCCCCAATCTTCATCATTGATCCAGGCGCGGTCCTTGACGGCCTGAGTGTGCCATATTCGGGCCTGGGCATCAAGCCCGGCCGTCCTCAATCGTCCCGGTTCACCTTAGGGCAAGAAGCCTGCCAGAATACCGCCCGTGAAAAGCGGCCACGAGGCCAGGACGAGCGGCTCGGAATCAATCGAGATCGTCCATAAGCCCAGTAAAATAAATATGATATGGGTACATGGCAAGGCTTTCGCAATCTTGCTCCGACGCGTTGATAAATCTACCCACTCCCCCGACCGCGAAATGCCAAATCCGAATACGCCGAACCGCGACACCACGAGGGTATCGATTCCGCTGGCAAACCGGCGGTGGGCCGTCTAATTGTTCAAATGGGACCCGGCGAACAGAATCGACCCCAAGGAGAACGGCGGCCCGCCCATGACCGGTTGGCTCAAGGACCTGCTCAAGCAAATGCCCGCGTTTCAGCGGCTCGCGCGCGAGCGCGATGAGCTGCGCGAGGAGAATTACTACCTGCGGCTCGAACGCGACCAGCTCAAATGGGTGGCCCGCATCTACGCCAGTTGGGTCCATCCGGGCCACTTTTATTCGCCCATCCCCTCGCTGGAAGAGGTCCGCCGGCGCGAGGGCTCGATCTTCGGCCCGCCGCCCTGGGAGTTGCCCGGAATCGACCTGAACAAGGAGGAGCAACTGGCCCTGCTCGATGAGGCCGAGCGGCTCTACCCGGAACTACCGTTCGCGAAGGACGGGGGCGAGGCGCCGGCGACGCGGTTTACGTTCGCGAACAAGAACTACACCTGGGGCGACGCGATTTTTCTCTACTGCATGTTGCGCCACATCCGGCCGCGGCGGATCATTGAGGTCGGCTCGGGGTGGTCTTCGTGCGCGATACTCGACGTGAACGACCTGTTTTTTGACGGGGCGATCGAGTGCGCGTTCATCGATCCGGATCCCGAGTTGCTGCGCACGCTGGTCCGGCCCGGCGACCTGGAGCGGCACCGGATGATCGGGAAGATCGTTCAGGAGGTGGACGCGGAGACGTTCGACGCGCTCGAGGCCGGCGACGTGCTCTTTATCGACTCCACGCACGTCGCCAAAGTCGGCGGCGACGTGAATCACCTGGTCTTCAACGTCCTGCCCCGGCTCAAGCCCGGCGTCTTCATCCATTTCCACGACGTCTTCTATCCCTTCGAGTATCCGAAGAAATGGATCTACCAGGGCATGGCCTGGAACGAGGCGTATCTCCTGCGCGCGTTCCTCCAGGACAACCCCGACTACCGCATCGTCTGCTTCTACGATTACCTGGCCACGTTCTATCGCGAACGCCTGCGCCGGACAATGCCGCTGTGCCTCAACCACGACGGAGCCAACCTGTGGCTGCGCAAGGAGGGAGGGCGGGACGTGTCATAGATTGGTTGACGGTTTTTCGGACAAATGGCCAAGAGCATCGAGACGAGAATGCCCGGCGGTCGGAAATCAATCCTCACCATCGAGCCTGCGCGTTGCCTTGCGCCAGAGCCAAATGACGATCAAACCGCGAATGGGCCAGCTAACGATTTCCGCGCGAGTCGCCATAATAATCCCGCTCCCGGATAGATACACGCCGCACAGCATAAGTACGGAGCAGACGGCAAGCGGACTAGAGAAAACGCCAATGAAAGCCGCCGCTAGTAATCGCGATGATGTTTTCGAAAAGAGAACCCACGTGGCCACATCCATGAGCCATAAAAAAAGAACACCGAATATCGGGGCAATTCCAAGAAGTAGAAGCCAGATCAGTGGCCTGCTTTTAAACATCTCAAGATAACTGGTTCCCCAAAAATATGGCAGGAAGATTGACCCAAATATAAGGAGAATGAGTAAGAGACCTCCTCGAATCATGATCGGGCCGGCCAGGCCTAGCAGTATCTGTCTCCCGTTCATCCCGGCGAGCCGATAATCGTCACGGTTCATTCTGACTTTTTACGCCGGGCCGGATGTGAATGCATGTGCGAAAAGGTAAGCAGCTGTCAGGATATATATCGATAAGAATGCCTTGTTGAAAACGACAGCGAATCGTGCACGGATGTCTTCGTGAACCAATGGGCGCCTGATACGATGTGGGGGCGTTATGCCTGTTGTTGATATTAGGTTGGGCCAACCTAATCTGATTTTAATGACAATACGGTTGTCTCTCGAATAAGTGAGTGTCGTTCTTCTTAGGTCGAGTCCGTTAGCGATTCCTGTCAAGAATATCAGAGTTAGAATCAGATAACAAAGGGGAGAAAGTCATGCGCTTATCAGGCACTGGTTTCGTCTCTTCTTACTAGAAGATCCTGAAAAAGACCCCTTGCCCAACAACAATGGGATCTAAACGCTGGTGGGTGGTGTATAGTTTTGCAACAAAAGCGGTCAGTCGCCGCCGAAACCTTGCGGAAGTTGGCGCCATGAAACCCAAGCCCTCCCCGTGCGAAGACCTGCAAGGCGATC
>CAUZJO010000122.1:0-13989 GCA_963580245.1 Candidatus Sumerlaeia bacterium | reverse complement strand
TTTTGACAACGCGAAAGGCCCGTGGCAAGGGGGTGGTCTGCACTACATGGGCATGTCAGAGACGGATTTGAACAAAATCAATCCTCCCTATCGTGCGATCACCCGAAAAATCACCCGACTGAAGCAATTACTGCGGAAAATGGGTTAGTAAGCTCCCCCCCCGATACCCGAGACCCGACCTAGACTCCCACCCCCTGATCCGCGAGTACTTCGCCGAGCAGCAACGCCACGGGCGTCCCGAGGCGTGGCGGGCGGCCCACAAGCGACTCTACGACCACCTCTGCGAGTCGACCGAGCACCAGCCCGATACCCTGGAGGGACTCCAGCCGCTCTACCAGGCCGTCGCCCACGGCTGCCGGGCCGGGCTGCACCAGCGGGCGTGTGCCGACGTCTACCACGATCGCATCCTGCGGGGCACGGGCCCCGGCGGCAATTACAGTTCGAAGAAGCTCGGCGCGATCGGCGCGGACCTGGGGGCGGTGGCGTGTTTCTTCGAGCGGCCGTGGTCGCGGCTGTCGCCGAACCTCTCGAAACCGGCCCAGGCGTGGCTGCTCGGCACGACGGCTTTCTATTTGCGCGCCCTGGGCCGGTTGACCGAGGCTCTGGAGCCGATGCGGGCGGGGCTGGAAAGGGTGATCGAAGCGGAGAACTGGGAGCAAGCCGCGAGCGGCGTGGCAAGCCGGGCTCAATCTCAAACCGCAAATCCCAAATCCAAAATCCCAACCGCGAAGCCGCCTGCGAGGACGTCATCCAGCGTGCCACGCAAACGCTGGAGTGGATCACGCGAGCGGCCCCCGGCATCAACCGCCCCACGGCCCGCCGCGTCAAGATTTCCCTATCCGGATGAAGTTGGATAAAGAGTCCCGAAGGGACGGCCGCTTTCAGCCCAGTCCTTTAGGGCTGGGTTTCACGGTCGAGTCAGGGGAGTCCCGTGGGGACGGCTGAGAATTGGGCCCATAAACCGGGATTTCGGGCGTTATGCAGTCGTCCCGATGGGACTTGGGGGGAGAACCCGTGACATATTCCCAGCCATGAATGGCTGGGCTGAAAGCGGTCGTCCCTTTGGGACTTCGGCTGGTTCTCGCGATGCCTCAGACTATAGGCCCCTCATCATTCGGCGGTCGCCCGCAGGTCCAGGCACTTCATTTCGCTCTGGCTGCGCAGGATCAGTTTGCCGTCAGCGAGGGCCATGGGGGCCCACATTTGGTGGTCCTGGTCGTCCTCGATGCCGAAGATATTGGCCTCGGCCAGTTGCGTGTAGGCCTGGGGGTTGGGCTCGACAAGGCGCAGGTGGCCCGACCAACCATCCTGGATGATGAACATGTCGTCGGCCAGGATCGCGTTGCCGCGGCCGAAGTTGGGCGAGGTGCCGGTGCGCCATTTCTCGTCGCCCGCCAGGTCGATACACATCAGGCCCCCTTCCGCCCAGCCCGACCGGTTGCTCTGGTTGGCGGATTCATTGACCAGGACGTAGAGATGGTCCCCGTAGAGGAACGGCTGGTGAAGCTGCGATCCCTTTTCGAGGCTGAAGAGGGTTTCGGGCTCGATGCCGTCCTCGCCTTTGTTGAGCTTGAACATCCGGGAGCCCCCGCCGTAGCCGCCGGTCATGAATAGTTGATCGTCAGCGACCGACGTCGCCCCCGGGATCGGCCAGTGGACGTAATAGTCGGTCAGACTCCAAAGCAACGCGCCGGTGGCCGGGTCCAGTCCGGAGACGAGGCCCTGTTTGAGATCGCCGTCGTCGATGCGGGAGATGAAGACGAGCTGTTCGGTGCCATGGATCCGGTTCAGGGTGGGGGTGGAATGACATTGCCCCAGCCCCCCGGTGCGCCAGACCTCGCGGCCCGTGGCCTTATCGAGGGCGACCAGGCCGACCTGCTCGCTCATTGGCGCGATGATCACCAGGTCCTCCCAGATCAGCGGCGATTGCACGTAGCCGAAATGGGGCGGCGTGGTTTCGTAGGCTGCTTGGACATCGAGCGTCCAGACCGCCTGGTGCGTCTCGCGATTGACGCAGTAGACGTGTCCGAATCCGCCGATTGCGTAAACGTGTTTATCCTCGACCGTCGGTGTGCTGCGCGAACCGGGGTACGGGAGGCGTCCGGCGACCTCGTGGGCCCAGTCCCACAGTTGCTCGCCGGTCTCGAAATCGTAACAGCGGATCACGTCGGCCTCGCCGGGGGTGCGGTCCAGGACGTAGACCTCGCCGTCGCGGATGGCGGCCCCGCCGAAGCCCTCGTTAAGCGGGGCCGACCACAGCTGGCGCGGCCCCGATGCGGGCCACTCGCGGGCCAGGCCCGTATCGGGCGATACCCCCGTCCGCAGAGGTCCCTGGAACCGGGGCCAGCCAGCGGCCGGTTGGTTCGCCGCGCAGCCAGATAGCGCGAGAAGGATCGTCAAAATGGTCAGCCATGCCGTCAGGTTTTTCATCGTGGCCCGTTCTTAATGATTGGATTTTGGCGTCGGGGCGCGGGAGTTTGCGTTTGCCGGCGGGCCGATTCGCCCGTCTCGACTCGGCCACGGACCCACCGAACGCCAACACCCCCCGAATCATCCTTGAAATGGTGGGTCGCGTCATTATAAACTGAACTATACTCAACGGCGGGTACACCCCAAAGAGCATGGCGTTCAGTCCCGTGGTAAGACACCACATGGGAATCAGATGGTCAAGTGGAGGATGAGATGAGAGTGCATTTTCACCCCTGCGGGATTACGAGTCTTCTGGCTCTGACAGTGGCCCTTGGTCTGGGCGGTTGGTTGGCGGCGGCCGGCCTCGGCCGACTCGGTCCAGCTCGCGCCCGTCAAGGATAACACGTTGTATGAAAGCAATACGGGCACCAGTAGCAACGGGTTGGGGGCCCACTTCTTCGCCGGTGTCACCAACCAGGGAACGATCCGACGGTGCGTGATCGCCTTTGATCTCGCCGGCGACATCCCTGGCGGGTCTACGATCAACAACGTGACGCTGACACTAAACATGTCCAAGTCCGCGCATGCCGGCACCGAGGACATGAGCCTGCACAAGCTGCTGGCGGACTGGGGCGAAGGAGGATCAAATGCGGCGGGCGAAGAAGGATCGGGGACTTCGTCGGCGACCGGCGACGCCACCTGGATTCACACGTTTTTTGACACATCAAGCTGGGCCGCCGCGGGCGGGGATTTCGAGTCGGCCGCCTCCGTGACGACCAACGTGGGTAGCAACAACAGCCCCTACCAGTGGCGATCGACGGCCCAGATGGTGGCTGACGTTCGGGATTGGCTCGATGACCCGTCCGGCAACTTCGGGTGGCTGCTGATGGGTAATGAATCGACACAGCCGACGGCCAAGCGGTTCGACAGCAAAGACAATTCCAATGCAAACGTCCGGCCGGTGCTGGAGGTTGATTTCACACCTCCGATTCTGGCCACCTCCACACTCGATCATTTGGTATGTCTCATCGAAAGTTCGCAGGCGGGGACGTCCTCGGCGGCGATGGGAGTAGGTAAGTTTACGATTAACACCCAGGCCAATACTCTAAATTACACAATCAGCTTTGGCGGCCTATCATCGGGAGAGACGGCGGCGCATATTCACGGTTTTGCGGCCCCTGGCCTCCCGGCCGACGTTTTGCATACGCTCCCGGCGGGAAACTCAAAATCTGGGGTCTGGAATTACGAAGAGGGGCAGGAGCAGGATATCCTGGCTGGAAAAACCTACGTAAACATCCACTCGACCAATTATTCCGGGGGTGAGATTCGTGGCCAGCTCGTGAGCATGGTGGCGAGGCTCGATACGTCCCAGGCCAATGATCCCACCAACGATTCCCCCGTTGATGCAAAGCAGAATCCAATGAACGGGCATTGGTATGCCGCGATCGATGAATCAGTGATGTGGGACGAAGCTCGGGCGGCCGCCGAATCATTGGTCTTCAACGGGAAACAAGGTCACTTGGCAACGTTGACCTCGGCCGAAGAAAACGATTGGGTATTCAACAACCTGCCGAACAATTTCAGCTTTTGGCTTGGTGGTATCCAAGTTCCGGCTGGCGCGGCGCCAAACGACGGCTGGCAATGGATCACGGACGAGTCATGGTCATACACCAATTGGAGTTCCGGCGAACCAAACGATGCGGGTGCTGGAAACGAGGACCGCCTCGTCGTCTTCCCTAACACAGGCAGGTGGAACGATGCAAATGAAGCGTAACAGCACGGATATCTCGTTGAGTTTACACCCGCTACCGGTGTGGGGCTGTTCAATATCGATACAACCACAGACATGATCAGTTTCCGCATAACCCACAGTGCGCTGGAGGGAACCGAGACTGCGGTGCATATTCATGGATTTTAGACGCACGGAGCTGACTCAGACGTGAAACATCCTTTGGATCCGGGTGCTTTAAAGGTGGGGGCGTGGAATTATCCCGATTCAGAGGAAGAACGTATCCTCGCGGGGCTGGCGTACGTCAATATCCATACGGACGAGTTTCCAGCGGGTGAGATACGCGGTCAGATTACGAATAATATAACGTTCCGGGACCCATCACAAGAACCCGGATCGGTCACGTCTTCGGGGCATGGCCTGGGTTTCTTTTCAGTGGATTCCGTACTCTTGAATCTTGGGTATCACATCCTTTATCGAAGCCTGACCAGCGCGGAAACCGGAGCGAGTATTCGTGACTACGCTCCTCCCGGGATGAACGCCGGCGTCCTACACGCACTGCCTTCAACGAACCCGAAAGTTTGTTTATGGGATTACTCATCGGCCGAGGCTGGCCCCGCAAATCAAGTGTATGTGAATGTCCATACAGAGAACCATCCCGTGGGATAAATTCGAGGCCAGGTCGAGCCGTTCGTGGACTTCTCGATTCCGGTCGAACTGTCCACGTTCGAGGTCGACTGATCCAATGAGGTGAAAACATGATCGATGCTAAGCGCAACCGGCCGTGGATGGGCTTCACGCTCATCGAGTTGCTCATTGTAGTGGCGATTATCGCGATCCTGGCGGCGATCGCCGTGCCGAACTTCATCGAGGCCCAGACGCGGTCGAAGGTGTCGCGCACGATTGCGGACATGCGTAGCGTCGTCACCGCGATGAAGTCCTATCGCGTGGACCACAACCGATACGTCTACCACGTGATCAAGGGACCGAGCGAGGTCCCGTTCTGGCCCGGCGTCGCCGAGTATCTGCGGTGGGAGGAGGCCGACGGGACGGTCGACGGCATCGGCTGGCAGTTGACCACGCCGATCACGTACATCTCGGATATCCCGGGCGATCCGTTTAACACGGCGTCGGTACGGTCCAAACAAATCCCACATTTGGCCAACTATGAGAATCTGATCTGGGCAGGCGTCTTTTATCGTGCCATTACGCCGAAATTTGCCAGTCCGCCGTGGTTCGGTCCGGGAATCGGATCCTTTGATTTCGGGGGCAAGACTTACGAATGGTCGATGCAGTCGGCCGGGCCCGACCTGCGGCCGTGGCCCGAAGGGGACACGAACCGCAATGCGTGGGCACCGTATTACGATCCCAGCAACGGGACGGTCAGCACGGGCGACATCTGGTATTTCGACACCGAGGGATTTCGCCCTAGGATCTAATCGCCCGCAAGGGTGATTCCCAGCCTCTCAATTCTTGACGGTTGATCGTGGAGGGGACGGGGCTGGCGCTCATTGGTCGGCTCGCGGGAAGGCGGATCGATTAATTGCCTTGATCTCTTCGAGCACCTCGGGGGTGGCGGCGTTGGCCGCCCACCATCCTCGTGCGGCGTCAATCTGCCGGCGATTCTCGGCGGCCGCTGCCTCGGACGGATCTTCGAGCGCGAGATCGAACTCAGGGCGGAAGCGGCGGATCCAATCGCGCGCAAAAGCCCTGGCGTCAAGCGGGAACTCGGTGCTCGCCGCAACGCCGAGCTGGCGCGAGAAGGAATCGGGTGTGAAGGTGACGGCGACGCTAATCTGGTTTGACTCGACGCGCTCATCGTCAACGGACTCGTCGATGATCTTGACTTCATGAATCCCCGGTGGAAACAGATCGAGCCAACGACGGCCGATATCATACTGAAAAGAATACTTTCGGCCTGGATCAAGCTCGATCACATCGGCGGGCTCAGCGCTGTAAGACGAGGGTCCCCCGGGAATGTCCTCGTAAATGATCCTCCCGAACGAAACCTCCTGGGGGTCATCCTCGATCTCGCCGTTCGCCTCCTCGCTCGGCTCCGCGCCGGCCCGCGCCGGGCGGCGTCGCACCCTGAGCCGCACCTCCCAGGTCTTCGCGGGCTCACGGAAGCTGATGGGCCCGTCCGACGCATTAAAGTATTCGATGTTCAGACTCAAGGCGTCGCCGAGCTCGAATCGTCCGGGTTGATCCGACAGGGCGATATGAATCGTCTTGCTCATCGTCTTTTCCACGATTGAAATCCTTTCCGTTTTACATCCCCCCACGCACGCGAGGATACAGGCTATGATCCACTTCATCGGTAACCTCTCAAGATATCCCTTTCTCCGTTCGTGAAACTGTTCCTTGAACCTGTCGTATCCATCAAGCCGCTGCCGCTGGTGTGGTCACCGGCGCCGAAGAGCTTGCGTTTGAACTGCTGCTTGGACTCATGACCGGCTTCGTGAGCGATGACGACGCGAGTCCTCGCGTTCGCTGTACCGGTGTAAATATACGCGCGATTGCCGTAGGCGAAGCCTCCGGCTCTATCCCAGCGCCCGTCGGGATCTCCAGTGTACGTGGACCAATGCGCGGCGTTGGTCAGGGTAACGCTTAACCATGGTCGGTATGCCGTCCACTGAGTCGTCTGCCCTCCCGGGGCGTGCCCATCAAACTTGGGGTGAAAAAATTGTACCCCGATGACAGTATTGACCGGAACGCCGGCATCGGTAGCCCAGTCGTTGGCACCCGACTTGTACTGCGTGGCGATCCGTGTCGCCCAGGCTTGGGCCTTGGCCGTGATCGCGGCTCGGGCCGCCGTGCGCGCCGCGCCTGCCGCACCCGAGGCCGCCGCGATCTCGGCCGCAGTCGGGGTCTCGGCGGCCGTCTTGGCTTGGTGCGTTGCCCAACTGAGCTGCAAAAGCGAGCCGTGGTCCCAAAGCCCGAAGAACTGCACGGTGCGATTAGCCGGAATCGTCGTCACCGCGCCAAGGGCGTAATGGACAAAGGTCGCATTGGTGAAAAAGCCGCCTTGGATGGCCGTGGTGCCGTTGGTCGAGACATGCGTGAATCCGGTCATGTCGTAGGGCGCGAAGCCCAGGCGACGCCAAACCGTGAACGTCGAGCTTTCCTTGGACCTGAGAACCGTGGTCCCATCGGCGGCGAAGACCTCGGCCTTGAGCTTGAAGTCATCGCCGCCCACACCCGATGGCTTAAACCAGATGATCGCGTCGCCGCGGGTGGGGCCCGCGGCCGTCACGGTGATCACGTCGCATTGCAGCTTATAACCATCGGTCGAAGTCGAGGTGCAACTGGCGTGATCTTCCCAATAGACCGCGGCGGCATCCCCGCGTTTACCCAACGTGCTCGTGCCGGAATAGATGAACGATTGATTGGCGGCCCGATTCTGCGGCGCCGGATCGCTAAAGGTATAGTGCACCTTGATTTCCACGGGTGTAACAGCCGCCGCCCCGGTCTTTCTTTTCAGCGAGACTTGCGCCGTGACATCGATTTTATGGGCCGGATTGTTCATGAAGACCTTGTTACCGGGGTCCGTATTGGGCGTAAGGTCCAGCGTGTTGATCTCGACATTCGTCGTTTTCTCATCGCGATGAACTCCCCCGACAAGGGCCACCTTGTACGGCGAATGGGCCGGATCGGCCCACTTGCCCGCCAGCGGAGGACCGCCGGACGTGCAACGGCCGTCCCAAGTGATATTTTTTCCGTTTCCCGTCGCTTTCTCCGCCGCCGTAAGCTCGCGCCTGAACAGTGGATTACTCGGATGGGCGTCGCTCGAGATCTCAAGGTGAACGGTCTCCTCCTCCATGTTGCGGATGTTGTATGTGATGTCGAGGCTCTCGACGCCGGGAGCAAACTGGCTGTCAATGCTGGTGATGGCCAGGACCTGGGCGCCAAGAACCACGTCGGCGGTCCTCGTCGTGTTGGCCGCGGCGGTTGTGTCGGCGGCGCCGGGCTTAAACCCATCCTTGATGGCGTCAATCCGGTAGTCACCCGCGGGTAAATTGTCAAATGTCACGCGTCCGCTCGCGTCGGTTCGGCCTTCGCGCACTTGCGGGCCAGTGATCCGTACTGTCGCGTCCTGAACCGTCGTTCCGTCGTCATCCCGCCGCACCGTCACGACCAAAATCCCAAGCTGCGGCGGAGCCTGCTTGCCGGGACACGGCTGCTTGGGCGTCCCGACATCGTTATCCCCAAAGTTTTCAAGGATGTCCTTGACCGCGTCGATCAGCAGTCCAATGATCGTTTCAACGACGTCGACGACGACCTTCACGACTGCCTTGGCAACGTCGATGAGAGTGTCCAGTAAACCCACGGTCGGCTCCTAGGGGCCGGGTCTTATTCCCAGGGCTGTTTGTTCGCCTCGGCTTCGCGCTGAAGGGCCCGAAGGCACTCGGGCAGCTCTTCGTAGACCCTGTCCATCTTGTCTTGCCCCGAAATACTGTGGTCCTCGAGAATCTCGCGCGCCCAGCTCATCTCTTCAAGCTCGTCAAAGTCCGGGGCCAGGGCGAATTTCAGGTCGATGAGGCGCGCCACGTCGACCTCGCGCGTGACGAGATAGCCGTCGGCCCGCTCGATCCCTGATTGGATCTTGGAGCGGACCGCCTCCTCCCCCAACGCCTCGACTTTCTCGGGGAAGAACTTGCGCAAGTGCGTGACCATCCGGTCCTCAAAGCTCTTGACCATATACTGTGAGAACTGGTTCATCTGGTTTCTACGAATGATCATCGCCGGTGACTCCGTTAGCTATCCGCTCGCCGTTCGCCGCATCACGTTGAACTGGTCGCTTTGCTGTTGCTTGGCCCAGAATGCGTCGATGGGGCCGAAGAAATCCTCCAGCTCCCGCTCCTTACAGGAGCCAAGAAAGACCGGCAATACCCGCGGGTCGTAGAAGCGGAAATACATCTGGTCGCCGTCGAGGTCCTTGACCATCAGGAACTTTCGGAAATGGTTGCGCAGGTCTTCGAGCGTCTGGTCGGCACTGAGGACGATCCCCCAAGGGCCGTGCCACAGCATGTCCTTGATCCAGCGCAGGAGGTTGGGATCGAGCCTGGCCAGGTATGGGGCGATGTCCCAATGCCTCTCATCAGCCCGGCCTTTATAAAGCGAGACGGCCTCGATGTCGTCCTGCTCGAGCCGCTTGGGGATCAGGGTTGTCGGCGTCGCGTCAAGGATCACCCAAAACGGCCGGTCGCCCAGCATGCCGGGTTCGAGCGGGCTCGTCTCGGTCGTCAGGATCTTTGTCGTGGATTGAGGCATCTTTAGTGCATTCATCCGGAACACTGGCTGCAGAAGGGCGCGCCGGTGGAGTAGGCGCCCGACATCGCCGCGCCTTGGGACGTGCCCGAACTCGGACCGGGCTGGCCCGCGCTCTCTCCCGCTTCCGAGCCGGCCCCACCTCCGCCCCCCGCACCTCCGCCACCGGCGGCCGCGGCGTCGCCCTCGTCGCCGATTATGACCGATGACTCGCCCCCGGTGATCTTGTTGGGGGGGCCGACCGGTTCGAGGACGCTGTCGTCCTTGCGGGCGGCCGGCAAGTTGTTGATCAGCACCGTCGGGCTGCCGTCGATGACGACGCCGGGCCCATGGGGAGGAGCGGGCAGGGGGGTCGTGCAGGCGTGCTTATCGGCGCCGCCGGCCGCCGCGGAGATCGTCGACGCCATCGTGGTCGCCGCCGTCGCCTTCGTCGTTTCCTCGGCGGTCTTGGCCGCGGCATAGCCCGGCGTTCCGGTCGCGGCCTTTGTGGCCGCCTCGGCCACCTCAATGGTAGTATCGCTCGCTTGTTTGGCGGCTTGCAGGCCACTCGCGGCCGCCGTGGGAATGGCGCGCCAGGCCGGCAGGTTTCCGATCAATACATCGGAGCTACCCGGCCCGGGCTGGAGCACGGGCGGCGCCGTATGCGATACGCGATCAGTTGGGCGTGCGGCTGGGGGCATTAATCTGCCTTCCCCTGCTTCAAAAGTCTGCGAATTTCAAGAAAGCGCGGCCTCCCACAGCCACCCCTATTATGGGTATAGGCCACCGGTCGAGAAATATCAACCACTTGCGCCTTTTTGGGGCGTTGGTCTGCTTTTCCATTACCCGAAATTCGATTACGATTCACGAGCACGAGCACGAGCACGAGCACGAGCACGAGAAATCGAACTTAATGGATTGGCGGGAGGTTGGGTTAGGTCCCTTAGCCTTCGGGGTTGCGCAGGCGGTTGAGGACGGTTTCGACGGTCTCGCGCGCGTCGCCGAAGAGCATGTGCGTGTTCTCTTTGTAGAAGAGGGGGTTGTCGATGCCCGAATAGCCGCTGGCCATGCTGCGTTTCATCGTGACCACCGTCTTGGCCTTCCACACCTCCAGCACCGGCATCCCGGCGATGGGGCTGTTTGGGTCGTCGAGCGCGGAGGGATTGACGATGTCGTTGGCGCCGATGACCAAGACCGCGTCGGTCCGCGGGAAATCGGCGTTGATCTCGTCCATCTCGAGCACGATGTCGTAAGGCACGTGGGCTTCGGCCAACAGGACGTTCATGTGGCCCGGCAGGCGACCGGCGACCGGATGGATCCCGAATCGGACCTGGATATCCCACTCGCGCAGGATCTGGGTGATGGCGCGCAGGGCATATTGCGCCTGGGCCACGGCCATCCCGTAACCGGGTACGACGATCACGCTCTTGGCGTTGCGCAGCAGGTCGGCCGTCTCCTCGGCCGTGGTCGTGACGTAGGTCTTCTGCTCGCCCCCTTCGGCCGCGACCACCACCTTGCCGCTTTCGGTCCCGAAACCGCCCAGGATGACGCTGATAAACGAGCGGTTCATCGCCCGGCACATGATGTAGCTGAGGATCGCGCCGCTGGAGCCGACCAGCGCGCCGGTGATGATCAGCAGGTCATTGGAAAGCATGAATCCGGCGGCGGCGGCGGCCCAACCCGAGTAACTGTTCAGCATCGAGACCACCACCGGCATGTCGGCCCCGCCGATGGCCCAGACCAGGTGCAGGCCGATCACGAAGGCGATCAGCGTCATGATGATCAACGGGACCAATCCGCCAAGCGCCCCGTGCATGCCCAAGAACTTCGCGCCCAGCAAAACACACAGGACGGTCATGAGGAGATTGAACCAGTGGCGGCCGGGAAGCAGCAACGGCCGGCTCCCGATGACGCCCTGCAGCTTGCCGAACGCGACGATCGAGCCGGTGAAGGTGATCGCGCCCACGAAAACGCCGATAAATATCTCGATATGGTGGATGGCCGCCTCGGCGCCGATCAGCCCTGCGGGGGGCGCCAGGTAGATGCTGATGCCGACCAGCACCGCCGCCAGGCCCACGAAACTGTGGAGTATGGCCACCAGTTGCGGCATGGCAGTCATGACCACCCGCGCCGCCACGATCGCCCCGATCACCGCGCCCACCAAGATCGCCGGGAACAGGGCCGCCAGGCCACCGGACTGGACGTGAAACAGCGTGGCGAACCCGGCGATGAACATGCCGATGATGCCGTACACGTTGCCGCGACGCGCCGTCTCCTGGTTCGACAAGCCGCCGAGGCTCAGGATGAACAGGATGCTCGAGACGATGTAGGCAACGGTGACGAGGTTATTTTGTGCCATGGAAACTCCGGGCGCGGCTGATCATCTGTGAAACATGCGCAACATGCGCTGAGTGACGTAGAAGCCGCCGACGACATTGATCATCGCCACCAGCACGGCCACAATGCCGAGCAGCGTCGCGGCCCGGCCCAAAGAGCCGGAGATTTGCAGCATCCCGCCGATGACGATGATCCCGCTGATGGCATTGGTCACGCTCATCAGCGGCGTGTGCAGGGCCGGCGAGACGTTCCAAACCACTTGCCAACCGACAAAGATCGCCAGCACGAAGACCGTGAAGTGTTGCACGAAGGAATCGGGGGCGTACATCCCGATCAGCACAAACAGCCCGAGGGCAAGAAGGGCCGCAACCGTGCCGCCTAGTCCGAAACCACCCGCCTTCCGAACGGCCGCCGCGGCTTTGGGCTGCTCCGCGGGCTTGGCCGGGGGAGGAGGAGGGGCCGGAGCGCGGGTCGGCGGGGCCTTGGGTTTGGGCGGCGGCCAGGTCAGCTCACCCTTGTGCAGAACCAACGCCCCGCGCACCACCTCGTTATCCATGTCAACCTTGAAATCCTCGCCGCCGCCCATCTCGTCGAGCAGGTGATACATGTTGGTGCCGTAGAGCTGGCTGGCCTGGGTCGGCAGGCGGCTGGGGAGGTCGGTGTAACCAATCATCGTCACCCCATGCCTGATCACGATCGCGTTGGGCTCGGTTAGTTCGCAATTGCCCCCCTGCTCGGCGGCCAGGTCAACGATCACCGACCCGGCCTTCATGCATTTGACGATGTGCTCGGTGAGGAGCGTCGGGGCCTTTTTGCCGGGGACCTGGGCCGTGGTGATGATGATGTCCACCTCTTTGGCCTGCTGCTCGAACAGGTCCATTTCGGCCTTGATGAACTCGGGGCTCATGACCTTGGCGTAGCCGCCCTCACCGGCGCCGTCCTCGGCGAACTGAAGCTCAATGAACTCGGCCCCCATGCTGCGGACCTCGTCGCGCACGGCGGGGCGGGTGTCGAACGCGCGGACGATCGCGCCCAGCCCGTTGGCCGTCCCGATCGCCGCCAGCCCCGCCACGCCCGCGCCGATGACCAGGACCTTGGCCGGCGGGATCTTGCCCGCGGCAGTGATCTGGCCGGTAAAGACGCGCCCGAACTGGTGCGAGGCCTCGATCACCGCCCGGTAACCCGAGACGTTGGCCATCGAGCTGAGCGCGTCCATCTTCTGGGCGCGGGTGATCCGCGGGATGCAGTCCATCGCCAGGACCGTCGCTTCGCGGGCGGCCAGCCGCTCCAGGAGGTCCTTGTTTTGGCCGGGAAAGATGAAACTGACCAGGAAATCGCCCCGCCCTAGCAAATCGGCCTCGTGCTTGCCGAGCCGGGGGTGGTCCTCGGGGGCGCGGACCTTGAGCACGATATCGGCCTCGGCCCAGATCCGTTCGGTCTCGGTCACGACCGTGGCACCCGACTTGGCGTACTCATCATTCAGGAAATTGCCCTTGTCGCCCGCGCCGGCCTCGACCAGCACCTCGAAGCCCCGCTTGATCAACCGCCGCGTGGTGTCGGGCGTCGCCGCCACCCGACGCTCGCCGGCGTGGACTTCGGTCGGTATTCCCAGTTTCATCCTTAGCCCTAACTCATTTAATCTCAGGGTTCCGAGTCAATTCCCGCGCCACGGCCCCGTCAGTCTCCCACACATCTCCGCCAGCATGGAATGCGCCCACGTATAATACACGTCCGGGCCGAAACCTCGATCAAAAAAATCAGGGGGCTTACGCTGATTAAGCTGCTGATCGCCGTGGACATCATCGCCATCCTGGCCGCGATCGGCGTGCCCAATTTCCTCGAGGCCCGGAACTGATCTACTGGCTCGGCGATGGCGACGGCGCCATGAACGTCATCCACGACCCCACCAACGGCACGATCAGCACCGGAGACATCTGGTATTTCGACACGATCGGGTTCGTCGGCGGGCCGAACAATCGGTAGGGGGACCGATCCTCAATCGGCCACATGACGCGAGAACCGGGCTGGTCCGCTTTCGAAGTTTGCCGCACGGGCGAGAGTCAATTTCGTCATCAAAGAGGGGCAAATCCTCCGCCACGAGGGCCTAACACGCCCTAATGGATGGATGGGCTATCCACACAAGCAAATGATCAACCTGGCCGATGCTATCTGACATCGTTTCTCGCTCAGGCTCGCATTAGCTCGCTCAATCACCCCATGCCGCAATGGAATCTACTCGAGGCTAAACGAGCTTAACCCGACCGGAA
>CAUZJO010000121.1:0-14020 GCA_963580245.1 Candidatus Sumerlaeia bacterium | reverse complement strand
CGGTTTTTCATTATCTTTTGCTGCGTCTGGCGCAAATCACGAGTCGAAAACGGATGCCTCTGGTTCACCCGAGTTCAGCTCTGATCGGCTGGGCTGCTTGAGCAGGGCTTTTTCAGGATCGACTACTTTAGAGAAGCTGTCTTGAATCGTTGATCACCAGGGGTTTGTCGTCACGTGAAGAACCTTTCAGAAGCCCTTTCACTATTCGTCATCTTTAGCCTGGCGGTGCTCTGCACCCCGAGGGCGCAACAGGTGGACTATATGTTTCCCATCGGGGCTCAGCGGGGGAGCGTCATCGAGGCGGAGATTCATGGTGAGGGGCTGGGCGGCGCTCACGCCGTCTGGTTCGGAGGGGGGACGCGGCTATTCACGATCGAAACCACGGGGCCCGAAGCGGAGGGTAAAGCGTTATCGCAAGGCCCCCACGGGATCGAGGCGCAGATCATTTCGGAAGAGCCGAGCGAGGGGGAAAAGCCACCTTCGGCCATCGGCGTGCGGATGGCCATCGCGCCCGACGCGCGACCCGGCGATCACGCGTTGCGGCTGCTGACGCCCCAGGGACTCTCCAGCCCGATCACGTTTCAGGTTCTCCCCGAGCGGGTCATCGCGGAAGAGGGCGACGCCAACGCCCTGCCCGGCGGGGCGCAGCCGGTTGAGTTCCCGGCCGTCATCAGCGGGCGGATCGCCGGGGACGGCGAATTGGATTATTATGCGTTCGAGGTTGAAGCGGGGCAGGAGCTGAACTTTCGGATCACCACGCGGCTGCCCGGTCCCCAGATTGACGCCGAACTCGCCCTGTTCGAGGCGACCGGGAGTTGGTTCAACGACCAGCAGATCACGCAATTGGCGTACAACGGCGAACCCGCTTCGGACACGATCACCAAGGATCCCGCATTGACCTACCGATTCGAGCGGGGCGGACGTTACCTGGCGCGCGTGTCGGGGTTCATGGGCGGGGGCGGGCCGAACTTTGGTTACTTGCTTCGGATCGCGCCGTCCTCGATGCCCGGCGGGTCGACACCGCTCTCCCATGGACGCTTTCAGCGCGCGATTTCGCCCGAGCGGATCGATGAACTCTGGGCCCGCACGGCGCAGGCGCGACCGGCGGTTGAACCGGTTGAGGAGCCCAAGCCGGTCGCGGCGGCCGCGGCGGGTGAATCTCAAGCGGTCGCGGCGGCCACTCCGCCGGCGGCGGACGCCCCGGGCGCCGAAAGTGCCACGCCCGCGCCGAACGAGGTCCCCGTTCTCAACGAAAGCGAACCCAATGAGACGGACGATACGGCGATGGAGTTCTCAATACCGTCGTTCTTGGAGGGGGTGATTTCCGAACCGGGAGACGTCGACGTCTATAAGTTCCGGGTCAAAGCGGGGCAGAGGCTGGCGTTCGAGATTCAAACGCCGATCAAGGGGCCGCCGCTGTTTAATCCCCGCCTGGGTGTCGTGGACGCCGCGGGCGATGAGTTCTTGACCAACATCTACAGCAGGATCGTGCGTAACTTCACGTTTTATACCAAAACGATCGAACCGAAAACGATCTACGCGTTTGAATTAGAGGGCGAGTACTGGCTGCGCGTGCGTGATATGACCTCGCGCTGGGGCGGACCGGAGTTCAAATATCGCATCCTCGTCCGTGATCAGGTTCCGCACGTGGGTTCGGTGAGCGTCAACGCCGATCGGATCAATATCCAGCCCGGCGGAACGCGCAAGCTGATGGTGACGACCGTCCAGGAGGAAGGCTACCGCGGCGAGGTCGCCATCGCCGTCGAGGGCCTGCCCGCCGGCGTCCACGCCTTCCCCGGCACCGACGTCGAACGCGACAAGGGCCCGCCCGTGGACGAAGGCGAGAAGGAGCGATTCATCCCTAAAAAACGCGACGCGACGATCATGCTGGTGGCCGACGCGGAAGCCCCCTCGTTCAAGTACCCACAAACATTTCGGGTCACCTGCCGGTCCGTATTGGATGGCAGGCTCGGCCCCGTTTTGCCCGTTCGAGAGATACCCATTACGGTGTTGGGAAGCCCGTGACTCCTAATGTGGCGAAGCTTCCGGCTGGTGAATTGACAAGCGATTCACGAATGACAGGCAACCCAATGAAGAGATCGATGATGCATTCAGTCACGCCGATGCTGACGCGATGTGCTCTCTCGCTTGTTGTTTCGGTCCCTCTCATCTTTCCACCGGGAGCGAATGCCACCGGTCAACCATCCAACCAACCCAAACTCATCTCGATAAGTATCTTGCCCGAGTCGCCGAGCTTATGGGGCGCGGACGCGTCACAACGAATTGTTGTCACGGGTCAATACTCCAGCGGTCTCGAACGCGATGTGACGGCACTGAGTTCGTTTGCGCTCTCCGATTCGAACCTGGCCACGATTGACGCCGAGGGACTCTTGCGTCCGTTGGAAGACGGGGAGGCGCAACTGTCGGCCAGCATCGGCGAGATATCGGTGCCGACGACCGTGCGGATCGAAAGTTCCTCCCAAAGACGGCCGTTCAGTTTCCAGCACGATATCGGTGAAATCCTCACTCGTCGTGGTTGCAACGCTTCGGAATGTCACGGCGGTGTCAAGGGGCAGGGGGGGTTTAAGCTATCGCGACAAACGCGTGTTCCGCGTGATGACTACAAGTGGATCGTCGAGGGAGGGACTTTCAAGGTCCTAACGGACGAACCGGATGAGAACCCCCAGCCGCGCGTCAATAAGGAAAACCCCGCGCAAAGCCTGTTGCTGCTCAAGCCCACGGCCAGCGTTGCTCACGGAGGAGGACACGTGCTGGAGGTTGGTTCGCCTGACTATCAGACGCTGCTCGAATGGATCCGGTCCGGGGTTCCCCATGGCGATGAAGAGGGCCGGGAAGCGATCTCGATCCGCGCGCTCGAAGTCGAGCCGCCGAGGATGATCCTTGAAGAAGGCGTCGGCACGCACCGATTGTTGGTCACGGCGCGCCTCTCCAATGGCTGGAGCGAGGATTTGACCGGTCGGGCGCATCTCGAGATTCAGGACCCCACCGTGGCGCGGCTCAATCCTGAAGGCATCGTCGAGGCCGTCGGCGCCGGTGAAACATCGATCATCGTCAGCGCGCCCGGCCATGCGGTCACCGTCCCCGTGGGTGTCGTCTCGGCGCCGGTCGGCGATTACCCTGATCCGCCGCCGGCTCGCAACTTCATCGACGAATACGTCTTTGCGAAGCTGCGAAGGTTCGGCATCGCTTCGTCACAACTCACCGGTGACGCCAAGTTTTTGCGCCGAGTGTGTCTGGACCTGACCGGCACGCTACCCCCGCCGGACCGCGTCCGTGAATTCCTTGCCGATTCCAATCCGAACAAGCGGGACAAGCTGATCGAGACGCTGTTGAATTCGCCTCAGTTCGATGATTTCTGGACATATCGCTTCGCCGACCTGTTCAGGGTTTATTACAGCTCGCGAACTCATCACGTTACAACTCATCAGTACTTGGATTGGGTGCGCCAACGCGTCACACGGAATGAACCTTATGATCAGATCGCGCGGGAGCTGATCGCGGCCGGGGGCGTTGGCGACGCCACGTTGCATTTCTATCACCACCGCGTCCCGCGGATCCCCCAGGAGCTGATGGTCGAGCAAATGCGGCTGTTTCAGGGATTGAGATTGGAATGCGCGCAGTGCCACGACCATCCGAGTGATGCGTGGACCCAGGACCAGTTCTGGGGCCTGGCCGCATTCTTCAGCCGGTTGACGGTCATCCCCGAACCGGACGGCGAACACGAATCCAAATCCATGCTCATTGACCTGCCTCCGAAAAGTGGGTTGGAGCCGAGCAAGCCGCTGAAGCATCCGCGCACCCAGGCGCTGGTTCAACCCGCTTTCCCCGGCGAGGGCGCCGTCGCGGCCGGCGGGTGGGCGCGGCCCCGTTTGGCGGTGGGCCGTTGGATGACCTCGGATGAAAACCCCACCTTCGCGCGAGCCGCGGTCAACCGCATCTGGTGGTATTTTTTCGGTCGCGGCATCGTTGAACCCGTGGACGATTTCCGGCCCGGCAATCCGCCCACGCATCCCGAATTGATCGATGCGCTGGCCGAGGATTTCAAGGACCACGACTTTGACTTGAAACACCTGATGCGCGCCATCGTCCAGTCCACGACCTATCAGCTGTCCTCCCGGGCGAATGAATCCAACCAGGTTGACCTGATCAACTACTCCCGCTGGCGCCCGCGGCGGTTGGAGGCCGCGGTGTTGCTCGACGCCATCACGCGGGTGACGGGCGTCGATGAAGAGTTTGTGATCAAGGGCGGTCGGGCCCCGGCCGGCACGCGCGCGGTGCATCTCGTTCCCGACATGGCCCCCTCGATGTTTCTCGATGTCTTTGGCCGATCCAATCGGCTGGGATTCCCGAGGATCGACGGTGATGAAACCGTGAACCAGGCCCTGCACATGTTGTCCGGTGCCGCTTACACCGATAGGATATCAAGACCCGGCGGGCGCGTGGACCGGTTGCTCGGGGGCGGCGGCGACGATCAGGCAATCATCGAGGAGCTCTACCTGACGGCGCTCTGCCGCTACCCCACCGACCGAGAGCGAGCCGAGTTGCAGGCCCTTATCGCCCAGGAGCCCTCGCGCAGGGAGAGCATCGAGGCGCTTACCTGGGCCTTGATTTGCTCGCGCGAGTTCGCGTACAATCTATGACATGGCGGGAACGATGACAAAGTGCGCAAGATGCAACGGAGGAGGAGGCGTGACGCGCCGCGGATTCCTACGCGTCGGTTCGCTCAGCCTGCTGGGCATGAGCATTCAACAGTATCTCCACCTCGCCGACGCTTGGGCCGCGAACGGCCTCGAGTCGCCGCAGAAAAAAGCGGAGGCGTGCATCCTGATCTGGCTCGAGGGCGGCCCGAGCCACATGGACACATTCGACCCCAAGCCTAATAGCCGGTTCAAGCCCATCGCCACCAACGTGGATGGGATTCAGGTCTCCGAGCTGTTGCCCGGCGTCGCCCGCCACATGGACAAACTCGCGATCATTCGCTCGATGAAGTCCGAGGAGAACAATCACCCCCAGGGAGGCTATTACGCGCTGACCGGTCATCGCCCGACGATCGGCGAGCTGTTTCCCAGCTTCGGCTCGGTCATCTGCAAGGAACGCGGGCCACGCAACGCGGTGCCTCCGTACCTGCTCGCGCCGATGCCGTGGGAAACCTATTTCCCGGATTACAAAGACGGGTTCAGCGCCGGGTTCTTGGGGCCCGATTACGACCCCATGGTCCTCCCGGACCCCAGCGGCGAAGATTTCGAGGTGCCCGACCTCAAGCTGCCCAAGGGACTGACTTCCGACCTGATCGACCACCGCCGCTCGTTCTTAAAAGTCGTTGACCGTCATTGCCGCGACCTGGAACAACGCGGCGAGCTTGGCGTTATGAATGCTCTCTCGGAGCGGGCGTTGACGATGGTCACCTCGCCCGAGGTGAAGAAGGCCTTCGATCTGTCTCGGGAATCGGAGCAGACGAGGGACGCCTACGGCCGCGACCGGGTGGGGCAGAGCGTGTTGTTGGCGCGGCGGCTGGTGGAATCGGGCGCACGGTTCGTCACGGCGTCGGGCTACGGCTACGCCGAGTGGGACACCCACGCGGACAACGACGAGCTGCTGCGCGAAAAGCTGGGCCCGACGCTGGATCGCACGCTTTCAACACTGATCGAAGACCTGGAGCAACGGGGCCTGCTCGAGACCACGCTGGTGGTGGTGATGGGTGAATTCGGCCGCACGCCGAAGATCAATCCGAATGGGGGCCGGGACCATTGGCCGGATTGTTGGTCACTCGCGCTTGCCGGCGGCGGCATCCGCGGCGGCCAGGTTATTGGCGCCAGCGACGAGGAGGGCGCTTACTCGGTGGACGGGCACGTCGCGATGGGCGACGTCTTCGCCACGATCTACAAGGCCTTCGGGATCGATTTCACCAAGACCTACGAAACGCCGTTCGGCCGGCCGGTCTACATCGCCAACGGGCTGAATAATCTGCCGGGCCGGCCGTTAACCGAGTTGCTCTGAGGCGGTGGGATAAGACAGTTCAAGGATGAGATGAATTGACCGGAACTATTTCCAATCCGTAAGGCTTGAATCACAATGGAACCGAATCGGAAAAAAAGACATTCAATGACGGCCGGGATCGGCGTCCTCGCGGTGCTCTGCGTGATCGGTTTGATGGATGCGAGAGGCCTCGCGGACGATCCATCCGGCGAGCCGACACTCATCTCGCTGCGGTTCCTTCCGGAGGGCGCCGCTCTATGGGGCTCGGGCGCCGCGCAGCGATTTATGGTCTTGGGAGCCTACTCTGACGGCCTGGAACGCGACGTAACCGATCAGACCTGGTTTATCCTCTCCGATTTGGAGAAGGCGTCGATCGATGCGGCCGGCAGGCTCACCGCGCGGGCGGACGGGGAGCTGGAACTGACGGCCGAAGTGGGCAAGGTCACGGCGAAGGCTCGAGTCACGATCGAGGGATCCGACGAGCAACCGCCGTTCAGCTTCGCTCGCGTCATCGGTGGGATTCTCACCAAGCGGGGATGCAACGCGGCCGATTGCCACGGGGGAGTCAAAGGCAAGAACGGCTTCAAACTGTCACTCAACGCCGTCCATCCCAGGGAGGACCACAAATGGATCGTTGAGGGGGGAGAGTTTCAGGTCCTGAGCGACGAGGCATCGGGCCCGAAAACGCCGCGCATCGATCCGGAGCAGGCCGAGCAAAGCCTGATCCTGCTCAAGGCGACCGGAGAGGCGGCCCACGGCGGCGGACGCCGCTTCGAGACCGGCTCGTCCGATTATCAAACGATCCTGGAGTGGGTTGCTAGTGGCGCGCCTTACGGAGCAGAGAGCGGCGAAGAGCCGGTTGTGATCGATGGGATTGAGATTCTGCCGCGCGAGTCGGTGTTAGGCCCCGACGGCAGGCAGCAGTTGCTCGTGACCGCGCGGCTCTCCAACGGCCGCCGCGAGGACATGACCGACCAGGTCACTTACAAGTCGAACAACAAAGAGGTGGCCCGCGTCAACGCCGATGGGGTTGTCGAGCCGGTCAAGCCGGGCGAGACCGCGATCATGGTGCGCGCGGCGGGCCACGCGGCCAGTGCCCGCATCGGCGTGATCGCCCAAACCCTCGCCAACTATCCCGAGGTCGAAGGCTATAACGTCATTGACGAGCACGTCTTCGGTAAACTACGTAAATTCAACATTGTCCCATCGCAGCTGTGCACCGACGCAGAGTTTGTGCGCCGGGTGTGTCTGGACGTGACCGGGACGCTGCCGCCGGGCCACCGCGTTCGCGAGTTCCTCGACGATCCCGACCCCGACAAGCGCAATAAACTGATCGGAGTCCTGCTCGCCTCGCCCGAGTACGTCGATTATTGGACCTACCGCTTTGCCGACTTGTTCCGCGTCAGCAATTACGGCCAGAGCGGCTCCAAGTATGCCGCGATGTACTGGCAATGGATCCGCAACTCGGTCGCCGAGAACAAGCCGTACGACCAGATCGCGATGGAGCGGATCGCCGCTCAGGGTTTCGACGGTCCCAGCCGGCATTACTACCACATCGGGGGCGAGCTGCCCAAACCGCCCAACGAGATGGCCGAGCAGGTGCGCGTGTTCCTGGGCCGACGGCTGGATTGCGCGCAGTGTCACAACCACCCCTACGAGGCTTGGAGCCAGGACCAGTTCTGGGGGTTGAGCGCGTTCTACGGCGACCTGACCCGCCTGGGTCATCTGGGGATCGATATGGTGATCATCGACGACCCGGCCGGCCATGGGGAGGTCGGTGCGGGCCAACAGGTGATCCACCCGCGCACCAAGCAGGTCGTGCTCCCGACGTTTCCCAACGGCCGGGCACTGAGCGCGGCGGAGCGCGTCGATCTGCGGGGTCATTTCGCCCGCTGGGTCACCGAACACCCCTACTTCGCCGAGGCCCTGGTCAATCGCATCTGGAGTATCTTTTTCGGCCGCGGGCTGGTCGAGCCGGTCGATGACTTCCGGTCAACCAATCCGCCTTCGCACCCCGAACTGATGGCCTTGCTGGCCGAAGAGTTCAAGACCAGCGGTTACGACCTCAAGCATCTCATGCGCTTGATCGTGCAATCCAAGACCTATCAACTATCCGGACTCCCGAACGACACGAACCGGGAGGACGAAATGAACTACTCGTGGCACCGGCCACGGCCGCTGGACGCCGAGGTGTTGTTCGACGCAATTTGCCAGGTCACCGACGTCTACGGCGAGTTCGGCGGCGCGCATAATCAGCGGCGGGCGGTCAATCTGGTGGCACCCGATCTCCATCCCCTGCGCTTCCTCGAGGTCTACGGGCAATCCGATCGGATGGTCGTCCCCGAGCGAAAAAACGAGGCCAACCTGGACCAGGCGTTGCACATGCTGGCCGGGTCGACGTATAATGAGAAACTCGGGCGCGACGGGGGCCGCCTGGATCGATTGCTTGAAGGCGAGACTTCTGATCGTGAGATCATCAATGCATTCTATATGGTCGCCTACGCCCGCCTGCCCGGTCCGGACGAGACGGGGGTGCTGGAAGCGATGATCGCGGAGAGGGCTGACCGAAAAGAAGCACTCGAAGACATGGTTTGGGCGATGATGACCTCGAGGGAATTCGCGCACAATAACTGAGATGAACGAACCTGACACCATGACCGAATCGACCTGTCGGAACTGCAACACCCCCGAACTGAAGCGCCGCGATTTCCTGCGCGTGGGTTCGTTGAGTCTGTTTGGGATCGGGATGGGCCAGTTCCTGGCGGTTCAGCGCGCGCTTGCGGCGGCGGGGATCGGCGACGCGACCGACCGGGCCAAGGCGCAGTCCTGCATCCTGTTATGGCTACAGGGCGGGCCGAGTCACGTCGACTTGTGGGACCCCAAGGCCAACAGCAACTTCCGGCCGATCTCGACCAACGTCGACGGGATTCGGATCTCCGAGCTGCTTCCGCGCGTCGCCAAACACATGGACAAGCTCGCGGTCATCCGCTCGATGCACACCGAGGAGATCGACCACCCCGAAGCGATCCACTACGCGATGACCGGCCACCGCCAGAACCCGGCGATGCAGTTCCCCGCCCTGGGCTCGATCCTGTCCAGGGAGCTGGGCGAGCGAGCGGGGATTCCGCCCTACGTCATTGCCCCGCAGATCGACCTCAAGCTTTATCAGGACCACTTCGGCGCGCAGTTCATCGGCGCCGAGTATGAACCGTTCATCGCGCCCGATCCCAGCGCCGAGGACTTCCAACTGCCCGACCTGAGCCTGCCCAAGTCGGTCTCGGTCGAGCGCGTCGAGCAGCGCCGGGCCTTCCGCGACCTGATCGAAAAGGCGTATCGCCAAAAACGCGAGATCGCCGAGTTCGGCAAGATGGATATCTTTACCGCCAAGGCACTCGAGATGATCCTCTCGGACGCGGTCAAAGATGCCTTCGACCTCTCGCAAGAAACCGAGAAGACCCGCGAGCGCTATGGCAAGCACGGGATCGGGCAGAGCGCGCTGTTGGCGCGGCGGCTGGTCGAGGCGGGCAGCCGCTTCGTGACGGCGGCGGGCTATCGCGGCGTCAACCCCTGGGATTCGCACGCCCAGAACGATTCCGAACACCGCGACAAGCTGGCGCCGCCGCTCGATCAGGCCCTCTCCACCCTGCTCGAGGACCTGCAGGAGCGCGGCCTGCTCGAGTCGACGGTCGTCATCGCGATGGGCGAGTTCGGCCGCACCCCCCACATCAACCCCGACAACGGCCGCGACCACTGGCCCCACTGCTGGTCGATGGTGATCGGCGGCGGCGGCCTGCGCGGCGGCCAGGTCATCGGGGCCAGCGACGAGCGCGGCGCCTACGTCGCCGAGCGTATGGTCACCATGGGCGACCTGTTCGCCACGATCTACAAGGCCATGGGCATCGATTGGGAAAAGACCTACATGACCCCCATCGGCCGCCCGATCAAACTCGCCAACTCGATCGACGACAAAACCGGCGCGCCCCTTGAGGAGCTGGTGTGACCAGATCGAAGATTGGACGCCCGGCCCCCGCCGTTGCGGAGGCCTTTTCTGTTGAGGGGTGGGGGTGCGCTCTGGGCTTTGGGTTTACTTGTCGTAATCGTCCTTGACGTCGTAGTAGTAGTAATCGGGCAGATGCCAGTCGGTATCGATCTTTTCGTAGAGGACCTTCTCGCGATCGAGCAGGGCGATTTCCTCTTCGATGATGTGCGGCGTCATCATCAAGACCAACTTGGTGCGCGTCTGGTCGTACGCTTTATTCTTGAACAGCCAGCCGAGCAGCGGGATGCGGTTGAGCCACGGCACGCCGTCGATGCGTTCGCGCCGCTGGACGCCGCGGAAACCGCCCAGGCAGACCGTATAGTCGCTACGCACGATGACGTTGGTGTTGGCCAACCGTTCGTCAACCTGCGGCGGGTCCAGGGCGGTGGTGCCGCTGCTGCCGATGCTGACTGGGACGCGTTGGCGGAAGATCCTTTGCAGCAGCTCGATCTCGAGCCGCACGAACCCGTTGGGCGTGATGATGGGCTTGACGGTAATATCAACGCCAACCGGTTCAAACTCGACCTCGGCGATCGTGACTCCCTGGGTCGGGCCCTGCGCCGCCTCCAGGTATGGAATGCGCTCGATGATCGCGATCTGCGCGGGGACGTTGTTCAGGGTGGTGACGCGAGGGTTGGCCAGCACCTCGACCACGTTACGCGTCTCCAGGGCGTTAAAGGCGGCGTGGACGTTGAAATCGTTTCCAAGGATGCCGATCGTGTCGCCAAACTGGAAGGTGCCCTTGCCGCCGGCGAAGCCCAGCCCTTCGAGCAATACCCGGGTCAGCGCCAATGGGTCGCTGATCCCGGCCACGGGATCGACCCGTCAAGAGTATCGGTCAAACTGTTTGCGCTGGAGATGACCGATCCGGTCCGCGGGTCCAGAATCTCGGTGACCCCTCGTTGAAATATGTCCGGTAGGGTATAGGAGCCGGGCAGGCCGGTGCTGGGATCGATAAACTGGATTAACCGATCCCCCTCTTCATTTGCGATTGTAGTGCGCTGAGGCAGGTTCTCGTTGAGCTTGGAGACGTTCCATTCGGTCCCCAGGTCCTTGAGCGCGCCGACGTTGATATCCACGAGCCGCGCCTCGAGCATGACCTGACGTTCGGGTTGATCGATCTGCCCGATCAGGTCGCGAATCACCACGATTTGCGGCGGCACGTCGATGATGATGATCGAGTTGCTCTCCTCGTTGTGGCGCATCGCGCCGTTATCGGTCAGGAACGGCTCCATCGTCTCGACGACGTCCTCGGCCGAAATCCAGTTCAGTTGGATCACTTCGGTGCGGGTCTCGATCAGTTGGCGGCCGATCTGTTCTTGCGGAACGATGCGAAAGATGCCGCTGGGGGCGCTGACGATCGCCAACTTGCGCGTGGTCAGGATCGAATCGAGCGCGTCGCGCAGGCGGACGTTGCGCAGGCGCAGACTGACCGTGCCGGTAATCTCGTCGGTATCGAAGATGAAGTTGATGTCGAGCCGCTCGCCGATGATGCGAATCACGTTGCGCAGGTCGGCGTTGGCGAACTCGAGCGATTCGATGACCACTTTCAGCTTTTCGAGGGCCTCCATGGTCCGAAGGTCATTCTTTGCCACGTCAAGCTCGACCTTAATCCATTCATCGTCCTCGCCGGGCAGGTCGACTTGCTCCACCTCGAGTTCCCGCGCCGGATCGCCTTCGAGCTCATCCGCGGCGGCAACCAGCAACTCCTCCTCCGTGGCATTGCCGACGTGTTCGAGGTAGGCGTCCAATGGGTCGGCCTCCCCGGCGCGCAACGAGCTGATCAAGATGGCCAAACCCAAGGTGAACGGCCAGTATTTCCAGGCGAACCGTAACATCTTCAGGACTCCTTCCGGTGATGGTCGGACAGATATCGCAAGGGCCGGGGCCCTTGGTCCATCCGCCTATTCTTCCTCCACAAGTTCGACTTCAACACTCTCGTGCTGAACCTGATACGTCACTCGGCGATCGTTGATCGCGGCGACGACAACGTCGGGGTGGTTGGGCAGCGTGTCGCCTTCGCGTAGCACGTACTCGCCAACCAGACACAAATCATAATCCTCGGAGAGGATCACTCCGTTGGTGTTGTCGTTCACCCAAGGGGGCAGTTCGATATTGACCACCTCGGGCTGGGCGGCCAGGAACGCACCATCGGCCAAGCCCTGTTGCATCATGGCAATCTCGGTCAGCTTCTGATTGGCCTCGAAGATATACTCGGGCTCGCCGAGTTGCTGAATGCGTTGATAGAGCGCAATGGCCTGTTCGAACTGCTCGTTTTCGGTGAGCAGCTTGGCCTCTTCGGATAGTTCTTTATAGATCGCCGCGTTGCGCACCCAGGGCAGGAGCATCGGATCGGGGCGGTCGCTGGGATCGTAAATGAAGCGCGGTTCATCACCGAGCATGCGCCGCACTTCGGTCTTCTTGAACAAATCGGTGGCGAACTGGGCCTGATTCTCGTCGCTCTCCAGACCCAGATCGAAACTGGAGCCGCCCTCGGTGGCCAGGCCCGTGATCGCTTGGAAAGGATGATCGGATCCCATGCTGGCCAATGCCACGCCCTGCTCATTGCTCCACTCCCCGCTTTGCTCATCGGGAACCCCGGGCAGGGCGACTGGAACCGAATCGGCCGTCTCTGTTGGTGCTTCGACCACCACGTTGGGGGAAACCATTTGGGCCATCCAGTTCCACATCGAATCGGCCCCGGCCACGTTCGCCCATCCGCCGATCAGCGCCAACGCCAGAACGGCGCGAAAACTCGCGGAGGTCACGGCGTCCCACCGGCCTTCCTTGTTCAAACTTTTCTCACAGTCCCACATCGTTGATCTCCTAAAATCGGAGCCAGTTGTATCCAACACAATCAGTCCTCTAGTTGTTGAATATAAAGGTTTCTATTTCAATATCGAACGGATGAATCGAAGGGCGCAGCTCGGAGTTGGAAATCGTCATGTTCTTCACTCGCATGAAGCGCTCGGGGTTTTGTTCGATCAGCGTCAAAAACTGCCCAAACGCGTGATAATGGCCGAGCGCCTTCACTTTATAGGGAATCTCGGTATAGAGGCGCGACTCATCCGACGTCGTCTCCGGCTTGACTTCTTCCTGGATAATCCCCGTGGTGCGCAGGCTCAGCATTAGTGTATTGAGGAATCCCGGCGCGTCGGAGCTGGACGGCAGGCGGCGGGTGACTTTGCGAATCATCTCGGCCTGCTTCTCGATCTCCCCTTTTGGGCTGAGCAGATCCTTGATCTGCGCCAATTCCTTCTCCAGGTCCACCTTCTCTTCTTTGGCGTCCTCGATCTGGCGTTCATAGCGATTGATGATCCCGCGCCCCACCATGAAGTGGAAGTAGACGACCAGGATCAGGCCAACGCAACCGACGAAGGCGGTCAGCAGGAGCAGGGTTTTCTATTTGTCACTCATGTTTATCGGGACCGTTCCCTTCCCTTTGTGCATTGGCGGGCGCTGCCTGACCCGCTCATTTTACTTGGCCAGCGCAACGAGGTTACTATTCTTGGCCTGCCCCAACGGATTCGGTTGCCCGCCAATGGGACGCGTGGTCAACTTGAAAACGAACTTATTGACCGGGCGTCCCTGATGGACCGTGGACTCCATGGATTCAAATTCGATGTTGGGATTGAAGGCATCCATAAAGAGTATCCCTTGGCCGCGGGCGTTGACCGTCTTGTAATCGATCATCGCCTGGTGGACCTTCATGGCGTTATCGAATTGGTCAACGCTGGTCGGCCCCAGGGCAAGGCCCGTGATGCGCATCACGTAGCGGATCAGCGGGCGCTTGACGACTTCGGGCTGTTTGTCGCGGTCCTTGGCTTTGTCGGTTTCCCACTTCGCGCGGGCCTGCTTGGACTGCTCGGTCTCGATCATCGTGACATTTTCTTCGATATCGACCTCGGTCAGGAAAACGCTGCTGGGCATCAGGCTGGCCAGCATGTTGAGCTTTTCGCACCACAAGATGCGGTCGGGGGGGGG
>CAUZJO010000120.1:0-14239 GCA_963580245.1 Candidatus Sumerlaeia bacterium | reverse complement strand
AGATCCGCTATATGCTCATGGATCGCGCCTACGAAGGTAATGTCATGCGCCAAATGGTCGTGGATTTGGGGATGGAACCAATCGTTCCTCCAAAGCGCAACCGGATGTATCCTTGGGAATATGAGCGTGAAATGTATAAAAAATGCAATGAAGTGGAACGGCCTTTCCGTCGTTTGAAAGGCTTTCGTCGGATCTTTTCCCGTTTTGAGAAGTTGGATGTTATGTTTGTCGGTTTTATCTGTTTCGCCCTTGCCGTCGACATGCTCCGTTTGTGTTAACAGGCTCTAGACTTATCTACGCGACGTTAAGGTACAAGATCAGATTCCGTATCTGAATAACGCTTCACATATATATCCTGAGAATCTACCCAACCTCGGCTTCTTGACCGATTTCCTTCCGTGTCTTTTTTCATACATTTCCGAACGGATGGTCTAGGCGTGGACGGACAGAGGGATCTAAAATTCAAACTCCACCCCACCCAACCGCCCCTTAAGCTCACCCATCAACGCATCCTCATCCGCTTCGGTCGACGCGACGTAGGTCGCCGAGAAGCGGAGCATTTCGCCTTCGGCGTAGGGGACGGTGCAGATGAGTTTATCGCGGATCAGCCATTGGCCGGCGGCTTCGGCGTTTTCGAACGTGGGGCCGCCTTTGACGGCGCGGGGGGATTTTACCATCAGGAAGTAGGTGCCGCCGGGCATCTGGGCGCGTAGGCCGACCTCGTTCAGCGTCGCGACCAGCTTGCGCAGCCGCCGCTCGTACTTGGCGCGGGTCGCGGCGGGAATCGTGGGGTCGTCGAGCGCGACCGTCGCGGCCTTCTGGATCGCGATGAACTGGCCCGAATCGGTGTTGTCCTTCATATCGGCGAAGGCCGAAACCAGGCGCGCATGCCCCGCGAGGAACCCCAGCCGCCAGCCGATCATGTCGAACCCCTTGCTCATCGTGTGCGTCTCGAGGCCCACCTCGCGCGCGCCCTCGACCGCCAGGAAGCTGAGCGGCTTGCGACCGTACGTGAGGACCAGGTGGGCGGCGTCATTGACCACCACCAGATCGTTTTCGTGAGCGAAATCGATCACGCGCCGATAAAAATCCTCGGTGGCCAGCGCGCCGGTCGGGCTGTTGGGGTAGTTGAGGACCAGCAGCTTGGCGCGGCGGCGCGCGTCGGCGGGGATCGCGTCCAAATCGACCAGGAAATCGTTCGCGGCCTCGAGCGGGGCCTGATGGACCTCGCCGCCGAAATATCGCGCCCACGTCCCGGCCACCGGATAACCGGGGACGGTCATGATGCAGACGTCGCCGGGGTTGATGAACATCCCCGGTATCAGCGCCAGCGCCGGTTTGGAGCCGATGCAGTGGTTGACCTCGGTCGCCGGGTCCAGCGCGACGCCGTATTCGCGCCGCATGGTTCGGGCCGCCGCCTCTTTATACTCGGGGATGCCGTTGTCGGCATAGCCGCGATTGGCCGGCTCGTTGATCTCGCGCTCCATCGCCCGGCGGACGCTAGCGGGGGCCGGCTCGTCGTTCTCGCCGATGCCGAAATCGAGCAATTGGCCGCCGGGGTTGGCTTCGAGCGCCGCCCGTTTGGCCCGCTTGATCTTCTCGAACTTATAGATCGCCGTGCTCTTGCCGTACCCGGCCCCCCCGATCCGCTCGGCGAAGAGCTTTTGGAAATAGGGGTCCGCCGCGTTTTCGGCGGATGGTGAAATCGTGTCGGTCGTTGGCGTCATGGTCGCGTCAAATCCCAATCATGAGCTGAGAATCTTGACAAGGAAACTCCCGTGTCAACTTGATAGAGTCTGTCACATACACGGGATGAAGTGTCAAGAAACTCCAAGTCGAACCGACGGATCGGGGTTCATCTCGCGGTTCCGCGAGTTGCACCCCCCGTGCGCTAAACGAGCCGTAATTGAATTTCGGAAACCAGCCGGACATGTTAGCGTAAGTACGAGATCCTGAGTCTCCATGGTATCTGAAATCAAACGCATGGGCGAACAATCGTTCATACCCTGAACCCCGGACCCCGGACCCTGAACCCTGAACCCTTCCCCCTCACCCACCCTCCCGCGGCTCCTCACCGACCCGGCCGAGTATCAACGCCTGACCCTCCAGTGGCGCAGCGAAGGGGTGACGAACGCCCTGGCGCCGACGATGGGGGCGTTGCACGGGGGGCATTATGAGGGGCTGATCCCGGCGGCGCGGGCGAGGGCCGAGCGGGTTTGCGTGAGTATCTTCGTCAATCCCACCCAATTCGGCCCGGGCGAGGATTATGAGCGCTACCCTCGCTCGCTCCAGTCCGACCTGGAGGGCTGCGAGGCGCAGGGGGTGGACGTGGTTTTCGCCCCGGCCCCCGATGCGATCTACCCGCCGGGCTACCAGACATACGTGAGCGTCGAGGAGCTGACCGAACCGCTCTGCGGGCACTCGCGGCCGGGGCATTTCCGCGGAGTGACGACCGTGGTGCTCAAGCTGCTGATGCTGGCGCAACCGACCGTCGCGGTGTTCGGCTGGAAAGACGCCCAGCAACTGCTCGCCATCCGGCGCATGGTCGAGGACCTGAATGTCCCAACCGAGATTGTCGGGGTCGAGACCGTGCGCGAGCCCGACGGACTGGCCATCAGCTCGCGCAATCAATACCTGACGCCCGAGCAACGCGCCGCCGCCCCTCAAATCCACAAGGGACTCCGCGCGGCGGCCGAGGCGTTCGCGTCCGGCGAGCGCGACATCGAGACGCTACTCGGTCTGGCGCGCCGGCGTATCGCCTCCGCGGGCCTGCCGCGCATCGACTACCTGGAGGCCCGTTCGCTCAAGACGCTGGCCCCGCTCGCCCGGGCCGAACCGGGCAACACTCTGATCGCCGTGGCGGTTTATCTGGGAAAAGCGCGGCTGATTGACAATATTCGACTTTGATGATTCCGCATTGATGATTTCACACAAGAATACCCCATGAAGATGAAGCCTACGCATTCGGTGCTTTTTCAACTTGGCGGCACGATCCTGATCGCGCTCGCTTGCGCGGGTTGCGCCTTGACGCCGAAAGGGACGGATGAGGTATCTGAGGCACGTGCCAAAACACCCGAGACAGCTGACATGCGGACCGAGAACCTCAACTCGATCCACACGCTCCAGGTCTTCGAGGCCCCCGAGACGCTCGACGAATGGGAAATCCGGCGCGAGGAGTTGCGTCGGCGCATCCTGATCGCGGCAGGATTGTGGCCGATGCCCGAGAAGGGGCCGCTCAATGCCCTCATCTTCGAGCGCAAGGAGCACCCGAACTATTCGGTCGAGAAGGTCCTGCTCGAGACCTATCCGGGCTATTACGTGACGGGAAACCTGTATCGACCGGTCCTCGATGATCCGACGCTGAAATTCCCCGCCGTCCTCTGTCCCCACGGTCATTGGAAACATGGGCGATTAGAGAACAGCGAAGTCGCCTCGGTCCCCGGCCGGGCGATCAACTTCGCGCGCCAGGGTTATGTCTGCTTCACCTACGATATGGTCGCCTATGCCGATAACGAGCGGATTTTGAGAGAGCACCGCTTCAACGGCCCGCGCGAAGCGCTGTGGGGCATTTTGCCCGGGGCGATGCAACTCTATAACGGCATCCGCGCGATCGATTTCCTCCAGTCGCTGCCTGACGTCGATCGCGACGCGATCGGTTGCACGGGCGCATCGGGCGGAGGGACGCAGACGTTTCTGCTCTACGCGGTGGACGACCGCGTCAAGGTCGCCGCGCCGGTCAACATGATCTCGCACTCGATGCAGGGCGGCTGCCGCTGCGAGAACCTGCCGGGCCTGCGCGTGGATTCCGACAGCATGGAAATCGGCGCGTTGATGGCCCCCCGGCCCCTGCTGATGATCAGCGCGAGCGGCGACTGGACGAAGACCACGCCCCAGATCGAATACCCCGCGATCCGGGCCGTTTATGAACTCCACGGCGCCGGGGACAAGATCGCCCATCAACAGGAAGACGCCGGGCATAATTACAACAAGGCGTCGCGGGAGGCCGTTTACGCCTGGTTCGGGAAGTGGTTCTATCCCGACCGGCCGGCGGTCGATTTCCTGGAGCGGGACTTCAAGGTCGACTCCAAGAAAGACCTATCCGTCTTCGCGCGGCGCGGCGTCCCGGCCAACGTCGGGTCGATGCAGGAATTCTTCGCCGCCGAGCGCCGCGCCCGTGAGCGGCGGGTGATCGAACACCTCAAGCGCGACCGCGCGGATTTCGTAAACGTTTATGGCCGCGCGTATCGGACGACGTTGGGCGTCGCGGAACCGCACGAGGACGAGATTGAAGTGGAACCCGCCGCCGCCGCCCCGACCGATTCGGGCGCGAGCGAGAAATACTATCTGCGCAATGCGCGAACGGGCCAGCGCGTCCCGGCCCTCCTGTGGCTCCCCGAGCCGACCGGCTCCGACTCCGACCAGACGCCCGCCCCCGTCCTGCTGATCCACCCCAAAGGCAACGCCGGCGTCGCGGGCGGGGGCGGGGGCGGGGCCGCCGGCAAGGCCCTCTCCACCTACCTCCAGGCCGGCCGCCCGGTCCTCTCGATCGATTGTTTCGGGATCGGCGAATTGGCCCACGATGACGAGCACCTCGCGCGGCGCGACGCGATCAACTTCTTCCCCAGCTACAACCTGACCGAACCGGCCCTGCGCATCCAAGACATCCTGCTGGCGCAAAAACACCTGGCCACCCGCTTCTCCGCCCCGCCGACGATCGTCGGACTACGCGGCGCCGGCCCTTGGGTCCTCCTCGCCCACGGCCTGGCCGAAAGCTCCGGAGAAACCATCGCCGACCTGACAGGCGTTGATTTTAAGGAGGACCGATACTTTACGGAACAGATGTTTATCCCGAATATTCGGCTTGTCGGAGACTTCGTTTCATCGATTGTCCTGGGTGGCAACCGCCGGGTAAAGTGGACCGGCTGCGGAGATCCGGTGATCGAGCATCGCATGAAGATGGCCACAGAACATCGGTGAGATTACGGAGGGCTTAATTCCGAATCCCGTGAAACTGAATAACATTCTCTAGTTCGTAATAAACCTACATTACATATACACCCTTTTGCTGAGTATACGACTACGCAAGAAAGATTCCGCCACAACACCTGACCATTCATTTGGTGCATAGATTCTCAATCTCCCATGACTATCCAGCTCTCTTATTCTTCGTTTTATCTTATCGGCTGTTGCTCTGCTTGTCTCTCTTGGCATGGAAGCATCACTCCAATCGACGTACACTGAGATTCCTGACTCGGCTAGTAACAGGATCAAGCCGTTTACCAAATCCTTGTCTGCCTGGCTATGCGACAAAAATATTGTTATAGAGGATAGGGCTGGTGAAGACTTGATCTTGTCTCGATGCCTACGCATCGATTCGGCTTCTGATATGACCATCAATCTTCCCTCAGTTAATAAAGACATCGTAAACCTCCGGCACTACCCATCATTTCCCACCCATTCGGCAAATTGGCTGTAACCACCATGTGCTATCCAGTCATAGACGGGAAATATTTCCGACAGTTTTGTACACTTCCCCCACATCCTCGTAGGCAATCGATAATTACATCGACATGGGGAATTCGAGTCTCTAAAACACCACCATCGATTACGATCGCACTCAACGAGTCTAATGCGACTTCCGTCTCGCTCGATAGAAATCGCAAGATATTCAAGTGGATTTTGGCCCAATGGCTTAACCGATTTGTACTTATCTGGAATTGAATTTATATGAATCCCTACCAAAATATTCCACTTTTCGATGCTTTTCATAACTTCGCACCTTACCCACCGCCGAGAATATGTGTGCGCACCTATCAAAACAACAGTCGCTGACGTATTCCGTATCGCGCTGTTGATTAATCTCTTGACGGATAACTCGCCGCTCTTCTTGGCTGATTCCCAAACTGATGCATCGAAGAATCCGGCCGCCTCCCTATCCGGCTTTGTTACCCAATGGTTTCTGACAACCTTGGCCCTAAAGTCCATCACGTCTTGATAATGAAAGCTGAAAAAGACCCTTTTGGCCATTCCGTCTATCCAGTCTTGATAAAATAATAAACGATAACAATTGAGGCAATCAGACATCCATGAAATGCTATGAGTGTTCTCGACAAACCAACCATTAACCAAGAGGCGACTTCGCCTTGATGGGTGGCGGTATTCAATGAAAAATCGACTTGGTCGTCTGCTTTTCCCCTTACACTATCATACAGGCATCGAAAGAGCCGTTCTTGTTTCAGGAAGTACCCGTCCAATCCCTAAAACATAAGCGACGGAATAAGTGCCAGCCAAACAAACCGATGAGAGTCCTGAACCGCGGCCAGCGCAAATAGAGCCGCCACGAGCGTGACGCTCCAACCCTTGATCAAGAATGAGTTGGCTGCCATCCTCGTGATGGCCATTTGGATAAACTCGAGATGCTTGTTCTTGTTCTCCATACTGAACTCTCCCATGCAAGAATGCCTGTGATCAAGCGTTGAACGGGATTACGTGGCCCATACTTGAGACCTCATGTCAAAATCGGGTGATTCTGACCCGTTTTTGTCAGCAAAGAACTGATCAAATATTCCTCATTCCGCGCTGTTCGGTAGTGTTGAGGTTTGACGTCGCCGCAATAGGGGTTCGGGTTTGACCTTGACTCGACGCAAAGGGTCAAAATCTCTCTTGTCAATCCCCATTCTTAATCAGGTTCCGGTACAACCCGGCAACGCCAGTTCAATAGAGAGCTTCACGATAATCAGATTGTACTTCGTATCCTCGTCCTCGGGTGCGCGTTCGAGGACTTGTTCGAAGCGGCGGCGGGATTCTTCGTGGCGGCCGGCTTCGAAGTACTTCCAGGCCAGGTTGTAGAGCACGTCGCTGTTCTCGGGGTTCAGGGCGATCAGTTCCTCGTAGTCGCTCACGCTGTATTCGTGGGGCGAGAGGTCGCGGGCCATGGCCTCGGGCCAGATGATGCGGCGCAGGGGGCGGGTGGTTTTGCGGGTCAGGAATTCATAGGCCCGGTGCAGGCGCATGAACTCGTCGGCGGCCAGTTGCTGGAGCCGGGGGCCGAGGTGGCCGACGCGGTCGGGGTGAAAGACCTTGGCCTTGCGCCGGAAGGCCTTGACGACTTGCCCCTTGGTGGCGCCGACCCCCAGACCCAGCAGCGCGCAGCAACCGCGTGTCGAGGAGAGGTCCGGCTCGACCGTGCGCAAGGGGATGAAGGCCGGGCCGCCCGAGTCATCGACTTCCGCCTCGGGGGCCGGGGCGGCGATGGTTTCGTCCCCCTCGAGCATCGCGGCGGTGCCGGCGGCGGGAGGTCCCTCGCGCTCCTCGGGCGGTCCTGCGCGGATGACCGGGGGGGCCGGCGCGCTCAGCCGGCAGCGCATCTCGCGATACTTGCGGTCGTCGATGACCGCGGCGTCGAAGTGCTTCAGGCGCGAGGGGGCGTCGTCGTCGAGCACGGCACCGGTGAGGTCGGCGTCGGCAACATTGGCGTCGTCCAGGATCGCTCCCGTCAGCCGGGCATACTTGAGCGACGCCCCGCGCAGGTCGGCCCCGGTCAGGTCCGCGCCCGACAGGTCCGCCCCGATCATGTTGGCCCCCGACAGCTTGCAGCCCTTCAAGTTGGAGCCCTCGAGGCAGGCATCGATGACTTCGGCCTCGTGCAGGTTCGCCGAGCGCAGGTCGGCGCGGTCGAGGACGGCGTTGCGCAGGGAGCAGCGGCGCATGTCGGCGAAGTTGAGCGTCGCGTCCGACAGATCGACCCCCGACAGGTTGGCGCCCAGCAGGATCGTGGTCGAGAGGTTGCAGTCGCTCAGGTCGAAGTCGCGCAGATCGACGTCGGTGAAATCGGCCGTCGACAGATCGATCCAGGGCGCATTGAGCTTGAACGTCAGCCACTCCTTGCGGCCCAGGGGGTCCTTCAGCGCCTCACACAGTTGTTTTAGGTGCAGGGGATCGGGCATGGCAATTCACATGACGCGCGTGGGTCGGGTTTGGTTTGCGATCCGATTCACGTTTCACCGTCGAGGGGCCAAATTACGAAAGAGGATGAACGGCGATGTATGTTAAAATCGTCGTTGAGCGTGAATATCGGCGCGTCGATGGAGGCCTCGCGACGCGCGCGAAAAACGCCATAATATAACTTTTACGGTGTCCCATGAGCCAATCTTTTGTTGATTACTCCAAGATCCATGTCCAAGCCGGCGCGGGCGGGGACGGGTGCGTCTCGTTTCGGCGCGAGAAGTTCGTGCCGCGCGGGGGACCCGATGGGGGCGACGGCGGGCAGGGCGGCAGCGTCTGGCTCGAGGCGTCGAGCGACCTGGCCACACTGATCGACCTCAAGCTGCGCCCAAGCCTCAAAGCCAGCCGCGGCGCGCATGGCCAGGGCAAAAACATGTCGGGCCGGGCGGGTGGGGACCTGGTGGTGCGGGTTCCGTTGGGGACGCTTGTGCTGGACGCCGATGATCAAGAAATCGCCGACCTGGTGCAGCCCGGCCAACGCTTTCGGGCCGCGGCCGGCGGGCGGGGCGGGGCGGGCAATCAACACTACGCCACGCCGACCAACCAGGCCCCGCGCCACGCCAAACCGGGCGAACCGGGCGAGACGCAAACACTCCAGCTCGAACTGAAACTGATCGCCCAGGCCGGCCTGATCGGTCTGCCCAACGCCGGCAAATCGACGCTCTTGGCGCGCCTGACCCACGCCACGCCCCGGATCGCGCCCTATCCCTTCACGACTCTGCACCCCAACCTGGGCGTGATGGAGGTCGAGGGCTATCGGCGGGTCACGCTGGCCGATATCCCGGGCCTGATCGAGGGGGCGTGCAAGGGGGCGGGCCTGGGCCACCGGTTCCTGCGCCACATCGAGCGCACCGGGATCCTCGTCCACCTGATCGCGCCTCCCGAAGACCTGATGGATTTGGAGCAAGGGGACGACGGGGAGTTTGCGGCTCTGGGCGCGGCGGAGGTCGTCGAAGCCTACCGCATGGTCCGCCGGGAACTGGCGTCTCACAGTCCATTGCTCGCCGAAAAACCCGAGCGGGTCGTCCTGACCAAGGTGGACCTGCTCGCTCCGGCCACGCGGAGCCGTTGGATGGACGCGTTGGAGGAACTTGGGCCGCGGCCGCTGGCCATCTCGTCCGAAACGGGCGAGGGACTCGAGGAGCTGCGCCAGGCCCTGACCGAGGAGCTGGACGGGCGCGGGATGATCCCCGAAGATGACGGTGGGCCGTCGCGGGCGCTCCCCTACCCCGGCCAAAATGAGCGCGAGGTGGCCGGCGCATGATCCGAATCAAGGACATTCAAGGCTCGGGTCGGAGCCTCGATGTGCGCAAGATGGTCATCAAGCTCGGCTCGGCGGTGGTGATGGGCGCCAACCATCAGGTCGATCGCGATGCCTTGGGCGCGCTGGCCGATTCGGTCGCCGCCCTGCGCGGCGAGGGCGTTCAGGTCGTCCTGGTCTCGTCGGGGGCGATCGGCCTGGGCCGCCGCCACCTTCCGCGCCGCACCCCGCGCACCATGCCCGACCGCCAGGCCATGGCCGCCGTCGGCCAGGTCGACCTGATGCACACCTACGCCACGCTGTTCCGCGAGCGCGGGCTTGACGTGGCCCAGATGCTGTTGACCCGCGACGATATGCATGATCGCCAGCGCTACCTGAACGCCCGCTACACGCTGGAGCGTCTGCTCGCGTGGGGCGTCGTCCCGATCATCAACGAGAACGACTCGGTCACGATCGAGGAAATCCGGTTTGGGGACAACGACGAACTCTCGGCACTGGTCGCCATCAAGATGAACGCCGACCTGCTCGTGATCCTTTCGATCGTCGAGGGCCTCTACCGGGCGGCGGAGGCGGAGTCGAGCGGGCGACGAAAACCGAAAAGCGACAAGCGGCCAGAGGGCGAACTCATCTCCGTTGTCGAGTGCCTGGATGACTCGATCATGCGCCACGCCACGCCGGGTTGTTCGCACCTGGGAGCCGGCGGGATGGCCGGCAAGCTGGCGGCGCTGGAGATGGCCACGCGCGGCGGCGTGCACGCGGTGATCGCCCCCGGAAAACGGCCGCGCATCCTCGAGGAACTGCGGACCGGCCGCTTCACGGGCACCTACTTCGTCGCGCGCGACGGCGGCCGCCCATCAAGCCGTTCGCTATGGATCGCGTTCGGTCGCCAGGCGCGCGGACGTAAGCTGATCGTGGACGCCGGGGCCGAGCGGGCACTGGCCGAGGGCAAGAAAAGCCTGCTGGCCGCCGGCGTCGGGCGGGTCGAGGGCCGCTTCGAGCGCGGCGACCTGGTCGAGGTCCACTCCCACGACGACCGCCCGATCGCCAAGGGCCTCGTGAACTACTCGTCGGAGGAAATGGAGCGGATCAAAGGCAAGAAAACCGCTCAAATCCGCGAGATTCTGGGTGACCTTGAATACGCCGAGGTGATCCATCGGGATAATCTGGTGATGGTGGATTGAACTCTGGGTCTGTCGTGAGGCGATCCGCAGCCCGCCCGCCGCCCGTGGCTCACGGCCTGAGGGAACAAGTAGTAAGATCTCTACGATTGCCTGATCGCCGTTCATGCATCACCATTAAGGGGTCATCCTCGGGGGGATTTAAACAATGGGCAAAAACCGTTTCGTGGTTCCGTGGCAAGGGCTTCTATTCCTCCTCATTGTCTCCCTTGCCGGCCCCCTTGCAAAGGGACAAACGCCGTCGGATACGGCTTTTACCTATCAGGGGCGGCTGAATGAGCAGGAGAGCTTCACTGAGGGGAACTTCGATTTTCGATTCATCCTGAACGACGCCGACGTGGGCGGCTCGCAGGTGGGGCCGATTCAGACGCTCGAAGATGTCGCCGTCAGCGAAGGCCTCTTCACCGTTGAACTCGACTTTGGCGAGGAAGCGTTTACGGGAGAAGCGCGCTGGTTGGAGATCGCCATCCGCCGCGGGGACGGCACGGGCGTTTTCGGCCCTCTCGCCCCCCGGCAACGCCTGCGGCCCGCGCCGCATGCGCTGATCGCCGCTGAGGCCGACACCCTGGACGGCCTGCACGCCGATGAGTTCCTCGACAAGGCGACCTATGACGCGGACGAAAACGGCAAGGTCGACGCGGCGGCGGAGGCTGATCTGGCGACGATGGCCGTCGATTCGGACCTGCTCGACGGTCTGGACTCGACCGACCTGCTTGACGCCGCGGCCGCGGGTATCCAGAGCCTGGTTCGCGAATTCGTCATCGCGCCCGGCGAGATGGTCAACGCGGGCGAGGTCGTTTCGTTTCTCGACGGCTCAGCCGAGATCAGAAGCGGCTATGAACCGGCCGGGTTCGGCGGGAAGTTTATCTTTTGTCCCACTCCCGTTTCGCATGTCTCCGCCGGCGCCCTCACCGCGACCCGGTTCGTCGTGGCCTATCAAGACATCATGAATTCGGAATCCGGAACCGTGGTGGTCGGCGAAGTTTCGGCCGGATCCATCGGCTTTGGCGCCCCGGTCGTCTTCGACCCCGCCGCCTCTTCCCTGATTTCCGTCGCGGTCCTGTCACCCGACCGCTTCGTGGTGGCCTATCAGAGTCAACAGGGCTGGGGCACCGCCCTTGTGGGCGAAGTGACTGGAAACACGATCTCTTTTGGGCCGGAGATGGTCTTCACCAATGCGGCCGATTTCCTATCCGCCATTGCCCTCGCGCCGGACCTCTGCGTCATCGCCCACGGCTCATCGGGAGGCGATGGTCTCGGCGCGGCCCGGGTTGGGCAGGTCAGCGGCAACTCCTCGACCTTGGGAACGGCGTTTCAATTCAACGACATCTTGGTGAGCAAGATCTCCGCGGCTCCCCTGACCTCCGACCGATTCGTGGTCGCCTTTCAGGATCTGGGGAACGTCGATTATGGAACCGTGGTGGTCGGCGAGGTCTCTGGAACATCGATCGCCTACGGTCCCAAGGGTCTCATCGATGCCGCCCGCATGCGTCCCATCTCCGCGGCCGGATTGTCCCCAAGCCGGTTCGTTGTGACTTATCGAGATTTGCAGCACTCCAGTTTTGGAACCGCGCGAGTCGGAAATGTTTCCGGGACGTCCGTCAGCTTCGAACCCCAGATCGACTTCAACGCCGCTCTCACGCCCGCCATCTCCGCCGCCCCACTTTCCCCAACGTGATTTGTCGTAGCTTTCGGGGGCGATGACAGTACCGCGGTGATCGGCGAGGTCTTCGGCACAAATATCCAGTTCGACTTTAGGGCCGTGTTCGATGAGACGGGTGTGGCGCAAACGACCGAGTACACCAGTTGCGTTCCGCCTTCACCCGACCGGTTCCTGATCGCCTACGATGACGCGGCTAATTCGGACGTCGGAACGGTTATTGTCAATCGACAACACCCGTCCGCCGTCATCGGCGTGGCCCGCGAATCGGCCACCGAAGGACAGTCGGCGCCGGTCACGTTATTCGTCAACCGCGGCATATCGGACGCGCATTCGGGTCTCACCCCTGGTTGGACTTACTACGCCCAACCGGGCGGCGGCGTCACGACCGAGTCCACCGAGGTCTTGCTCGGCGTGGCCATCTCTCCGACTGAAATGTTGTTCCTCCCTTGACTGAAAAAAGGCGGTGCGAGCGAGCGATCTTGACTGGCGAAACCTCGCGGTGGACTGTATGGTTTGGGTGGCCAAGGGTTCGAGAACCGTCGCGTGGTTCCGAGGGGCCATTCTTGAGAGAGAGGGCATCATGTACGTTACGATTACGACTGATAAAGGCAATATCCAGATTGGGCTCTTCGCCGACCAGGCCCCGCTGACGGTGGCCAATTTCGTCAACCTGGCCCAGCGCGGGTTTTACGACGGCCTAACCTTCCACCGGGTCATCCCCGACTTTATGGTCCAGGGGGGCTGTCCGGAGGGGACCGGAACCGGCGGGCCGGGTTACAATTTCAAGGACGAATTCGTGCCCAGTCTCAAACACGAAAAACCCGGGGTGCTGTCGATGGCCAACAGCGGCCCTGGCACCAACGGCAGCCAATTCTTCATCACCCACGTACCGACGACGTGGCTCGACGGCAAACACACCGTCTTCGGCGAGGTCCTCGGGCCCGAAGACCAGAAGGTGGTCGATAGCATCGAAGGCGGCGATCGAATCACCGAGATCGTCGTCCAAGGCGATCCCGCCGGCCTCTACGCTAAAGTGCAGGACCAAGTCGACGCTTGGAACAAGACCCTGGACCGCGCCCGGCGCCCGCCAAAAAGCCCAAAACAATGATCCCCGCCATCACTCGGCAAATACGCCCTGACCGGCAGACCCCTTAGCCGAGAGATTGCATCCGCGAAACATTCGGTTCCACGTCCATGAGCCGGACATATCGCCGCGCCCAAACCACAGTGTAAGGGTATTGATACAAATTACCGGTTCTTTATTGGGATCGGCGCGCCCGTCCGATGACACTGCTTGAGACCAAAGTATGAAAGGAGGAGGTTCTCAAGTTCCAGGATTGGACGGCTTCTCTCAAATCCTTCGGCGGTTTATCATACGCCAAAATTAATAGGACTTCGGCCGACCGTCTCGCGCCCAGGGAGGCGGACGCCATGGAGAGATGCGCCCAGGAAGGGTGAAGTGAAAGAGCCTGGCAAGTCCGCGCTCCTGTTCTGCGCGCGGACGGGCAGGAAGCCTGATCGACCAAGCACGCGGCGATGCGTGGGATCTCCCCCGACGACGCCCCGTCACGGCAAGACACATGATTGGGTACGGACACTCAATCACGCCATCACTCAACCCCAACGTATGGGTCTTTCACGGAGAAAAGATATATGCCTATTGTCGTCAACACCAACGTTGCGAGCTTTAACGCCCAACGCAACCTCAACACTAACTCACTTCAGTTAAACAAATCACTCCAACGCTTGTCGTCCGGTCTGCGGATCAACCAGGCCTCGGATGACGCGGCGGGTCTGGCCATCTCCAACGGCTTGACCGCTCAGTTCCGCGGCCTCAACCAGGCCGTGCGGAACGCCGGCGACGGTCTCTCTCTGCTGGGAACGGCCGAGCGCGCCATCTCCGAGCAAAACAACATCTTGCAGCGGGTTCGTGAGTTGGCCGTCCAGTCCACGACCGACACCAACAGCGTCGCCAACCGCCAGTCGATTAACCCATTTTCCGCAGCACTTGCTTCAGTCGGGTGATTTTTCGGGTGATCGCACGATACGGAGGATTGATTTTGTTCAAATCCGTCTCTGACATGCCCATGTAGTGCAGACCACCCCCTTGCCACGGGCCTTTCGCGTTGTCAA
>CAUZJO010000119.1:0-14535 GCA_963580245.1 Candidatus Sumerlaeia bacterium | reverse complement strand
TATCATGTGCTCAAAGGCCATCTTGGTAAATTACGCAAACCATTAGAATCGCATCTTGAACTCCACGGCGATCTCGCCGCCATTCTCGACTTTTGTGATAACGTCAACCCAAATGCAAAACGCCCCGGCTCAATAAAACCAGGGCGTCAACTCTCGGTGGTTGCGGGGGCACGATCACAACGATTTCGTACACAAGTATCTGCTTTCCTCACAACACCGCCTTAAGTGGTTGCGAGGGCACACCATGACGGACGTCGGCAGCGTGTACTATGATCGGTGGAATTACCTGTCGGAAAAGCAACGGGCGATAGAGTTCTGGTCGAAGTGGTTAGAAACCGCCGTCACCCGGGTTTGAACCCCTCCCTAAACCCCTGGCAGACTACCCACCCACCAACTAACTTCAATTCTTCCCCACTTTCTGTCATCATCACGGAATGAACCGTCTGCTGCCAGTTCTGATGGGGTTTGTACTCCTGTTGTTGTCCTCAACGGATGGGTGGAGTTTGCCTCCTTGTCCAGGCAGTCCTACAAAATCTATTTCAACTTTTGCGTCTTGGACTGATTGTTTTGGCACCGTTACCTTTGCCGGTGGGAGCAAATACGTTGGTGAATGGAAGGATAACAAAAGGCACGGACAAGGCACCCTGACCTATCCCAGTGGGGGCAAATACGTTGGTGAATGGAAGATTAAGATCGATATGGTCATCAGAAAACCGTGGTTCCTATGATCGCAGTAACCTTCGCTACCCGAGTGACGTGACGGATGAGAAACGCGAACGCAAAACCCTTAACCGGCTTCCACCTGGTTTTCCAGGACCCCTACATTTTCGACTTCGACCCGAACCGTGTCGCCCGGTTTGAGAAACACTTTTTGGGTGCTGCCAACCCCGAAGGGCGTGCCGGTGGCCAGAACGTCACCCGGCAGAAGCGTAACCCGGGCACTAAGAAATTCGATTAAGTCCCAGACGGAGAACACCATGAGCGAGGTATTGCTGTCCTGCATGATGGTTTCGTTAAGGTGGGTGGTCAACTTAAGTTGGTGAGGATCACCGGCCACCTTGGCGCTGGTGATGGCCGGACCCAAGGGCGACGTGCGGTCCAGGCACTTGGATGACAACCAATCGACGATGTGGTGCTTACCTAGATCGACCCATTGCAAATCGCGGGCGGTGGTGTCGTTGACGATGGTCAGACCGGCAACATAATGGGGGACGTCGGCCTTCGCCACTTGTCGTGCCTCGCGGCCAATAACCACACCCAACTCCCCTTCGTAATCGAGTTCGCGTGTCACCGCAGGGATGACGATGGGCTCCCCGGGGCCGACAAGGGAAGTCGTCGGCTTGTCGAAGATAATCGGTTGGGACGGTACTTCCAGGTCCGACTCTTCGGCATGCTTCTTGTAATTGATCGCAACCGCGAACACCCGGGCGCCGTCGTCAATCGGCGCCAAAAGGTGGACCGACGACCGCGAAAATGTCGGCAATCCATCGACCTCTACGTCCTCCGGCAGCCAACCTTCCGGATGCTCAGCAAGAAAATCGGCGACCGAGGCAAACCACCCGCTGAGATCGTGGATCGTATCATTGACCCACAGGCCGGGGCGGGGAGTCTCGTTATCGGAGGGCGAAAAACGGATTAATTTCATGGAGATATTCCTTATCCAAGGTTGGGGCCGAATTGCATGTAGCCGCGCGGCGCCTTCAGCCTTGCAACCTGTACGTCTACCAGGACACCGCAACCGAGACAGCAAAGCATGCGGATATGAAAGCGGCCGCTATCATAATCCTCGCCCCGGACCGGACCGGCCGCGGTGAGTGGGGAAAGCACCTCCCCTAGATGCTCAAGAAGGTTTTCGCTGGGGCCACAGTGACGGTGGCCGCAGTGGTAGCAAAGAACCTCATCCGCGTCAAAATCGACGCGGAGAACGTCGCCGTAGCGTAACTTTCCGTTGCCGGCGAAGGTAATCCGCGCATCGCCGGGATCGGGCTTGACCGCCTGTGCCAATCTCTCCTTGCGCAGGGCGTCGCGGTGGCGTTCGGTGGCTTGGTCATCATCAGGAACGACGCCATAGATGTTAAGCGCCGATTGCTCCGAGACGCAGCCCCGGGCGACATCGGCGGCGACGGCGGCGGGGTTTCGCAACAACGGATCGCCGTAACCGCCGCCGCCCTGCCAATTGTGGTACCAAACGTCACCCTGGATGATCGGCGTGCGCCGATGCTTGCAAGGCAGGAACTCACGGTGGCCGGGGATCGCGTCCAGGCCATTGGCGGCGGATTCGCCCGCCGCCATGCGGGCCAGGATATCGCTGTCAGTGAATTGAACGGCGCGGATAGAGGAGCCCGGCAGGCCGCCGGCCAATCCAATGGCGTTGGGCATTTCCGCCCCGGTTCCGGCAAACAGACCTTCCACATCGTCCTTCGGCGAGCCATGCACCGTATAGGCCAATTCGCCGGACATGCCGCCGCGAAACTGGCCTGGACCACCGGAATCCGTGAGGTGCCGGCGGAACAGATAGAGCAACGGATATTCGGACTCCTGATCCTCGATATTGGGCATGTTGGGGGTCGTGTTGAAAACGATGCCACCGGTATCGACGCCGTCGGCGTAGGTTCGGGCGCCGGAACCGCCCCCAAAGTGGCTCATCTCGGTGGCGGCGAAAGGAAAACCGTGCTGGCTGGTGCCTGAGATAATTGGCGCCATCGAAGTGCCGGACCACACCGCCATCGTTTCTTCGCGATACTTTTCGCTGGCCAGAAGCATGTGGGAAAGGCAACGCCACGCGGCATCGATGGTGACGATCACCCCCGAGATGGTCGCCATCGCGCAGGGGGCCGGATATTCGCAGTCGTTAACGGTGCCGCCTGGGCTTGAGATACGGATGCAATCAAGAATCCCCCGGTTCCAGGGGATATCCCAGCAAAGGTTGATATAGACGGCCGACAGGACGGCGGCCTGGAGGCCCGAATAGGTGCAGTTGATCAGGCCACGGGCCTGTGCAGAGGTGCCGGAAAAATCGAACGACAGTTCGTCACCCCGTTTTTCCAGGGTACAGACGATCTTAAAAATTAGCGGCTCGTGCCCGTCGTGATCGATGTACTGGACCTCGCGCCAACGGCCGTCGGGAAGCTCTTGAAGCCGGGCGCGCAACTTTTCCCGGGCGTGCGAAATTGAACGGTTCATCACCGCCTTGACCGCATCGACACCCCATTCCTCGATCAACGCAACGAAACGCCGGCGCCCGGCGTTGAGGGCTGCGAACTGACCTCGAATGTCTAGGGCGACAAGGGGATCACGGACCTGATTGAGAATCATCGCCAAGATATCCTCGCGCACCTGATGGCCCTCGATGATGCGCACCGGCGGCATCCTCAGCCCTTCCTGGTATACATCGACGGCGCCGACCGAGAAGCCACCCGGGTCCATGCCGCCGGTATCCAATTGATGGCCGGACACGCCCATCCACGCGACCAATTCGCCCTTATGGTGGACCGGCGCTACGGTGGCGAAATCGGGTTGGTGAATGGCGCCCAAGTAAGGGTCATTGCAGATAAACGCATCCCCTTCGCGGATGGCGCCGGGATCGGCGAAAGCGCGCTGGGTGCTATCGACGATGAGCGGCAGGACGTTGCCCTGGGTGACGATATAGGGGCCCATCGACACCAGCGCCCCATCATCCATCATAATTGTCGTTGCCGCATCGTTGCCGGTGATCAGTACGTTGGAGCCCGAGCAACGCATGTATTGGATGCCCATTTCCTCGGTAATGCTCAGCATCCGATGATACAGAACCTCGAAATCCGCCGGGTCCAGTTCCTGGTTTCGCAGATCAACCATCGATTTCGTCCACTGCCGGATCGTCGGTGAAAATATGAAGATGCTGATAATCGTCGACCCGGGCTCGTTGGCCGGTGAGGACGACGATGGTGGTTCCGGGATGCTCAATGAGGGCAGGACCGGTAAATTCAGCACCTTGGCCTATGGCGGTGCCATCGTATACCGGCGTCCGCACCATTTTCCGCCGGTGCGGGCAATAGGCCGGACGATGCGATCGCGGGACCGCCGGGCCATGGGCTCCAGCCCCAGACTCGTCAGGGATGTCAACCAGGCCAATCGCGTCAATGGAAAAGGTAATCAGTTCGATTCCTGCTTCGCGAAGAGCCGAACCAGCGCCGAACAAGCGTTCGTATTCGCTTTCGAAACCATCCGCCAATGCCCTCAGACCCGCCTCATCCACCTCTTTAGGGGCCTCGACGCGAACGGTGTGGACTTGGCGGCGGTAGCGAGCCTCAACCCAGCGCTGGAAACGCTGCCGCTCGTGTGGCGTGTGTGCATCCTCCAGCCGAGCCGCCCCTTGCTGCTCAAGTCGGGCAAAGATCGCCTCAACGCGCGCCGCTTCGACCGGCAGTACCAACGGATCCGAGATCTGCAGGCTGAAGCGGACATCGGTCCGCGCGGCACCGTAGGCGGATAAGACGGAGGCGAACAACGGTATGATGATCTCGCTAACCCCGACTTCGGCGCCGTATGAAGCAGCATGGGTCGGACCCGAACCCCCATAGGCCATCATTGTAAATCGCCGTGGATCGTGGCCCCGTTCCAGTGTCGTCTTCCGAATCAGGTCGGCCATTTGGCTGTCGGTGACCCGACGGATACCGGCGGCGGCGGCCAGCGTGTCGCCACCGTACAAGGGGTCGGCGACATGCTTCTGGATGGCATCTGCTGCCAAATCCGCATTCAGCTTCATACGTCCCCACAAAAAATTGTCCGGCGCGATATATCCGAGCACCACGTCGGCATCGGTCACCGTCGGTCGGTCGCCACCCAGGTCATAGCATGCCGGGCCGGGATCGGCGGCGGCGCTTTCCGGTCCGATCCGAAGGCGTTGACCGTCAGCCCAGGCGATGGAACCGCCGCCGGCCCCGATGGAGGTTACGTCGATCATTGGCAAGCGAAGTTGGTATTGGTTGAGCACGGTCTCACGAGCATACCGCCAACGACCGCCCTCGATGATCGCCACCTTAAACGTGGTGCCTCCTACATCGGTCGCGATGACGTCGGAATGGCCGAGCCGTTTCGCCAAATGCGCGCTTCCCACGATGCCCGCCGCCGGCCCCGATTCGATGGTGAATACAGGTACCGATTGGGCCGCCATGGCGACCCCGCCATTGGCCTGAACGATCAGGATGTCGCGCCGGTATCCGGCCTCTTGCAACGTTTCCTGAAGACGGCTGAGATAACCCTCGATAACCGGCCCGACATAGGCATCGAAAAGCGCCGTGGCGCTTCGCTCGTACTCGCCCATCACCCGCGCCACACGGCTGGAAAGGGCGATATAGACGCCGGGCAACTCGTCGCGCAAAATCTCGCCGACCCGCTCCTCGTGATCCGGGTTCATGTGAGAAAACAGAAACGCCACCGCAACCGCCTGGATACCGCGCTGGCGCAATATCTCGGCGATGGACCGCACCCGGTCTTCCTCCAAGGGCTGCACCACCCGACCCTGGGAATCAACCCGTTCGGCAACCCCGAAGATGCCCCGCTCGTCAACCAGCGGCCTGGGTTTTTGGGTCTTGCGATAGTGGTGGCGTTCGAAGACGCTGAGACCGGCAACCCGACCGGTCGCCCGCATGATCATCAGGGTGTCCTCAAACCCGGCGCTGGTGAGCACTGCCGTGGTAGCGCCGGAATAAGCGAAGACAGCGTTGCTCGACAGAGTGGTGGCATGGACGAAGCGTCGGGTATCGCCCAGCAGATCATCGACTTGGCGGCCCATTTCCCGGGCCGCCAGAGAAAGGCCGTCCATAACGCCACTTTGCAAGTCGTCGGGCGTCGTTAACGCTTTTCCTACGTTCAAACCACCGTTCCGTTCATCAATGACGACGACGTCGGTAAAGGTTCCCCCAATGTCCGCTGCTATGGTAAACATGTCTCCCAGATTCACCTTTTCTTTTTATGGTTATTCATAACATGGTACGAAGAAACATGGTACGAAGAACTGACCGTCCCCCCGCCAAGTCGCCGCGCGGAAATCGAGTGGCCGTTGCCATCCATCGGGACGAGTGCCGGTTGGACGGTCGCGTGCGGGATTTTGAAACCTTGATCGCTGACGAGCCCGAACTCGCTGGCGGAACCGATCAGGGCCCTTCGCCGCTTGAGCACCTGACCCTCAGTCTGGCCACTTGCCAGGCGATTTTGATTGTCAAGGTGACCGAGGCCATGGGATTCGGATTTCGATCCCTGCAAGTCGTCGCCGAGACCGATATCGTGTTTCGGGTTGGCAAACGTTTTCCCGAACCCACGCCCCGGGTGGCCAAGGCGCACATCGAAGTAGAAATGCAATCGGAAGAGCCGGCGGTGCGCTTCCGCGAACTGCAGGAACGGGTCGAGGATCGATGCCCGGTCAGCACCCTGTTCAGCGACGCAGGCATCCACCCCGAAGTGGTATGGGTTCCGAACACCCTGATCCGAGCAACCTGACATTTAGGAAATACCCAGATAGACTTGGCGTACCATCTCGTGCTCCAACATTTCCCGCCCACTGCTGCTCAGGACGATTTTACCGCTCTCCAGTAGATAACCGTGGTCCGATAAGGACAAGGCGAGTTGCACGTTTTGCTCAGTGAAAAGAATGGTGACGCCGGTCTCGTTGATACGGCGGATGACATTTACGATTTCCTCCACGGCGACCGGGCTTAGCCCCAGGAACGGTTCATCGATCATCATCACCCGCGGCCGGCCCATCAGGCCACGGGCAATGGCGACAATCTGTTGCTGGCCGCCACTTAGCACCCCGGCCCGCTCGTCCGCACGCTCCTCTAGGAGGGGGAACAGCGATTGAACCCAGGCCAAGGTCTCGTCCCGATGCCGGCGGGCCTCTGGATTGTATGAACCGAGGATCAAGTTCTGCCGGATTGACAGGGTCGGAAACAGGCGTCTTCGCTCCAAGACGTGGATAAGACCGCGCTCAGCCATGGCGTGGGTGGAAACACCGGCCAAGTCCTCGCCACCCAGAAGCACCCGGCCACCCTGTCTCGCCACAAGACCGGTGACGGCGTTCACGATCGTGCTCTTGCCGGCTCCGTTGGGGCCCAGCACGCAAACGACCTGACCCTCGTGGACTTCCAGATCGACTCCCCATAGCACCTGGAAGTGGCCATAACTGACCTCAAGCCCCTGAATTTCAAGCATGTCCCGACCCTAAATATAACCGTCTTACGTCAGGATTAGCGGCCACCTCACGGGGCGGCCCTTCGGTCAACTTTGCTCCGAGGTTGAGAAAGATCACCCGGTCCACCAGTTCCATGACAACCCGCATGTTGTGCTCGATTATCAACAGGGTCACTCCTTCGTCGCGGAGCGACCCAACCAATTTCATGAGTCCTGGGATGCTCGGCTGGTCGACGCCGCCGGTGATTTCGTCAAGCAACAGGAGCCGGGGTTCGGTGGCCATGGCGCGGGCCATCTCAAGGCGCTTTCGTTGGCCAGTACTGAGTTCGCCCCCCAAGGCGTCGCGTTTGTGCTCCAGTCCAACCAGTTCTATGCAATGGCCGGCTAGTTCGCGGGCAACCGCCGGGTGAGGATGGCGAACCAAGGCGCCGACCATGACATTTTCCTCCACCGTCATGTGCGGGAAGGGCTTGAGAATCTGGAAAGTGCGGGCAATACCCAGCCTGCTAATTTGATCGGGCCGCAGTCCGGTGACATCCTTGTCATCGAAGGTTACTCGACCACCATCGGGCCGCACAAAGCCAGAGATCAAGTTAAACACGGTGGTCTTGCCGGCACCGTTGGGGCCAATCAGCCCAACGATTTCACCTTTATCGACGGTAAAATTTACCCGGTCGCTGGCGCAGACGCCGCCGAAATTCTTGGACAACTCATTGATCGCTAATAAATCGGACATGGATGAACGCCTTACCTTCCTTAGTCAAACCGGTGGAAAAAGCCAATGACGCCGTTTGGCTGGAAGCGTGCAATGATAATGATCAGCAAGCCGTAGACCAGCAGGTCCACATTGCCGCCGCCGCCAGCCATATAGTAGTCCACCCAGGCGCCTATCCCACCTTCGGCTAAGGCCGATTGATCAAGGGCGATATGGCCCGAAAAATTCGCCCGCAGGAGTTCGGTGACGGGAATGATAATAAAAGCTCCCAAAACCGGTCCCCAAAGAGTCTTGATGCCGCCGAAGATGGCAATAAACGCAATCTCCAGGCTGATGATGAGCGACATCGTGCTGACTGGCTCCACATACATCACATACTGGGCATAGAATATGCCGCACAGAGTCGTGAACAGGACACTTATCAACAATGCCACCATCTTGTAGCGGGCAATATCAACGCCCAGGCTTCTCGCCGCGTCCTGCTCCTCGCTTACCGCCTTGAGGAAGTAGCCGAGCGGCCGGAAACGGATCCGCCACGATACGAAGACCGACGCAACGAAAAGAGTCAGAATGCCATAGTAATAAGGCAGCTTGCTTTTGTGGAATTGGAGGTGCCATAACGCGTCGAGTGGGCTTTCCGCCCGGTGGATGGGATATTCAAGGCCGATGGCGCCGCCCACCATCTCCCAATTGGAGATGATGATATAGGCAGCCTCGGCAATGAACACGCTGGCCAAAACGAAATAGTGGCCGCGCAGGCGAAAAGTGGGCAGACCGATAACGAAGGCTGCAACAAAGGCGATCATTAGCGCCAGCGGCCAGCTGACCCACGGCGACAATCCGAAATTGACGTAGAAGTAGGCCGCGGTGTAAGCCCCAATGCCATAGTACACTCCGTGGCCAATCGACACTTGACCGGTGTAGCCGCCAAGAATGTTCCAGGCCGTACCCAACGTACCGTATAGAAGGGCCATGATAACGATGTGCTGATGGAACGGCATGGTGAATGCCAGGGGATACGCAATTAAGGCGCCGAGACCCCCCACGACGATCCACCAGGGCACGCCCTCGACGCGCCGGATTTCTCCAGACGCAGGATTCATTTGCGCCCCATAAGGCCGTGAGGTCGCACCAGGACAATCAACAGGAACAGGCCGTAAGCAAACAACGTCTTGTAGTTGGCGGACGTAAAGAACCCGCCCCCCACCTGAATCAGTCCTATGATGATGCCGCCGTAAAATGCCCCCAGAACAGAGCCGAAGCCGCCGATCGCCACCGCGACAAACGCCGGCAGCACCCACTTGACGCCAACCAGCGGGTTGATAACGTAGTATGTGGACAAAAGTACGCCGCCGATACCAACGGTGGCGGCGCTGAGTCCCCAAGCGATGGCGAACATACGATCCGTATCGATGCCCAGGAGCCGGGCCGCCTGCTGATCTTCGGCGGTGGCCTGAAGGGCGAGCCCAGTTTCGGTGCGATTAATGAACCAGAACATGAGTAACGCCGTTGCCAGCGCACCCCCCGCCGCCACCAATTCGGCAACGTTAAAGAACAGGCCGCCAAATTGGAATAGGCCGCTCGACAAGTTTTCCGGAAGGGTCCGGGTGTCGGCCTTCCACAAAAAATTGGCGCCGGCCTGCATGAACACCATCAACCCGAAGGTCGCGAACACTTGAGGGATCAAGGTCGCCCCTACCAGATACCGGCCCAGCCACCGGTAGATCAATACACCAAAACCGAACATACAGAGCGCGATGATGGGGGAGCTGAGCAAAGGATCAAAGCCAAGGTATGTCCACATGAAGAAGGAAGCGTACATGGCGATCATCAGGAACTCGCCGTGGGCAAAATTGACGACGTCCATGATGCCATAAATCAGCGACAACCCCATCGCAACGAGTGCGAACATGAGGCCGACGATTAGACCGTCAAGAGCTACTTGAGCATAAATCACTGGCCGGCTCGATTCTGTAAACGAACGACTAATCTTCACCGCTCCCGGGCGTGCGCCACGGGAGCGGTGAGATCAATCTCAGACGATGGGGATGATTAACGCTTATCCCATGGTGGCGCGGGGAATACCGCCTTCTTAGTGGCGATGCTCGAAGGCCAAACCGGGTGGTGTTTGCCGCCCTGGATTTGGGTGATCAAGCCGTTGGCCAACTCGTTTTGTCCATTTGAATTGAAGCGCACGCCGCGATAGGGGACAATCAGATCGGAGCCTTTGATGTCGGTGGCCCTGAGAGCCGCCAGGATGTCTTCCGGACTGAAGGACTTGGCTCGATTGAGTGCGTCGGCCACTACCATCATGCCGGTGAAGGCTCGGGCAGGTGCGTCCCAAATGGGTTTACCAGTGCGTTTTTTGAACTCAGCACTGACCTGCCTAACCGCGGGCCGTTTTTCCCCCAGTGCGTCGTGAAATTTGGTATGTGAGTAGTTGTAATCGGCGTTCTTGCCCAGCCCCTTGATAAAGGTGGGCGAGGCGAAGCCGGCGCCCATGGCGAGTATTGCTTTCGGCTCGAATTGCAGGGCCTTGTACGTGCGCACCGACAAGATGGCGTCGGCATCGAACGCGGCCTGCAAGACGACGTCCGGGTTGGCTTGCTTGAGTTGCAGGACTTCGCTCTTTAAGTCGGCAACCGAGGGCGGGTAACCGATTTTTTGAATCTCCGTAAAGCCGTAATTCTTATAGATCGCGGTGGCCGCCTTGGCGAGACCCGTCCCCCACACATCGTTGATGTGCATGATGGCTAGTTTCTTCGCCGGCACGCCACTGGAGGCGCGGATCTCCTTGAGGAAGGTAAAGAAGTCTCTTGCAATGTCATTGGCGGTCGGCGTTGCACTGAAGAAGGTCTTAAACCCACGGGCGGTCAGGGCTGGGGATTCCGACGTTCCGGTAACGTAAGGGATGCCCATTTTCTCGGCCACTTGGCTCGATGGCGAGGCCACCGAACTGTGGAACGCGCCTTGAAGAATGTGCACTTTGTCCTGGGTAATCAAACGCTCGGCGATCGCCTGACCGCGCTCCGGACGGCCCCCATGATCCTCGGTGAACATTTTTACTTTGGCCCCACCGTGGTTGGGCAGGCCCTTGGTCCGGGCGAACGGCAGGTCAATATCGTAAACGTTGTTGATAATATCAACCGCCAGCTTGACCGCTTCGAGGGTTTCCTGACCCGACTTCGCGGCGCCGCCAGAGGTCGGCATAAGAACACCGACCCGAGCATCTTCGGCGCCAGCGGGGTTCCCCACAGCCAATACAGTCGTCGCTAACAATCCAAAAAACAGTGCCTTATAACGCATCACGTTTCCTCCCTTATTTTGTCAGAGGCGACCCGAGGATGGTCCCGCGTCGTCCATTTTTAAAAGCAATATTAAACAAATGGTTATAGAGGCGTATGCTAGCATTTGCCGCGCTGTCGTGTAAACATCATATAGCTTCCGCATCCGAGCTGCCGTTTTGCTTTCGTGCGATTTAAATTGCTCATTTTATTCGATGCAGTTGCTGCACTTTTTGGCAATGCTACTTGAAGCGTCTACCGGGAAAGTCCATTCTTCGTTCAAACGCAAATAGGTGAATCATGGTGCTCCAAAAACACAAGGATCGGGACTAAATGCAGTTTGCACGGGTTGATAGGAATGACATACCGGGGCCCTTTTCCATCGCCATTCAGCAGCCCTGGGACCCCAGTCAGTGAATGAGGCGCCACAAAACCATCGGTCAAGCGGACAAATGGACGGACGTATTCGCGTCGGTGGCGACGTTGGCGGAACATTTACGGATATCATGTTCATCGATGAGCGCGGGACCATCGGAGTGCGCAAAGTTCTGTCGACACCGGACGATTATAGCCGGGCGATGGTCGAGGGTGTTGCCAAGCATTTGGCCGAACAAGGTCAAAACCCGGACGTTGTCATCGCCATCGAACACGGAACGACGGTTGCCACCAACGCCATTCTGGAACGACGCGGAGGGCGGGTCGGGCTGTTGACCACCAAGGGTTTCAAGGATGTTCTCGAAATCCGCCGGGTGCGCCTTCCCAAGCTATACGATATTACCTGGAAGAAACCAGAGCCCCTGGTTCCGCGCCACCTACGCCGCGAGGTCGACGAACGCATGGGAGCTTTCCACCGCATGGTCAAGCCCCTCGACGAAGGCTCGGCGCGCACCGCAATCGAGGACTTGAAGAACCAAGGCGTTGAGGCGGTGGCGATCTGTTTCCTCCACAGCTACGCCGATCCTGCCCACGAGAGAGTGGTCGCCGAAATGGCCCGAGACACCTTCGAGTACGTGTCCGTTTCCTCGGACGTCCTTCCCGAGATGCGGGAGTACGAACGGACGGCAACGACCGTCCTCGACGCCTACGTCAAGCCCTTGGTCTCCCGCTATCTGGGCAACCTGGAACTCAATTTAGATATGCAAGGGGTTACGGCGCCGATCAGGGTCATGCAGTCGGGCGGCGGGCTTATATCGGCTGCCGCCTCCGCTGAGCGGCCCGTGGGGATGATCGAAAGTGGCCCCGCCGCCGGTGTCATCGCGGCGGCGGCGGCTGGGCGAATTCTCGGGCTTTCAAACCTCATCACTTTCGACATGGGCGGCACCACCGCCAAGACCTCGGTCATTGAGGATGGTGCAATTACCCTATCCGCGGAATACGAGGTCGGTGGAGACCTGAGTCAGGCGAGCCGACTAATCAAGGGCGGTGGTCATCTGATCCGCATCCCGGCCATCAATATTTCGGAAGTCGGCGCCGGGGGCGGCAGCCTCGCCTGGATTGATGCCGGCGGCATCCCGCGGGTTGGCCCCCGTAGCGCCGGCGCCGACCCGGGGCCGGTGTGCTACGGGCTCGGCGGCGACCAGCCGACGGTCACCGACGCCAACTTGGTGCTCGGATACCTCAACCCGGAAGCCCTGCTCGGCGGCGATCTGCCGATGGACGCGGCGGCAGCTGCCGAAGCCCTGGATCGGCACATCGCCACCCCCCTTGGCCTGCCCCGCCTGGAGGCGGCGGCCGGCGTCCACCGGGTGGCCAATGCAACCATGCAGCGGGCCATTCGCTCAGTGACTATTGAACGTGGCCGAGACCCGCGGGATTTCGTCCTCATTGCTTTCGGCGGCAGCGGTCCGGTCCACGCGGCTCATCTGGCCCAATCGCTTGAGGTGCGCCGGATCGTAATCCCCCCCTTCCCCGGCATGTTCAGCGCGTTGGGCTTATTGGTCGCCGATGTAGAACGATTGTTCATGGCTTCGCACCTGTGCCGCCTAGACGATTATGATCAAGCATCAATTGAGTCGTCCTTCGCTGAATTGGAACGCCAAGCGCGAGACGCCTTTCAACGAGAAGGTTTCGTTGACCAAGACCTTTCGTTGGAACGCTTGGTGGATCTTCGATACCGACGCCAGATCCATGAAATGACGATTCCATTTTCGCAATCGATGTTGGAAACGGCCCGGGAGGCCCTGGGCGAGGCGTTTCGTAGAGAACACAAGCACACATACGGCTACGCCATCGACGGCGAACCGGTGGAAATAGTGACCCTCAAGGTGTGGGCGCGCGGTCTCGGAAATTGGCGCTCACCCCCGGCCTGGGACCGCATGGCGACAGGAGTAAGCGCCCTCACGGGGCAGCGCGCCGCATATTTCGCCGGTGGCGAAGTGGATGTGCCGGTCCTGAATCGGGCGTCCTTGGAAGGCCCGCCTCGCCCCGGACCGATCATCGTTGAAGAGTACGATTCCACGGTGGTTGTGCCACCCGATTGGACGGCGCAGCGGGATCAAACCGGATTCATTTTTCTGGAATATGCACCATGACCCCAGCAACCCCCAACCAACCGGCAATCGATCCCATCACTTTTGAAGTGTTGCGTAATGCATTTGATGCCATCTCCGACGAAATGGCCTACACGGTGGTGCGCAGCGCCCGATCCACCATGATCAAGGATTGCATGGATTTCGCGGCGGCGCTTTGTTCCGCAGACGGCGACCTGATTGCCCAGGCGGTCACCATTCCGCTTATGATGTGCGCGATTCCAGACGCCCTACGGGCGATCCTCCGTAAATTCGGTGACGACATCGCACCAGGCGATTGCATCATCCTGTCCGACCCCTACGAGGGTGGCTCGCATCTGCCCGACATCTTCATGTTTACACCAGTATTTGTCGATGAACGGTTGATCGCATTCTCGGCAACCTGCGCCCACCATGCGGATGTCGGCGGTATGACGCCGGGCAGCGGTTCCAGCGACGCCACGGAAATCTTCCAGGAAGGCATCCGCATCCCCGTCGTCAAGCTATACGACGCCGGTCATCTCAACCAACCCCTCATCGAGACTCTGGAACGCAACGTGCGCTTTCCCAGCATGTACCGAGGCGATCTGGAAGCCCAGCGCGCCGCCTGCTTGAGCGGAGAACGGGAGTTTCTGAATCTGGTCCGGCGTTATGGGGCCGATACCCTGACCGGCGGCATTGAGGCCCTTCTGGATTACGCCGAGCGATTGTGCCGCCGTGAAATCGAGGACTTCCCCGACGGAACATTCGAGTTCACCGATTTTATTGACGAGGATGGCCTAGATCCCGACCCGATCCCAATCCATCTACAGCTGACCATCGAAGGTGATCGGGTCAGTGCCGATTTTTCGGACTCGGC
>CAUZJO010000118.1:0-14668 GCA_963580245.1 Candidatus Sumerlaeia bacterium | reverse complement strand
GAGCTTGTTCGGCCAGAATCCATGGTCAAATCCCTTGCCTTTGGCCAGGCACGGTGGGATGATCCACTCAAAGATTTTGAGGATCGAACGGTTTGGTTAGCAAAATGGGAAATGTCGGTCAATGCCGCTCGCCTGTTCTCCTTCAACCGAATGCCAAAAACCTGAGAACTTCTACCGCCCGTGAAGTTTGAGGTATGACCTGATTTCCGATTCGACCGAGTATTTTTGCAGGCTGTAATCGTCAGGATATTCCTGCTCGGCCCCATCGAGGATTTGATGAAAGTCTTCCAGCGCGACTCCGGCGGGTCGTTGATAGGAAACGAGTTCTCGGTAAGCCTCGACCTCCCACTCGACCGTATACGCTTGCATGCTGTAGTCGTTGGGGTACTCCTGTCGAGCTTGGGCTTTGATTCTTTCCATGACTCCTTCGTGAATTCCCATCGCGACTTCGGCGCGCATCCTTTCGCGCATCCGTTCTCTGCGCCGCGCATTCCTACGCTCCTTCTGCCGCTCGCGACTCAGGTTGGGTGATTGCTCGGGGGGGGGGATCGCGACCCTCCTCGCGCAAAGCGTCGCGGAAAAGGTCCGTGAGGAACCCGTCCGAATCGGTCGGTTCCGGACTTTGCTCCGGGCATGGCTGTTGTCGTGGCGCGGACTTGTTCCTCATCAGCGTATCGGGGATATACACGCGGGAGCCCCCGAACTCGGGCTTGTCCGCGTTCGGAGCCCACAAACCCCTTTTGGCCGCCTTAGCCTGCCCCTCATAGAACGTAAACGCCTCCATCCCCTCAAATGGATACTTCACGAACGCCCGGCCGTAACCTTGGCGCACGATCTCCAGGTTCACGAACTGCCCGTGGGGATAGCGGAAAAGGAACACCGGCGCACGTCCCGCCTTGTCGCGGACGAATGGTCCCCCCTCGGTGACAAGAAAGACTTTTTTGCCGTTGAGTAGATTCTCCAAAAACTGGGCGGACTGCTGACCGTGAATTGCGGTCACTCTTGGTGCGTCAACTCCGATCAAAAGGCACCGATGGTCGGCCCCCTCATAACTGAGAATCACATTGTCACCGTCAATGACGCGCGAGACATCGGCAACGGTCGCCGCCTCAAGATCAGGGGTCTTGTAGACCGGATGGGCGGCCAGCGATTCCGTCGGTTCCGCCAGTGCCGCGAGTCCGCAAATTTGCAAGACAAACATCATACCGATACGGGACATTCGTACTCTCATCGCCGAGCCCCTCCAATCAGTAGATTTTAACTGGGAACGGTCTGTGTCGCTCCACCACCTCGCCCCAAGCCGCGTTCGTCCATTCTCGGACCGCAGACGCGGCTGGGCCGGGGCACCATCATGTCTACTGAGTTAGTACGCCTGTCCATAGTTCTCCTCTTTAAACGGCCTCTAACGCCCGGCGGCGGCGCGGAGCGCCGGCCGTCTGTAGCGACTTGTTGGACACATTTTCACGGAACCACTGGGCCATATCGCTTCTCCTGGTGGATGTTGCTCACTTCGCTCTAGCTGTGTCTAACTTGTTTAGCGCCTCCCGCAGTAAGAGTTTTATTTCCTTTGCCTCGAAACTATCAAGATCATCATCCTCTAGCGCGGGAATGACTTTTGAGTATAGTTGTTGATTTCGCCCAGCCACTTCTGGGTGATCATCTAACCAATAAGAAAGCCCATATGCCTCCTTATAATTCACTTCATTATAATACTCCCCAAAATTCGGACAGGTGAATAAGGTGGATTGGCCGACAGGGAAAGGAGGTGAATCCATGGGGATTAAGCGGCGGCGAATGACGCCGGAGTTCAAGGTACGGGTTGCGATCGAGGCGTTGCACGGCGAGCGGATGCTGAACGAGCTGGCAGGATGCTATAAGTTGCATCAAAACCAGATCGGACAATGGAAAAAGCAGCTCATCGAGCGCGCGGCGGGCGCATTCGCTGACGGGCGGACCGTTCGCGGGTCCGAGGACCGGACCTCCGAATTGTTTCAGGAGATCGGTCGCCTACAGTTCGAGTTGGAGTGGTTAGAAAAAAAGCTCAGCGCTGACGCCCGATGAGAAGCGGGCGCGGATCGATCCGGGACCGGGCGCCCCGAGCGTGGTGCGTCAGTGTGAGTTGCTCGGGCTGACGCGGTCGAGCTATTACTACGAGGCGCGCCGGCAGAGCGAATGGAATGTTCGGTCGATGAGCATGACGACGAGCAATACACACGGACGCCGTTTTACGGGGTGGCGCGCATGACTTACTGGCAGCGGCGTCAGGACCAGATCATCGGCCCCAAGCGTGTCAGGCGGCTGATGCGGACGATGGGGCTGGAGGCGATTTATCCCAAATCGCGGCTCTCGCTCGGCGGGTCCGAAGCGGTCAAATATCCGTATTTGCTCAAGAGTTTGAAGGTTGCGCGGCCCAACCAGGTTTGGTGCGCCGACATCACTTACATCCGCATGCGGGGAGGCTTCATGTTTCTGATGGCGGTGATGGACTGGTTCAGCCGGTATGTTCTGGCCTGGCGGACTTCGCTGTGGCTCGATGCGGCTTTCTGCATCGCGGCCTTGGAAGAGGCGTTGGACCGGGGGCGGCCGGAGATCTTCAACACGGATCAGGGCACGCAGTTCACCAGCGTTGCCTGGACCGATCGGCTGGGCGACGCCGAGGTGCTAATCAGCATGGACGGACGGGGCCGATGCTTCGATAATATCTTTATCGAGCGGCTGTGGCGCAGCGTGAAATACGAAGATGTCTATCTGAAAGATTACGCTGACCGTCGGGGCGGCGATCACGGCCTCGGACATTACTGCGAGTTCTACAACACCGAACGGCCCCAGCAGGCGCTCGGCTACCGGACCCCGCGCGAGGTCCACGAAGGAACCGCAAGCCGGCAATGGCTCCGGTCAATCAAGGAGAAGAGCTTATGAAGTAAGAAGGCGCCGGAGCGTTCCCCACTCGGGGGTTTCGAGTTGATATCCGTAGGGATCAACGGGGGATAAAGAAAAAAGCCGATCCGCCTTATTCAACCCCATTTTCTGTCTAGACTTTGGGGAGTAGCTTATATCCGCCGACTTTTGCAAGAGGCTCGCTCTTTTGAATTTTTTCCGCCATCTGGTCTCGACTTGTGAAACCTTGGGTCCCCTTCGGAGATGGGCAACCACTGCAAGTCACAAGTGGGGAGGGAGCCATAAGCCGTGCATTATCAATACCCTATGCGTGTCTTAACCCCATTGCAGATAGGCCTTTCGACGGCGCTTGGTGCGAGCGAGTGGGTTGAGGTGGAAGGACGAAAAAAGGGCGAGAAAAGGTTGACATTGGGCAGAATTATGTTAGCGTACTTGAATCGTTAAATTGCCTGACTGGTTGATATTGATTATCAATGAAGGGCCAGATGAAGAAAACGCGCATAACAATGTTTATGAAGATTCTGCTGATGACGATGGCGGGTTTGTGTATCAGCTTGGAACCATACGAATCACCGGGAGTCAACATATCCGTGACAACCAAACGGACTCCTGGCACACAAACGGAGCGAATTACGAAATCCGTATACAGCCTGTCCCCGAAACAACGCTACAATCTTCTCGAATTGAACGGGGACACGCTCCATCATAATGTTCTCAAACTTTTTGACGTGGCTTACAACAAGACCCGGAAACAGATATACGTATCCGGCATCATGACTTCCCATGTGGCCGTTTATGACACGACCTCAAGAACCTTTACAGGAACACTTGACACCGGATTCGGGGGGCAAACCTATAAATATCTGAAAGTAGCCTCCTCCATCGACTCCCTGTATGTGCGGGATGCTGACACGAATCTGGTGCGAATTGAACTCGGGACTGGCACGATTGCCGCGTTCCTGCCGGGGACCGGCGCTGAAATGGATCCTACTCTAGACGAAACACGTGGTCAGATATTGCTGACCCGCCAGACATCACCTGGGCTCCTGGTTCTTGACGCACTAACCTTTGCCGAGATCTATACCTCCAGTTTGCTGGACGGTCATTCCGGGCCTTCCCTATATGATCCGGACCTGGATCGATTCTATATATTGGATATTGCATTGACTGCACCTCATGGCAACATCCAGTGTTATGATCCGGCCACACGGTCCATTGACCATTCCATTCCATTCAACCTGTCCAGCGGGCGGGCATTGGAGATGTTGTGGAATACCGGAACGCAGCAGTTTTTCATCCGCGCAAGCCAGAATATCCTTGTCCTGGACAAGGCTGGAGTGACACTGAAGACCATCCCCTATCCTCCCGGAATCCTGCCCACGCGCATCCTTTATGATACAGCCCACGACAAGATCATCCTGCTTGCACTGGACCAGCCCTCAGAAGGCCGGGTAGCGGCAACAGGAGTCCATATTTTCACATTCCCTGTTTCAACCAGCCAGGTTACGCCCGAAGATGATATTTCGTTTGGTCACAAAGCACACCGTTTTGACCTGGCGACTGAAACCCAGGAGATTTATGCCGTCGAGGGGGACGCCTCGGTAATCTGGAGAATTCCGACGTCGGAAATGGACACTACAAGTATGGAGGCCATCCGGCTTGGCTATAGTGTCGAATTGCTGGGCCGGGTCCCGGACAGCGTCAGCGTGGTTGGAACGAGTCGTCTTGGCGGCAGCAACCTGTTCTGTTTAAACACGGAAACAGGAGCATTTAAAAATTTCACGGCCGGGACATGGCCAATTCCAATCCGCACCGGCAAGTTGAACAATACGACCCCCTATCTACTTGTCCTGAACGCCTGGGACAGCAGCCTCTCCACCTTTGGGCTAGATCCGCCCGGGGAGACAACACTCCTTCAAACAATTTCGCTGGGAATCCCGGACGGGTCAACCGACCGTTTGCCGGAACTGGCCGTTGATTGGACACGCAACCTGGCCTATGCCGCCTACCCGGAATTTGGCCAGATCGTGGTATGCGACTGGCTGAGCGGAATTACCGGACCGGTCCTCAGCCTCACTGGTTTCAAGACCGGGGATACCGGCGGGGGGCCCGGGCAACTTCAGGTGATTGTGAACGAGACAGACAACCTGCTTTTCGTGTTTCACACCGCTGAGAAAAACCTACATGTTTACGACGGAAACAATTCACATGTCCTTCTCAGCACCATTTCACTGGCACCCCTGGACTGGGTGAGAATGCAGACCCAGGCCACACCCGGCACAGGATGGTTTTATTGGGATGCCGCCCAAGAAAGGCTCTTCCTTGGTCCCCATGAGCTGTCGCCAAGTGACGGAATGCCGCTTGGTAGCGAGCTTCCCCTAGGTCCCCAGCGAATATTCGGCGTTGACCCCGAAAACAACACCTACTGGGCAGATGGGGGGCATGCTTTCGGAGACAAGGAATCTTATAATGTCTATATCCTGGATCGGGATAGCCTTCAGATTCTGCACGAGGAAGAGATAATGGAATTCACCGGCCCGAACCCCGACGGGCTGCTAGATCCAGAAAACGGAAAATTACTTGTCAGCGTGACCAACGAAGCAGCAGTGCACGTTTTCGACATTATCCAGCCTCCTGTCGCCGTGGCACAACAGGAGAACGGCTCCTGGGTGGGTGTCCCCCACGGCACCGGGCCGTTTCCCGGGGTGCTCTACAACCATGGCGGCTATGGCCCGAACGTTGGCGGGGACCTGGAAGCCACGGTTCGTGCGCTGGCCGAATCGGGCTATCTTGCATACGCCAAGACGCGCGATCCAGCTTCAGTGTCCATCAACGCCAGCCTTGTTGACGTGCTGGACGGGGTCGACGAATTGCTTGACCTGCCCCACCTTGACCCGGAACAACTGACGATCATGGGCTACTCACGGGGCGGATTACTCGCGTTGAGGGTTGCACAGCTAAATCCGGCACCGTTTGCAAGGGTCATTATGATGGCGCCGGCACCGGGCTATATAGACCCGGTAGCCGGCTCAACTACAATGGATGAATATCTGCTTCCCGAGAATATTGAGCTACTCAATGACGCTGTAGCCTTCCTCTTGCTGGTTGCTTCCAATGACAAGCCACCGGACAACCCCAACAATGATTTTGTCGAACTGGCCGGCCGCGTCCAGTCAACATTGGACACGGCCGGCTGGATGGCCGAGATCATTATCCAGCCATCGTGGAATTCGCCAGGCAGTGGACATGACTTGTTCAAGGGCGTGGACGAGAATGGCCAAGAGCTGTTGCTGCAGGAAGGTTATTACTGGAAGGATGTGATGGGTTTCCTGAACGCGAAAACCCCGGAATCGAATGCCGTGAACTGGGGTCATTTCAACTGAATGGCCTGAAACAGCATGGTGCCGGTGTTTCGTGGCCAACCAGATCGGTTCTCCAGCCTCGGGCGTTAATCAGTGCGCCATGCAGGGGCATTCCGCGTGGAAAATGAAGGGCAGGTCGGGATCTCAGGGGGTCATTGGATTTATAGCATGAATAAATCAGGGACCGAATGCGAGCATATGTTTTTTCCGGGCCACATTTCCACGTTACACAGGCCAGGGGGCCTGGCAATGCTGGCCATGTTTTTGATATTCACCGGCTTAACGGTCAGCCTGTCTGCCGAGCCGCATCCCGTGTAGAGTCAGGACAAGGCTCCACTCATCGCGTCGGGAATTGCCCAATCTTGTCCTTCATACTATTTTGTTATCGGGACTCGATGGGGATCCCTTGAATGGGCAAATTGGAAAACAACTGGGGCATGATTCGCGATTTCCTCGGCGTGAATAAGGGTTTGACAGAAGTGCTTCCATCGCCGAGAAATGTGGGCTGGCCGTTTGAATTCGGTTCCAAATTGTAAGGGGAAACACTGCTTCTCGAGGTTCCAGGAGAAAACCATGACAAGAGATTCGGTCCCGCTGCCAGGCGGTGAACGCCCATGACTCGATCCATCGTGCTCGTCAGCTCGCCCATGGCGATCAATGAACCCGAACCCTACGTCTCTCATCTACGAGCGCGGGGCTACGACGTTGTCTTGCGCCGGCCCGAGGGGCAGGAGTTGCACGAGGAGCAACTCTGTGAGTATTCGCCCGATCTGGTGGCAATCTATGCGGCCGACGACCACGTCACCCGGCGCGTCATTGATGAAAACCCACGGCTGAAGGTCGTCTGCAAATGGGGCGTCGGCATCGATTCGTTTGACTGGCCCTATTGCAAGGAGCGGGGGATCAGCGTGCGCAATACCCCCGGCGTTCACACCCAGGCCATGGCCGAGGCCGCCTGCGCGTACACGCTCGCGCTGTATAAGAAGATCTTCGAGGTGGACCGCATGGTGCGCGACAAGCGGTGGGATAAGGTCCGCTCTCACCGTTTCGAGGGCTCCACGATCGGCTTGGTGGCCCTGGGCAATATCGGCCGGCGCACGGCCCGCATGATGAGCGGCTGGCCGGTCAACCTGCTGGGCTATGATCCCGACCCCGAGGCGATGCCCGACTTTCCGGGCCGGCTCGTGGGGCGCGACGAGTTGTTCTCCAGCGCCGACTGCATCGTCATCATGGCCCCGCCCAAGACCGATCCCCGGCGCATCCATACACCCGGCCGCGAACCTGAACTGGACCGGGTCCTGCCCATGATCCGCCCCGGGGCGTTGCTGGTCAACGTATCGCGCGGGGCAATTACGCCTCTTGCCGCGCTGATCGAGGGGCTTGAAAAGGGTATCATCGAGTCCGCCGCGCTCGATGTCTACGAGGTCGAGCCACTTCCGCTCGAGTCGCGCCTGCGCACCGACTTCGCCGACCGTGTCATCTTCGGCGCCCACACCGCCTACAACTGCGAAGGCGTTGTCGAGAAGATCACGCGCGGCACCTACGAAATGCTGCTCGATGAACTCGGATGTCCCCTGACAACCTGAGTGAACCGGCTCGACTCAAGAATGCCCCCCTCGCCGAGCCCATGAAGCCGGAGGCCGTCGCCTGCCCGCTGGAGACCCCCAACGATGCATTCAACGGCCTTAAACCCGTCGAGGTCATTGAGCGCGGGCAAGTCGGCCGATGATGGCCGGTGATCGATACCCCGCAATCATAAGTTTTTAGCGAGTTTGTTTAGGGTGGTTTGCTTGCGCAACGGCCCTAAGCGGGCAGGTGAATCGCGAATACGGCGGGTTCGCCCGGTTCGGAGTCCACTTCGATGCGGCCGCCGTGTTCCTCGACGATCTTGCGCGTGACGGCCAGCCCCAGGCCGGTTCCCTTGGAGCCCTTGGTGCTGAAGAACGGCTCGAAGAGGTTCTTGCAGTCTTCGGCGCCGATGCCCGGTCCGGTGTCGCCCACGCGGATGATGACCGCCCCTTTGGCCGACGGATCGCGCAGCCGGTTAAGGGTCGCCTGGTTGGACTTCTGCTCGCTTCCGACCCAAACGGTTCCGCCCTTGGGCGTGGCCTCGATGGCGTTATGGATGAGGTTGAGCAGGCAGCGGAAGATTTGCTGGGCGTCGACTTCGACCATCTTGGCATCCGGATCCAGCCGCTGCTCCAGCTTGACCTGGTGCATTTCGGCCTCGCTTTCCACGGAGCCGATGACCTCCTCGACCAGACTAATCAGGCTCACGCAACCCTTGCGCGGTTGGCGTTCCTTTGAGTAATCGAGCATGTCGAGGATAACCGAGGCGATCCGCTCGATGTTGCGGTTCAGGATGCTATGACCCTTGTCCAGACGCTCCCAACTACGTGAGTTCGAGGCTATTTCGATCAGCGACATCCCACCGCGCACGTCCGTCAGCATGTTCTTGATGCAATGCGAGATGCCCGCCACCGTCTGCCCGATGGCCGCCAGGCACTCGGCGTTCAGGTCGAGCGAGTGGTACTCGCCCTTGCGCACGATCTCGGTGGGCAGGCCAGTGGAAGCGAGCATCTGCAGACGGTCCTGATGCTCGTCGAACAGCAGGATCGAGCCTTGCTGGGCCTGCATCTGTTGCAGGGTCAGATCCAGAATGGTTTGCAGGACCGAGGCCAACTCCAGGTTGGACCCCAGCGCTTCGGAAATCTTCAGGAGCGAGGCGTGGACCGAGGAATTGACTTCGGGAGCCGGCACCTCGGGACACACTGCGTCCGGGGGGGGTAGTGATACGTACCGTGGCCATGGATTTTCGCGGCTTTCGTGCCATCCTCCTCGTTGGGCCGTCCTTGCCCGGCGAATCGCATCCGTGCGCCAGCTGGCCTCTCAGCATTGTCGCGGGGGCCTGAAGGCCCCGCCTACGGTGATACACCCCACGTTCTACTCCGTTGGCTGAACTCCCCTCGTTCAACCGGCCCGCGCTTGCGGCGGCATGATTAGGTTCCGCCACAACAGGCCCAAATCGCTGTTCATCAGGTCGTTCTCCGTCTCGACCAATTGCCGCGCGATGTTCCTCAGGCACGTCGAAGCCGGCCCGTCGGGCGCCACCTCGCAAAACGGGCGCTGCATCCTGACGGCCTCGGTCACGCGCCGGTCCTCGACCACGAATCCCAGGTAATCGAGCGAGACGTTGAGGAAACGGTCGGTCACGCGCGTCAGATTATTGAAAACATCGAGCCCCTCATTTTCCGAACTCACGTTGTTGCTCAGGATTTTGAATTCCTTCTGGTGATAGTCCCACGAGAGGACCTTGATCAGGGCGTAGGCATCGGTCAGCGAGGTCGGTTCGGGCGTGACGATGACGATCGTGGTTTGCGCGGCCAGGTTGAAATAGATCACGTTGCTCGCAATGCCGGCCGCCGTGTCGATCAGCAGGAAGTCGAAGTCCTCCTGCAGCGTTTCCATCTGCTGGAGCAGCAAAATCTTCTGCTGTTCGGTGAGGTCGGTGACCGATGTCACGCCGGAGCTGGCCGGCAGGATCATCATGCCCGCCGGACCGCGCATCAGAATCTCGCGCAGCTCTTTTTCTCCGTTCAGCACGTGGCTGAGATCAAAGTCCGGGGTGAGGCCGAGAACGATGTCGATGTTGGCCAGGCCCAGATCGGCGTCCAGCATCATCACCCGCCGCCGAATCTGGCGCAGATGCCAGCCCAGATTGGCCGTCAGGTTGGTCTTGCCAACCCCTCCCTTGCCGCTGGTGACGGTGATGACGTGGGGAGCCCGCCGCGGGGGCGTATTCGAAATCTTGGCGGTGGTGGTAATGCGCGGGCGGCGGATGGGAAGCGAACCGGTTGTCATGCGACCCCTCCACCGACCCATTCACACGCCGACTTGACCGCGCTCGCAGCGGACGGCTTGAACACCTGGGACCACAGACTCTTCGAGCTCGCGGGCTCCCAGTCGTCGGGGATGCGGCGGCCGGCGGTGAAACCGTTGATTTTCCAGTGACCATCCATGGTGAGATTCACGATGCCTCCGTGGCGGTTCGTCTCGTCCAACTTACTGAACAGAACCCGACGGCCCGGAAGCCATGCGGACTGTTGCATCTGATGCCGGCTGACTCCGTCCTGTTGAGTCGATGGGATGACCAGCACTGTTTCCAGATGAGGACATCGAGCAACTATCGATCCATACAGTCGACCGGCTTCGGAGTCGGGGGTCATCCCGCCCGGCGTATCGATCCCGATCCAGTCCGAGTGCCCCCACTTATCCATGCAAACCGTTGCATCTTCTTGATTTACGACCTCTTCGGCCTGGAGCCCGATCAGTTTCGCGCAGTGCCGCCATTGCTCCGTGGTGCCAAAACGCTGCGTATCGAGCGTCAATATGACGTTATTTTTGCGACCCTCGCGTCGCAATTTTGACGAAATCTTGGCCATGGTCGTCGATTTTCCCCCGCCCGTGGGGCCGACCAGCCCGAGCATGCTTGGCCCTTCACTAGCGGAGTCCCCCAGAGCGGATGGACTCGAAGACTCCCCGCCGATTGCCAATCCCTGGTTGGCCGCTCACGCCAGCCATAGCCACTCGCGCAGGCTCTCTCCCTGCATCCCTGGCGCGGGTCCTTCGCCCGAGATCGCGATGTACTGGCGGATCGCCGGCGCGGCGGTGCGCCAGGCGAGCCACTGCCGGAAATGGGGGGCGAGCAACTGATGGTCCACGCCCATCGCGATCAGATCGTGGTAATCCCGGAGGTCGATGCCGGAAGCGGCCTCGCCCGGTTGTTTCCCGTCCCCTTCCAGTAATTGCCTGACTTGGACCCGCAACTGGGCCAAATCCGCCAGCACCGATTGCGGATTATGGCAAACGCCCGCCGGCGGTTCAGGCGCGCTTGGTTCCGATTCAAGCACGGGTTTCCCCGCCCCGCGGGACACGCTCTGGCGCGGGGCGGGTCGACCGGGGTCGAGAGCGGCGGTGATTTCATAGCGGGTGCCTGGGTTCATCCGCGCGGCGGCGCTGTTGGGCTTGAGCGTGTGGGTCTCCAGGATCAACGCCTCGGGACCCAACTGACGGCGCACGCGGGCCAACGTCCCGCCCATCGTGCGGCCATGGAATTTATGCAGCTGCATGGCTCAACCCCACGATGCCAACGGTCTCGATTTCGACAGTCGGTGGAATCTCGTTATGCGACAGCACCACCAACTGCGGGATAAACTTCTCGATCAACTTGCGCAGGGGCACCCTGCACGCCGGCAGGCAGGTCAGCACCGGCGTATCCATCGCCATCCCCCACTGGTCCAGGGTCTGCTCGATCGATTTGAGGATGGCTTGGGCCGATTCCGGATCGAGCGCCACGGAGATGCCCTGCTCGGTCACCTTGGTGTGTCGCATCAGCAATTCCTCGATCTCGCGGTCAAGGAACATGACATGGACGCGGCCATCTTCCTGCTGATACGGCCGGATGATGTGGCGACTCAGGGTACTACGAACGCATTCGGTCAGCACGTCGGCGTCCTTGAACGCCGGCGCGAGATCGGAAAGCGTCTCAATGATCGTCAGCATGTCGCGGATCGAGACTTGCTCGCGCAGGAGGTTCTGGAGGACCTTCTGAATCAATCCCAACGGCAACACGTCGGGCACCACCCCCTCGATGACCTTGGGGAACTTCTTGGCCAGCGCGTCCACCAGGTTCTGCGTCTCCTGGCGTGTGAGGAGTTCCTGGGCGTGTTTTTTTAGGATTTCAGTCAGGTGCGTGGTGATGATCGTCGACTGGTCCACCACCGTGTAGCCGGTGGACTGGGCCGAGTCGCGCTGGGTCTCGGGAATCCACACCGCCGGCAGGCCGAAAGCGGGCTCGGTCGTGGGCGCGCCGCCCAGTTCCTGGCCATCGCCCTCATCGGCCGCCATCGCCAGCATGTGGGCCTGCTTCATCTCAAAGCTGGCCACCACGCAGCCCTTGATCAGGATCGAATAGGCCATCGGGCGCAGCTCCAGGTTGTCGCGGATATGGACCGGCGGGACGACGAAGCCCCAATCCTGGGCGAACTGGCGGCGCAACGACTTGATCCGCTTGAGCAAGTCCCCGTTCTGCTCGACATCCACCAGCCCGATCAGACCATAGCCGACCTCCAGCGAGATGAGGTCGAGCGGCAGGAGGGAATCGGCCTGTTCCGGTTTGGACTCCTTCTCTTTCTCTTCTTTTTCACGTTCTTCCAGCTCATAGGTCGCCTTGCATTTGAGGGATTGAGCGGCGCTCCAGGCGGCAAATCCGGTCATGCTCGCCAGCGTGAAGAACGGAATGGCGGGCATCCCGGGGATGATCGCGAACACGCAGAGCATCGTAGCGGCCACGCCCATCGCCTTGGGCTGGACCAGGAGCTGATCGCCGATGCTTTGGCTGAGATTGGATTCGGTGGTGGCGCGGGTGACGATCAGACCGGCGGCCGTCGAGACGATCAGCGCCGGGATCTGCGAGACCAGACCGTCGCCCACGGTCAGCAAAGTATAAATCCGGGCCGCGTCGCCGCCGGCCAGCGCATGCTGAGTGACGCCGATGATCAGCCCGCCGAGGATGTTGATCACCAGGATAATGATGCCGGCGATGGCGTCGCCGCGGACGAATTTGCTGGCGCCGTCCATCGCGCCGTAGAAATCCGCCTCCAGTTCGATCGACTTGCGCCGGGTGCGCGCGTCGTTCTCGCTGATCAGCCCCGCGTTCAGATCGGCGTCGATGCTCATTTGCTTGCCGGGCATGGCATCCAACGTGAACCGGGCCGAAACCTCGGCCACGCGACCGGTGCCCTTGGTGATCACGACGAAGTTGATGACGATCAGGATGGCGAAGACGATCAGACCGACGACGTAATTGCCCCCGACCACAAAGTTGCCGAACGATGCGATCAGCCCCCCGGCGGCGTCGCTGCCCTGGTTCCCGTTGAGCAGGATCAATCGCGTTGTGCCGACGTTGAGGGCCAGCCGGAACAGCGTCACCACCAGTAACAGGCTGGGGAAAACCGAGAAATCGAGCGGCTTGACCGTGTAAATACCGACGAACAGGATCAGCAGGGAGGTCGTGATGCTCAGCGTGAGCAACAAGTCCATCAGGAACGGCGGCACCGGCACGATCATGATCAGCAGGATGCCGATGATCGCCAGCGGCATCACCGCGTCCTTGTTTTGTTGGAGTGCTTCCAGAAACTGGTTGGGAGGGCGGGCTCCGGGTCTGGCGAGGGCCTTTTGGGGTGTGGCGGCCATGCGTAGTCGGTTCCTCAAAGACGATCCAAGACTCCACCTCGATGGATGTCCGGGGCCGCTTTGATGCAACATGCCGGCCAATCCGGCGCCGGTCGGGCCGGCATCAGCCCCTCATGGGCTCCCCAACCGATGGGCCGGCGCCCCGATTTCGAGCCAGCTACAATTCAGATGATTGAAATGAAACGACTTATATGGATCGCCCAACCCCGCCCAAGCCCGGGATGAACGGCTGCGGTCCCCTTTCCAATCTGATGGATGGTGAAGAGACAGACTTTTGGCGACGGCGAATAATTGACGATTTGGCCAGTCCAGTCATTCGCAACGTCAAATTATTGGCGATAATCGGCTGCTTGAGGGCTCAGCCCGAAAGCGACAGGCGGCGGGGGACCCAGGCATCAGGCAATGCCCTATAGGTCTATCGTGGTAAACCTGATTTATATTAAATCAACTTCTAAGTTCTCAATACTTGGCACTTAATAAACGATGAAGGTTATGTTAGGGCAAGCATGGGAAAACCCCAAACCGGTGCTTGGACCAAACGAGACTCAAGCGGGAGCAGAAATAGCTTCATTCGAGCATACCGACGTGGAACCTCTCGACTTCGCGCGCTCACGAGTTTATCAGGCAAGACCGGTGGGGAAAAAACGAGGGTTTCCCGGAGAACCAGGGAGAATGGCAAGTTTATTTGCTTGGAATGGCTCTTCGGGAAACCCTCTAGTTTTAACCCCTCGCTCCTCGCCGGCGATTTCCACACGCCGACCGAACTTCAATCCATCACCCGTACATTAAGGATTAAGGCTTCAAGCGCCGGGACACGGCGTCGCGTGCGTCATATCAATCCGGCCCACCCAGCGTTCGGCGGGGCCACGCACCCGCGAACTCCCATGTTCCGCAATCTCGAGACGGGCAAACGCGCGTGCATCGTGACCAACAGTGACAGCTCTCCATGTCGGCGGACGTTGTTGAACTTTGAAGGAAATACGAACGGCCGGGTGCGAGTCTATCAACCTTTTGAGGACGTAATGGAGATTCAACTGCCCGCCGAAGTAGGTGCGGTTCCCCCCGAATTTCGGACCACCGGCTTAAGTGGAATCTGTACCCTGAAAAGGACACGAAGGGACGGATACAGATGGGACGAAAAGGAAGAACTTTTA
>CAUZJO010000117.1:0-15065 GCA_963580245.1 Candidatus Sumerlaeia bacterium | reverse complement strand
GCCGCCGATCTGATGGCCGCCGATTATCCCGTCACGATCGATCCGGAAGTCGGAAGCAACGATTTTCGCATCAGCGACATGGGCGTCGACGGGAATGCCTCGTTGGACGCCCGCGAACCAAGCGTCGCCTATAACACCACGGACAACGAGTACCTCGTGGTTTGGTCTGGCGACGACGACACCGGGTCGCTGGCCGACCAGGAGTTCGAAATCTATGGTCAACTGATCGACGGGGCGACGGGGGCGGAGATCGGATCGGACATCCGCATCAGCGACATGGGCGGCGACGGGAATGCCGCGTTGGACGCCTACAGGCCGGCCGTCGCCTACAACGCCACCAACAATCTATACCTGGTGGTTTGGCATGGCGCCGACGACACGGCGCCGTTGGTTGAGGAAGAGTGGGAGATTTTCGGTCAACTCCTGACGGCGGCCGGCGCCGAGACGGGAATCAACGATTTCCGCATCAGCGACATGGGGCCCGACGGGGATACCACGTATGAGGCCTTCGACCCGGACGTGGCCTGGAACGCGACCGACAACGAATTCCTCGTGGTTTGGGAGGGTGATGACGACACCGGGTCGCTGGCCAACGGGGAGTACGAAATCTTTGCTCAACTGATCGACGGGGCGACGGGGGCCGAGATCGGCCCCGACGAACGTATCAGCGATATGGGGACCGATGGGGATTCCGCGTTGGCCGCGTTCCAGGCCGCCGCGGCCTGGAACAGCACGGATAATGAGTTCCTGGTGGTCTGGAAGGGCGACGAGGACGTCGCGCCGCTTGTTAACAACGAGACCGAGATCTTCGGTCAACGACTCGATGGAGCCGCCGTCCCCATCAAGGTGAGCGGCTACCTGGTGGACTAGGCGGGCCGGTGTACAGTCGTCAAGCGATTCCAGCCCCGTCACGGCCCGATGGCCCGCCGGGGTATCGAACGTCGGCCCCGGCTTCGGATTGCCCGTGGCGGCCATCTATGGCGATCCTTGGCCAACTTCACGCAAGAAAGAAACCCCCGGCCAGGGTCTGCCCCGACCGGGAGGAAAGCATGTTGCCAGGATGTTGCCAGAACGTAGGCGGAATCAAGCCGGAACGTAGCCGGAATGAAACCTTGCAGGCAGTTTTGATGTCAGATTGTGCTTGCGTCCAAAACGTTGATTTTATAGGGTTTAAGTGTCTCGCCGACTCGCGCGGAGAGGTGGCCGAGTGGCTGAAGGCCGCAGACTTTCAATCAGTCGCTCATCAATCTTGTTCACGAGGACAAAATCACCTACAAAACGGCCGTTGATTACGCGGATAGTCCCGAGGAACTGCGCCTGGCCTACGAGGGGATGACCACCGGCGCACAGGCCAGCGCCGCCGCGCAGAATTTTCAGTTCGCTTCAGGATCCTAGATTTAATCCCAGTCACGACGCGGCATGAAACGGGGTTAGGGCGGCTCCTCGTTCTGACTACTCTGGATTTCAGTCGCCACAATGACGGCCCGGCCAAGGTCCTTGGCCACGACTTTCCATCCGAATCGAGACAATTTAGCCAGACGCGTCGCGCGCGTCACCAAGGCAACGGTTTGACCTTTCCGCAGCTCATCGTGCAAGTAAGGGATGATGTTCTTCGACTTAAGCTCCAACTCCTCGATCATCATCCCTGTATAGAAGCTGAGCGAATGAGGGGGATTGCCATAAGACGCGAGGCGGTCGGGCGGTTTGGGCAGGGCGAGCAGTTCGCGGGCCAGGCCGCGCCGGGAGCGCGACTTGGGGCCCCATTCGGGATAGACAACAACGCCAAGCATCACGAGCAGCCAGACCGCCGCCGTGGGATAAGCCCAGACGCGCCCGCGCTTCGTACGGGGGCGAAACTCCGGCCACGTTTCGACCAGAATCTTACCACCCCATATCGCGATCGGGACGAACAGGGGGACGACATAGAGGACCATTCGCGAGCGTGAAAGCGTGAAGATCAGATACGGAACCAGAAACCAGAGGACCGAAAACCGCTTGATGTCGTCGAGTGAACGCCAACCTTCGCGCAAATGCTCCCATGCGCTCGCCGTCAGCGGGCGGAACGCCCTGGAAGGGGACTTGCCGGGGGACCAGCCCCACATCAGACGCCGCCAGGCGCGTCCAATCAGGGCGGGCCAGAGGAACAGCCACGGCGTCAGCCCCAAGAAGACCGTGTAGATATAGACATAGAACGGCTTCTCCCGCTCGTGTTCGCCCGTGAAGATGCGGGCGTAAACCTCGTCGATGATGAAATAGCGAAATCTGGCCGGGTCTTGGGCGACAAGCGCCAGGTACCACGAGAGTGATACGAGCAGGAAGAGCGCCAGACCCAAGGGGGAAAGGAGACCGGTTTGGGGTTGGCGCCGGCGGGCCTTCCACGCGAATAGGCCAACGACAAGCAAAGGCATCCAGCCGGGGGGACCCTTCGTGAGAAACGCCAAACCAAAAGCCAACCAAAAACCCAGACGCCAAAGCCCGACCCTGGGGGCCGCGGACCAGACCTTCCAAGCGCAGAGCACGCCCAGTGTCTCCCAACAGGTCAGAAACATGTCGGTGGTGAGGATGTGCCCGCAGGCGTAAGGCAGGGCGGCTGTCGAGAAGATCAGGCCCGCGGCCAGGGCCTGCTCGCGTCGCCATCCCCAGGCCTTTGCCAGACCGATGGTCGCGAGGATCGTGATGAAGAATGCCAACGACAGGAAAATACGCGCGCCCCATTCGTTGACGCCGAGGATCGCCAAGCCCGACGCGATGGCCCAGTAGGTCAGCGGCGGTTTGGTCAGGTGAGGCTCGCCCTGGAGGCGCGGCACGAGCCAATCGCCCGAGGCCAACAGCTCCCGACCGGTTTCGGCGTAGCGCCCCTCATCGGGCTCCCATAACGGCCGCGCGCCGGCAAACACAAACGCGAGGACCAGGAAAAAGCAGAGCCAGGCCGATGTGACGAATCGCTGGTTTGAAGACGGGGGCTGCGTGCCCATCAGGCCCTTTCACGGAGGACTATTTCCGGTTGGAGGCATCGTCACGGATTTGGTAACGCAAGGCCCGGCTTTGCATCCAGCGCACGGCGAACAGATCGCGCAGGCCGCGCCACAGGCGGTTATGGACCCCGTATTTCGAAGTTCCCCTGGTGCGCGGGCGGTGATTGACCGGGATCTCGCCAATCGTGAATCCCTCGATGCGAAACAACGTGGGGAAAAAACGGTGCATCCCGTCATGGAGCTTGATCCGCTCCATGCAACACCGCTCGAAGACCCGAATCGAGCAACCGACATCGGTCACCGCCTCGCGGGTGGCCCAGTTGCGCACGCCGTTGGCGATGCTCGAGCTGATCTTGCGAACGAAACTGTCGCGGCGATTTTGGCGAACGCCGCACATCATCTGGACCCCCTGCTTCCGTAGGGCATCGAGCAGCCGGGCGAAGTCGCCGGGGTCGTTCTGTCCGTCGCCGTCCATCGTGCCGATGATCCGACCGCGCGCCGAACGGATGCCGGCGTCGAACGCGGCGGTCTGGCCGCTGTTGCGCGCAAGCCGGACCAGACGAAAGCGAGGGTCCTTGGCCGCGACTTCGGCGGCGATGGCGGCCGTCCCATCCGAGGAACCATCGTCAACGACGATCGCCTCCCAGCCGACGGCAGCCTCATCCAGTGCCGCGCGCAGCTCCTCGATCACTTCGGGCAGGGAGTCCCGTTCATTATAAACCGGGATGACGACACTCAGTTCCGGGGCCTGTTCGGTATCGGATGGCATCTGCTCGACCATTGCTCGGGGGGCGGGGCGATGAGGCTAACGCGTCCGTTGGTCCGCCCCCGCAAAGCATAACGCCGCCAACGTATCTTACCAGCGAAATCTAGGGACGTCGCGCCTGCCCAAGTTAAGCATGTCCATCAGGGGTGGGGCTGGTTATCATCAGACTTTGGGGAACGCGCAGGCGGCTCGACGGAGCACCCAGAGCGGACCGTCCATGATTGAATCGAACGAAGGCGCCCACGATCTCCCCCGCCCGATGGTCCTGGTGGCCTTGGCCCATATTTCGGGTTTGGTGTTGGGCTTCGCGCTCCCAGTCGATCCGCTCTGGTTGGCCTTGGTTCTGGCGGGCGGTCTGTTCTGGAGCGCGGCGAACCTGTGGTGCTCGCGCCGGATCAGGGGGCCCGTAACAGGGACGGGGGCGGGGCTGTTGCTGGCCATCCTGGTGGTGGGGTGGCTCCAGGCCGGTTGGGCGGTGCGGGGCGATGAGCGCGCGCTGGAGGCACGCCGGCCCATCGAAGGCGAACGGCTGGTCCTAGTCGAGGGAATCGTGGCCCGCGAAGTCCGCGAGCGGGAACACGGTATCGATATTCTGCTCAAGCATCCAGTCATCACGGCTTTGCGGCACGGAGGGCGGAGCATCGCGCTGGAGCGGCGCATCGTAGTGCAAATTCGCGGCGAGGCCGCGGCCGCGATGCCCTCCGCCTCCCAGGCCCGGCCCTTGCCGGGTCAACCCGTCCGCGCCTGGGGTCGGGTCTGGCCCATCGCGCCGCAAACCAAGCCGACTGCGTTTGACTCACGACGCTACTGGCGCAGCCTCGGCGTGGTGGGCCGGATGAGCGTCAGCAATGCATCGGACCTGGAGATCGGCGAACGCGAGACCGGGCTTCAAACGGCATTGTTCATGCACATCGGCGGGGTGCGCGAGGCGATGGCGGGGCAACTGGCCGAACACCTCGACCCCGAGCAACTTGATCTGGCCCGCGCCCTTCTGCTCGGCAAGGCCGGCAGGATGGGGGTTCCCAACGCGAGCGATTCGGCCTGGTCGGACTGGCCCACCTGCTGACCGTCTCGGGACTCCATACGGGATTCATATTGTTGATCATCTTAGGCGTGGCACGGATGACTCCGCTGGGTCCGCGCGGCTGGGCGTGGGCAGGGATCATTGGACTCGTGTTCTATGCCTTATTGACCGGCCTGCGTCCGCCGGTCGTGCGCGCGGGGGTCATGGGCTGCTTCCTGCTGGCCGGCATGGCAATGGGGCGCATGACCACGTCGCTGGCTTCGCTGGCCACGGCCGCCTTCGTGACGCTCCTCGTTGACCCGCGCAGCCTCCTGCGGCTGGACTGGCAACTGTCCTATGTGTGTCACGTCCATCATCCTACTGGGCCCCGCCCTGTACGAGTTCATTGTTCCTCCGCGCGATAACATGCCCGACCCGGGCCCGCATCACACACCGATTTCAATGAAGCGAATGCTGTTAAACCGGTTCGTCTTGCTGCCGTTGGCGATGGTGCTGGCGGTCCAGGTGGGGCTTGCTCCGCTCCATCTCTACTACTTCCAACAGATCAACTTGTTTGCTCCGGGGACCAACTTGATCGGCATCCCGATCACAGGCCTGGCGCTGTTCGGGGCCTTGCTGACCAGTATGCTCGGTTGGGTCCCGCTCTTGGGGTCGCTTTTGGCGAGCTTTACCCAAATATGGCTCAACGTACTCCTCTTCATTGTTCAGGGAATCGAGGGACTGCCGCTGGTTACGGTCAACATGCGTCCTTTACCGCTTTGGTTCATGGTTGCGTACTACGTTCTGATCCTGAGCAGCTATGGCATATTGACCGGCCGGGGTACGGACCTGCGACTGACTCGCCGGCAGGGCATGAACCTGGCGTGGCGCATGGCGCTGGTTGTGCTGCTTGTGATCTGGACGCCGCTGCTCACGGCCTCTCGGCGCCGGGCCCTTGATCTTTACGTCCTGGACGTGGGGCAAGGCGACGGGATGGTGCTGCGCTTTCCCAATGGGCGGGTGATGGTGGTCGACGCGGGCCGCTCGGCCCCCTATGACCAGGGCCGGTTTACGGTCGGACCGTTCCTCGAGACGCTGGGCGTCACCCGCATCGATTGCCTCACCGCGACCCACGCCGACGCGGACCATATCGGCGGGCTGCCCTACCTGCTCGAACACTTCGACGTGGGGACATGGCTGGAAGGACCCGATATTTCAACGTCGGACGTTTTTGGCCAGATGCGGTCGCTGCTCGGTGAGCAGGTCGGCAATGTGCTGGCCGCGAGCGTGGGCGCCAGGTTGGCCGGCATGGGACCGGTCGAGGTGACCCTTTTGGGTCCGGCCCCCGGTCTGGACGACAACGACGCCTCGCTCGTCATGCTGATCGATCACGGCGACGTGGAAATCCTGCTGACCGGCGATATCGAAGCGGTCGCCGAGCGAAGTTTGCTCGGCTCGCGCCAGGCGCGCGACATCGAAATTCTGAAAGTCGCGCACCATGGGAGCAAGACATCGACCACGGAAGCTTTCCTTGAAGCGTTCGGGCCCGAGGTGGGTCTTATCAGCGCGGGGAGGCGCAATCGCTACGGCCACCCGGCGCCCGAAGTCCTCGAACGGCTTGGGGCCCATGGCGTTCGGGTCTTCCGCACCGACCGCGACGGAACCATCTGGGTGCGGACCGATGGTCGCATGGTCCGGATTTACCGTTTCGCCGGTCCGGCTTAAAGCTCTTCTTTAAAGGTGGCGAACGAAGTCGGTGTTTCCCAGAGGGTCACGTCGATGACGGGCAGGCCAAACACTTTGGCCTGGCGGTAGATCAGTTTGGCGATGGCCTCGGCGGTGGGGTTTTCGTCGATGACAAAATGGGGCTCGCCGATCGATTGAATGTAAGCGAGGGCCGGATCGTCCCTGTGCAGGACCATGCGATGGTCCAGATTTCCATCGATCCACTCCTTCATGACCCGTTTGATGTCGCCGAAATCGGTCAGCATTCCGCGCGAGTCGAGTTTCTCGCCGGCCAGCCGGATCTCGACCCGACCGTTGTGGCCGTGCAGGTAGCGGCACTTACCCTCGTAGTCGAGCAGGCGATGGCCGTAACAGAAATCAATGACTTTGGTGACCTGATACATGATCCTTCCGTTTCCCGACGCGGGCCGCGTTTATGATCGAGGCCGATCCTACATAAAGTCTGTGCGACTTGCAGCAATGATCCTCGGATTTTGAATGGCATGGGCCGCCGCTTTCGGTGTACTATGCCGGGCCGTTGCCCCGGGAGCTCCGAAGCGGGTGGGATTTACCCCTCAACCTGGAGGGCGTCGACCTCAAAATCACACTGGGAGGCAATGGATGGTTACGATACCGACGGAGGCACCACTGGGGACGCACGAGGAGGCCCTGCGGTTGGCCCAGGGGATACGACGGGTGGCCTACAACATCTGGTGGACGTGGAGTCCTCGCGCCCAGGAACTGTTCAGCGACCTTTCCGAAGAGGCCTGGACCGCTTCGCGCCACAACGCCCTGGCCGTGCTGCAGGCCCTGACGCCCGACGAGCTGGTTGCCACGCTCTACAGCAAGAAGATCAGCGCCATGGCGCGCGAGGTCATCAACGAATTCGACGCCTATCTGGAAGACCAGCAGACATGGGGAGCGGCCCACTGCCCCCAGCTCAAGGAACGCCCGGTGGCCTACTTCTGCGCGGAGTTCGGGCTCCACGAAAGCCTGCCGATCTATTCAGGCGGCCTGGGCATCCTGTCGGGGGACCACATCAAATCGGCTTCGGACCTGGGCGTGCCGCTGGTGGGCATCACGCTCTTCTACCGCAGTGGATACTTCCGGCAGATCGTCAACGCCGAGGGCTGGCAGGAAGAGGAGTACCCGGTCATGGATCCCAACAACCTGCCGGTGGAGATGGTCACCGACGCGAGTGGCCAACCGATCGTCTGCAAGCTGAAGATTACCCATACCGACGTGACGTTCCACTTCTGGCGATTGCAGGTGGGGCGCTGCACGCTCTACCTGATCGACACCTGCCGGCCCGAGAACGACATGCATTGGCGGGAGATCACCTCACGGGTCTACGGGGGCGATCAGACCACGCGCGTCTGCCAGGAACTGCTCCTGGGGGTGGGGGGGGTGCGCCTGCTGCGGGCGCTCGGCATCAACCCGCTGGTCTATCATCTCAACGAAGGGCATTCGGCCTTCTTGTTGCTGGAGCTCATGCGCGAGCTGATGGAACAGGGCAAGACGCTGAAAGAGGCGCGCGAGCTGGTTAAACAGGAGGCCGTCTTTACGACCCATACGCCGGTGCCGGCGGGCCACGATCGGTTCACGATGGACCTGCTGGACCACCTGATGCACGACTGGCCCAAAACGCTTGGGATCACGATGGAGCAATTCATGGACCTGGGCCGGGTGAAGCCCGGCGATGAGGAGGAGCCGTTTTGCATGACCGTGCTCGCGTTGCGGCACACGCGCGCGGCCAATGCCGTCAGCGAGCTCAACGCGCGGGTCAGCCGCCAGATGTGGTGCGATCTCTATCAGACAAAGAATGAATCGGAGGTGCCGATCGGTCACATTACCAACGCCGTCCACATCCTGGGCTGGATGAACCGCCTCACGTACGGCTTTTGGGAATACAATATGGGGGCGGATTGGCTCAAGCACCTCAAGCAGCGAGATTTTTGGGAGCGGATCTCCGACAGCCGGTTCATGACCGACGAACTGATCTGGTCGCTGCGCTTCCGGCTCAAGCGCCAGATGATCGAGGCGCTCCGCCGGCGTTTGGATCGGAACGGGGCGCTTCCCGGTCGCCATCCCCACGGGATGCTGATCCCCGATGCGTTGACGATTGGGTTCTCGCGGCGGTTCGCGACGTATAAGCGGGCCGCGCTGCTGTTCAGCGATCTGGAGCGGGCGGCGGCGCTGTTCAATGATCCGCGTCACCCCATCCAGGTGATCTTTGCCGGCAAGGCCCACCCGCGCGACGACGCCGGCAAAACCGTCATCAAGCAGATCACGCAATACGCCAACGACCCGCGGTTCAGCGGCCGGGTGGTCTTTGTGGAGAACTACGATATCCAGCTCGCCCGCTATCTGGTTTCGGGTTGCGACCTGTGGCTCAACAACCCGCGGCGCCCATTGGAAGCGAGCGGAACCAGCGGCATGAAAACGGCCGTCCATGGGGGACTGAACTTGAGTATCATGGACGGATGGTGGCGCGAGGGCTATGATGGAACCAACGGTTTTGCAATAGGTGAAGATAAGAACCCCGACAGGGCCGAGGATCAGGACGAGCTGGACACCGAGAACCTCTATCATGCGTTGGAGAACGAGGTCATTCCGCAGTTCTTCGACCGCGACGGGATGAATATCCCGCGCCGCTGGATTCAACGCATCCGCCGGGCGATGGTAACGCTTATTCCGGAGTACAACACCGACCGGATGGTCGCTGACTACACCGAGAAATACTATCTGCCGGACTCCGAGAAATGATGGACGCCAACGGGGCGTGGCACTCGGAGCCGGCGGCGAGGCCCCACCGGGAACAGCCGTGGACCAACAGGCAAAAATCGAGCAACTCAAGCAATTGGCCGAGGCGGATCCGGAAGACGGTTTAACGTTTTTTCTGCTCGGTTGCGAACAGATCCAGGCCGGGTCGCCCGCCGAGGCCGCCCAGACGCTTGCCCGCGCGGTCGAACTGAGTCCCGACCACACCGCCGCGATCCGTAAGCTGGCGGACGCGTACCGGTTGATGGGCGACGCCGAAATGGCGCGGGGGGCATATGCGCAGGCCGTTGAGGCGGCGGAACGAACCGGGGATTTGCAAGTCGCCAAGGAAGCGCAAGTCTTTCTGCGTAAACTGGAACGTGAAAGGCACGATCCATGAGTGACCAGCGTATCGGAGTTAGCCGTCGGTCCCCCCGTTCCGAGACTGGGGCTATTCCCTCATGAAGCGCTCGGCCGCCGCTTGTTCGCCTGGTGAGTCAGGCGCCGACCACGAAGCGCCTCCGGGCCTCGGCCGGCGCATGCTTGTGGGCGAGTTAATGGATGAGCCGGGACTGGATGAAGGGAGGCACCGGCGAGCACTGCGGGGGCTGGAACGGATTAACTGGTGGAGCGGCAGCGCGCGCATCCTTTGGCCTTCGATCGAGGCGCTGGCCCGGCGAGCGGAGGGGCAACCGATCAAGGCGCTCGATCTGGCGACCGGAGCCGGGGACGTCCCGCTGGGGTTGTGGCGCAGAGCTCGAGGCGCGGGTCTGGAGTTGGAAATCGACGCGTGCGATCGCAGCGGGCAGGCGATCCAGTACGCCCGCCGCCGGGCCGCCCGCGCGGGGGTTCCCGTGCGGTTTTTCCAGGCCGACGCATTGGCAACGGATTGGGACGATGCGGAGAAAAGGCCAGCGTACGACGTTGTGATCTCTTCACTCTTTCTACACCATCTCGAGTCCACGGACGCCCTCCGATTGCTGCGTGGGATGGCCGCGTTGACTCGGCATCTGGTATTGATCAACGATTTGGCGCGTTGCCGGGCGGGGCTGACCTTGGCGGCGCTCGGGACGCGCCTGCTGACACGCTCGGAGATTGTGCACACCGACGGTCCGCGATCGGTTCGGTCTGCTTTCACGGTGGAGGAGGCACTGAAGCTGGCCGACGAGGCCGGGCTTCCCGACGCCACGGTCCAGCGCCGCTGGCCGTACCGGTTCCTCCTGGAATGGCGCCGCCAATGAGCATCGAGCCCACATGCCCCATCGAATCCGCCGCCGGCCAGACCTGGGACGCCGCAGTCGTGGGGGCGGGGGTCGGCGGGGCGCTTGCGGCGCGGCAACTTGCACGGGAAGGGTTGCGCGTGCTGCTGGTCGACCGGGCCGCCTTTCCGAGGACAAAGGTTTGTGGTTGCTGCCTCAATGGCCGGGCTGTCGCATTGCTGCGGCGGGCGGGACTTGGCGCGGTTGTCGAACCGGGCCGGGCCGCTCCGCTTGACCGGCTCGAATTGGCCGCCGGCCGCGGGAGGGCCCGCTTGGGGCTTCACGGCTGGATGGCTCAATCGCGCGCGGCACTGGACTCCGCCTTGGTTCGCGGCGCAATCGCGCAGGGCTGTGAGTTTCTGCCACGGACCTCCGCCAAGCTGGGTCCTCTGGACGATGACGGCCGTACGCTGGTCCTCGAGCACGAGGGGCGGAACGTGACGGTTGCGGCGCGTGTGGTGATCGCGGCCGACGGGCTGGGCGGGCGATTGATCGCGGAGGCCAATGGAAACGGGGCGATCATTGGAAAGGACTCGCGGATCGGCGCCGGCTCGGTGATCGCCGCCGAAGGGGCGGACATTCCTCCCGGGATGATCCGGATGGCATGCGGGCACGCGGGATACGTCGGGATGGTCCGGCTGGAAGATGGACGGATCAACGTGGCGGCCGCGCTCGACCGGGCGGCCGTTCGCGAAGCCGGAGGAATGTCCGGCACCGTGGCCGCCATTTTGGAGCAGGCGCGCCTACCGTCGATCGCGGGGTTGAAAGATTGGAATTGGCGCGGGACGCCGACGCTGACCCGTCGTCCGTGTTGCGTCGCCGCTCCGAGGCTGCTCGCCCTCGGTGATGCGGCGGGATACGTCGAGCCATTCACAGGGGAAGGGATGGCCTGGGCGATGAGCGCCGCGGTTGCCGTCACACCCCTGGTGGCACGCGCCGTGGCAGAACCGGCCTATCCGATCTCGGCGCTCGAGCGCGATTGGATCCGATATCACCGCGGGATCGTCCGTCGGCGCCAGTTCCTGTGTTCAGCGCTGGCCAAGCTGCTTCGGCGCCCCGTCCTGATGCGCGGGGCGGTCGCGCTGCTGGAACGGGTTCCCTGCATGGCATCGGCGGTCGTGCGCAGTCTTGAATCCGAAAACCTCGCCGGGCAAATCGCGCCTGGCCGACCGGTGACCTCGCCATGAGTCTCGTCATTCAAGGTTTAGGCACGGCCACCCCGGCGCACGCCATCGCCCAGAGCGAGGCCGCGTCGTTCGCCGCCACGATCTGCGACGACGGCGTTCACGCCGACCGTCTGCTCCCGGTTCTCTATCGGCGTTCGGGCGTGCGCCGCCGGCACAGCGTCCTGCTCAACGACAATGGCGCGCTGACCGACCATGGGTTCTATTGGCCGTGGCGTCACAGTGGCGACCGCGGCCCGACGACGCGCGATAGGATGGTTGAGTACGCCAAAGCCGCGTTACCGCTGGCGCTGCGGGCGGCGACCGGCGCGATCGAAGCGGCCGAGGTTGGGCCCGAAGAATTCTCCCATTTAGTGACGGTCTCGTGCAGCGGTTTCGCCGCGCCCGGATTGGACATCGGTCTTTGCCGCGAGCTGGGCCTGTCCCCGGCGGTCGAGCGCACGCACGTGGGCTTCATGGGATGCCATGGGGCGCTGAACGGTTTGCGCGTGGCGCGGGCGTTCGCGGGCGCCGACCCCGAGGCGCGTATCCTGCTGTGCGCCGTCGAATTGTGCAGTCTGCATTACCACTACGGGCATGAGCATGACAAACTGGTGGCCAACGCGCTGTTCGCCGACGGGGCCGCCGCGCTGGTGGGCGGCACCGGGAAACGGGGCGAGCCGGACGCCGACAGACGGTGGCGGGCCGTGGCCAATGGTTCGTTCTTGGTTCCCGCCAGCGAGGATGCGATGAGCTGGACGATTGGGGACCACGGGTTTGAGATGACGCTCGCCCCCCGCGTCCCCGACTTGATCCGCCGGCATCTGCGGCCGTGGCTCGAACGGTGGCTGGGCGCCCAGCAACTGGCGATCGGCGGGGTCGGGTGTTGGGCGGTTCACCCGGGGGGGCCGCGCATCCTGGATGCTGTTGAACAAGCCCTGGACTTGCCGAATGGGTCGTGCGACACCTCGCGCGACGTCCTCGCCAATTACGGCAACATGTCCTCGCCCACCGTACTGTTCATTGTGGAGCGGTTGATCGAGAGCGAGGCACCGCGACCGTGCGTGGCGCTAGGGTTCGGACCGGGGCTGGTGGTAGAAGCGGCCCTGTTCGCATAACGGCGCGACGCTGTGTTCAGCCACTCGATGCGGGCTTCCCGCGCGTCTTCGCGACACGGGTGACAATCGAGGGTAGAGCGTGGGATGGAAACTCAGGCACGGACGATCAACCTGAATGAAGCCTTGGTTCCGCCGTTCCAAGAGAGTGTTTGTCGCCCATCGCCCGTTGTGGGGGTCACGCCGGATCCGGGAAAATCTATTCTCTTGATTCCGGCAATATGGGGTGATAGGGTGGCGACATCATTCGGGAATGGCGAGGCAAGGCCCCGTCATCATGTGCATAGGATAGGCATTGGAGGAAACTTACTAATGAAAGTTATTGGGGCATATCAAACGAGCGTCACGCTGGTCGCCTGGACTTGCTTCATCGTGGGGGGGTTACTGGCCGGTTGCGGCGGGGATCCTCCGTCCCAGCGCAAGCCCGCCGCCAAAGCGCCGGGCGTCGAACGCAAGACGCCGGACCGGACGCCGCGAGCAAACGACACCGCCCAACCCAAACTGGCGACCCCGGCCCCAACAGCCGAACCACCCAAGGTAGAGGGCAAACAGGTCGTGTTGAATCCCTCTTTTCAGAGCTGGGAGATCGACGGTGCACCGTTATCCTGGCCGGTTCTTCAGGGCAAAGTCTCTCAAGCCTTGGAAGCGAACGGTAGGCAAGAGGCGCTCCAGTTAGAAATTGACGATGAGGGCAAGGGTGGCGTTCTTCGGCAGTTTCTGAAGGTCAAGGGGCCGATCGCGGGCAAGAATGTCGAATTCAGCGCCGACATGAAGAGCAGCTTCCCCGGTAACTTGCGCGTGTTCCTGAGGTACGGTGATGCCAAGGAGGACGCGTTCGTCCTGGAGCATAACGGTGATGGTGAGTGGACGACCGAATCCCTAAACGAAACCTTGCCGGCGAACGCAATGTACAATAAATTTAAGGTGGTGATCGTACAGAATATGCGCGCGGAGGAACCGGCATGGGTGGATAACGTCAAGGTCATCATGGAGGAGTGAGCGCGCCGGCTCCCCGGCCGAATGTCGGCGTCCTCACTTGACAGACGATTCCCGGCTCGATTGGAGTCGGGATTTTACTTTAGGTTTCGATCTGAATGGATCACCCACAAAAAGCCGAAACGTAGAGCCTGGTCAGGAACCCAGTGATAATGCCCCGCTTTCAGGTTTGCGCGGCAAGTCTACGCACGGGCCAACACGAGTAGTCTGTTGAACTTTTTCTCGTCCGGAACGTGGACAACACAGTCGAACTGAATATCCGAGTAACCGGCGCGCGACAGGATGGAGGTGACCTCCTCTTTGCGATGCTACTTTAGATAGGTCGATTTCCCGCCCATATAGGCCCGGTCTCCCTCGAGCAGATCAAAAGTCAGCAAGCCATCCTTGCTTAGATACTGTTTAATGTTCCCCATCGCCTTTTAAAACTGGGGTAGAAATATTTGAAGGTCAGCGTGAAGATGACGACGTCGATCGGTTCGTCCAGCGAGAAACTGTCCGCGTTCGCGCACATGAACCGGACCCTTCCGTTCTCCTCGAATTGGTCGGTCAACCGCTGGATCCTGGCGGTCGAAAGATCGATGCCGATGTAGCTTGCGAAATCAGGGACGATTTGCTTCAGGGCCTTGAACAGGCGGCCGTAGCCGGGCCCGATTTCCAGGACGCGTTTACCCTTCAGGTCGCAGTGCTCCATCACCTTTCGGATGTAAGGGTCCCCGCTCAGCTCGCGGCTCCATGTCAGTTTGAGGTCGGCTTCATCCCCTTCCCAGCGCGTCAGCGACTGGGTTTTGAGGTTGGCTTCGGCCGTTAGGATGACCGCCTCGAGTCTTTGGAGCTGATTGCGAGTCCATTCGTTCTGCTTCTTGACCGTCTCGATCTGTTTGTCCAGATAATTAAGTTTCGAGATGATCTTTTTCAGCGTTGCGTCCAATTCCGTGGCGACTGCGTCGTCGAGCGTGGACTTGGCTGCTGCGGTTCCCCCCGAATTTCGGACCACCGGCTTAAGTGGAATCTGCATCCTGAAAAGGACACGAAAGGACGGATACAGATGGGACGAAAAGGAAGAACTTTTACGGACGCATTCAAGGCCAGGGTGGCATTGGATGCCGGCCGGGGCGTGAAGACTTTGGCCGAGTTGGCAACCCAATATCAGGTGCGCCCCAACCAGATCTCGGAGTTGAAGAAGCAACTCCTGACGAAGGCTCCGGAACTATTTTCGGGCAAAATCAACCGGCTGGCGAAGACCGAGGAGGAGCTGACGGCTCCACTTTACGAAGAAATTGGCCGGCTGAAAATGGACATCAAA
>CAUZJO010000116.1:0-15097 GCA_963580245.1 Candidatus Sumerlaeia bacterium | reverse complement strand
CAACTTTCGCAAGGTTTCGGCGGCGACTGACCGCTTTTCTTGCAAAACTATACACCACCCACCAGCGTTTTGATCCCATTGTTGTTGGGCAAGGGGTCTTTTTCAGGATCGACTAGTGTAGGAAACTGAGATGTCGATCTCTCGCGTGTCGATCCAGGCGTTCCCGTCCCAGACCGCCACGTTAAGGTCAAAGAACTTGTCCAAGCCGGCGACGAATATCTGGTCGCTGGCCCGGTCCGCGGCGGCGCGGATGACGTACACTTCTCCCCCGAAAGACGGGAGCTGTCCCTCCGCGCTCAGGGATAGCCCGTCCCAGGTGAGGTATCTGAGCGAACTCTGATTATTCTCGGAATATAGGATCATCGCTTCGCCCGATTGTTGTTCGTAGATCACTTCCGCGATGCCGGAACCGGCGGCTGCCAGGGTGGTCTCGATGAGGCCGAGGTCATTGAAGGCCGTTGCGTTCCATTGGATCAATTGAAGCTCCTGCGTTACGGTAGCCGACGCCGGCGACAAGCCCTGCGGCCAAGTACTCGTGATGCGGGACATCAGTCACAAAAAGAGGATCGAAAGCTTTCAAGGGGAGTTCGTCGATCACATTGCCCATGAATTTCGCACGCCGCTGACGTCGATCCTCGCGTACATCGAAATGTTGATTGATGGCGAGGCGACCGATCAGGAATCCAAGTTCATGTTTTATAATATCGTCTACGAGGAGGCCCATCGCCTTGCGCAACTGATCGACAATCTCCTCAATCTCTCGCGGCTGGAGAGCGGCATGGCGACCATCAATTGCAGCCCGACGCGCCTCAAGAGGCTCCTGGAGACCAACCTGGAAGTGATCCGCCCCCAGTGCGAGAAGAATAATCAGAAACTGGTGGTCGAACTGGACGAAAGGCAACCCACGCTCAACGTCGACAAGAGTCTATTCAGCGTCGCGGTGATGAACCTGCTCGGCAACGCGGCGAAATATACGCCGCCCGGCGGCACGATTACGGTATGGACCAGCTCCAACGAGGAACAATTTCAGATCAACGTCAAGGACACGGGGGTCGGCATCGAGGAGCAGGAGCTGCCGAAGATCTTCGACAAGTTCTATCGTTGCGATACGGCCCAGGATGAGACCGTCACGGACAGCGGCGTCGGCCTGGCCACCGCGCAAAAGATACTTCACGCGCACGGTTGCGATATCAGCGTTTCGAGCAAGCGTGGGGAGGGAAGCATGTTTTCAATCCTTGTCCCACGCTCTTTGATCAACACGTCGGTGGGGGATTAGCAGATGACTACTCAGCGAATCCTGATCGTGGATGATGAGCTGCACATCAGGAGCGTTATCAGGATCAAACTCGAAGGCGCCGGATTTGGCGTGACCGAGTGTACAAACGGCGGAAGGGCCCTGGACTCGATCATCAAGACCAAACCCGACATGATCATCACGGACCACGAAATGCCGGGTGAGTTCAACGGGTTGGATATGATACGCAAAGTCAGGGATCGGGAGAGAGGGATGAAGCAATCCGCCGATGATTGCACGCCGATCCTTATGATCACCGGATCGGTCGCGATCATGGAAAAGATCGAGAAACAGGTCTACGAGTTCCCAAGAGTCAAGATCATGTCGAAACCGTTCAGCCCGAGGAATTTGCTAAAGTTGGTCAAGGAAGAGCTCAGTGCCGCCTGCCCCTGATGATCTGACCGGCCCACGGCGCCTCTTCTCCATCATTCGGCGTCGCTCCCCTTTTTCCGTTGTCTCTTAACCTCGGGCGCCTGGGCCACGCAGGTTCCCAGGACCTTGATCCCCTGGCCGACCATTGCCGAGACGTTGCGCTGGAAGCGGGCGTGGGCTTGGCCAACGTCGGGGAAACCCTGGTCGGTTGACTCGACCTGGCCCCAGTTCTGGAAGAGCCGGCCCCAGTCGCTCGCGAGGCACGCCTGCATCTTGCCGCGGCTGTTGAAGGGGTACCAGAACATGTCGTGATAGATCACACTGGCGATGTAGGCCCAGGGGGCCAGCCACGTCTTGAGCGACCACTCCAGCGGGCGCTTGAGCGGGCCCCAGTAGATTTTGTGCTGCATGCGGCTGGCAAAGGTCATTTTCTTGAACGGGCCGGTGAAATGCCAGTTCTCCTCGGCGGCCGCCTGGTCGCCGGCGATTTCGATCTCGCGCACGTCGCCGCACCCCAGCCCCGCCTCGTGGGCCAGGCGGATGTATTTGCAGTCGCGCAGGGGGTCGAAGCCCATCAGTTTGGCGGCCACCGCGTCGATCGCCACCTGGTCGGCCGAGGCGAGCAGGACATCCTTGGTGTAGGGTACCATGCAGCGCGGGCCGGGGCCGTCGCCGACGAACGTGCCGTCCATCACCGCGAAGACGCCGCGGTGGACTTTCTTCTGGATCATCAACAGGTCGACGAGCGTCTCGTGGATGACCGGGTGGGTCCAGTGGCGGTGTTCGTTGAGCAGGCCGCCGAAGGCGTTCTTCATCGCCCCGGTCGTCGTGGTGAAGACGTGGGTCTTGATCGTCGGCAGGTGGATGATGTTCTCGCCGAGGAACCGGCGCGGGATCGAAAACCCCTTGGGGTACACCTCGTTGAGGCAGAGGAACTTCTTGGTCAGGTCTCCCACGGCGTCGCGGACGTTGATCCACGGCTCGCCCTCGTAGAGGTGGATGTTCTTCAGCCCATGGGCGTCGGTCACGTCGACCTGCTTGTTCTCGCGCTCGCCGAGGTGGGCGTCGATGACGACCGTACGGTTGTGGCAGCCGTGGATACGGTCCTTGTCGTAGCCGTCGCGCAACATGGCGCCGATGACGCCGTCGAGCTGCCAGGGGGTGGTCGAGCTGCCGGGGAAGAAGAAGTGCCAGGAGATGTTGATCTTGAGCGCGGTTTCGGCGTCCTTGTCGATGGTTTCCCGGTAATCGGCCAGATTCAGCAGTTCGTGATAATCCGCCCGCACCGTCTCCGGCTTGGTCTTAAGGATCGCGACTTTCGATCGGGCCATAGAAGTTCCCTCAAATGATTGATCGTGCTCCAGGGGCGAGCTCCCCCCCACTTTAGTCGCCAACCGAAGCCTTGAAAAGCTCAAATCCTCCGAATCCCCCGCCTCCCCGACCCCGACGCCCGATTCGGACGGTCTAGCTTATCACCCACTACCCGAAACCCGATCCTTTACTTTCGCCCGCCGGTCCGTTATCGATAGGGGCACTGTGTATGTTCGATGAAATGGAGATGCGGGAATGGATATCGCGGAACTGAAGCAAAGAGTGATCGATCGCAAGGCGGTGATCGGCGTGGTCGGGCTGGGCTACGTCGGCCTGCCCCTGTTGTTGGAATTCAGTCGGCAGGGGTTCAACGTCATCGGTTACGATATTTCGGAAGTCCAGTGCGAAAAGCTCAGGCGCGGCGAGTCGTATATCGGCCACATCTCCGGCGAGAGCGTGCGAACCGAAGTCGACAGCGGCCGGCTGGACGCCACGACCGACTTCAGCCGGGTCGCCGAGTCCGACGCGTTGCTGGTCTGCGTCCCGACCCCGCTGACGCGCCACCGCGACCCCGACCTCTCCTACATCGTCAAGACGTCGGAGTCGATGGCCCCCCATCTCAAGCCGGGCGTGCTGGTCATCCTGGAGTCGACCACCTATCCGGGCACCACGGCCGAGGTGGTCGTCCCGATCCTCGAGCGCTCCGGCCTCAAGGCGGGCCGGGACCTGTTGGTCGCCTACTCGCCCGAGCGCGAAGACCCCGGCAACAAGACGCACTCGACCGCGACGATCCCCAAGGTCGTCGGCGCCGATGACGAGGCCTCGCTGGCGCTGTCCGAAACCATCTACAGCCAGATCGTCCCCAATGTCGTCCCGGTCCACGGCACGCGCACGGCCGAGGCGGTCAAGCTGACCGAGAACATCTTCCGCGCCGTCAACATCGCGATGGTCAACGAGCTGAAGCTGGTCTACACGAAGATGGGCATCGACGTGTGGGAAGTCATCGACGCGGCCGCGACCAAGCCGTTCGGATTCATGCCGTTCTACCCCGGCCCCGGCCTGGGAGGGCATTGTATCCCGATCGATCCGTTCTACCTGACCTGGAAAGCGCGCGAATACGACATGAATACACGCTTCATCGAGCTGGCGGGCGAGGTCAACTCGACGATGCCCCAATACGTCGTCGAGATGCTTGCGCGGGCGCTCAATCAGCGCAAGAAACACCTCAACGGCGCGCGCGTCCTGATCATGGGCCTGGCCTACAAGAAGGACGTCGACGACATGCGCGAGAGCCCGTCGTTGCGGCTGTTCGACCTGTTGCTAGAGGAGGGGGCGGAAGTCGATTACCACGATCCCTTCATTCCGGAAGTCAAGCCCAACCGTGAACACCCGCACCTGACCGGAAGGGCCAGCGTCGCTTGTTCGCCCGAGTCGCTCCAGACCTATGACGCGGTGCTGATCTCGACCGCCCACTCCGACATCGACTACGGGCAGCTCGTCGAACATGCCCAATTGGTCGTCGACACCCGCAACGCCACCCGTGACGTGGCCGAGGGACGCGAAAAGATCGTGAAGGCATGACGGGTTCGGCGCAATCCTAGACCGAGCGCTCAGCGGGCCTCATTCTCAGCTTCCGTCCCCCCAACCCGGTCGGTGGTTTCGCCGCCGTGCCGATGGGTTTCGGCTCGCGTCCCTCGTCCTCGTAATCGACCTGAACATCGCCGCCAATCTCGATTATGGTCTAAGAAAAAGACCGATTACGAGGACGAGAGCCGAGAGCCGACCACCAAGGAATACAGAAACCATTTATCGAAGCGATGTTGACTCCCGAAACCGAATTTCACCCGGGTTGAACCCAAACGGGATGCGGCGCTGGTCGGTCGACACTGGCAAAGAGCCACCGGTTGGTCTAGGATCGGAGTTCATGCCTTCGGAAAAGGACACGCCCCATGTTCTTCAACAACGCCAGCCCGAAAGATAACCGCCCACGCGGCTGGGAGATTTTGCGGATTGGGGGGGTGCCGTTTTATGTCGAGGGCAGCTTTCTCCTGTTTCTGCTTCTTTTGCTCTTTATGTTTGGTGAACGAGCGCGGGGCGGGTCGCTTCCGCAGGCGGGGCTGCTGTGCTTCATCGTCTTTTTCTCGCTCCTGCTCCATGAGGGAGGCCATGCATTGGCCGCCCACCTGAGCGGGTGCAGGGGGATCATGGTCTCGTTGGTAATGTTCGGCGGTTACGCGCGTCACTCGACGACGACCCATGGCCGCAGCCTTTTCATTGCGCTGGCCGGCCCTTTCTTTACGTTGCTGCTGGTCGTGTTTGGCTTTTTGATGGTCCGCTACGTGCCGGCGGTGCATGCCTCCAGCCCCGCCACCTTCTTTTTTGGCAACCTCTTCATGCTGAATACTTTTTGGCTCGTTCTGAACCTGCTTCCCATCTACCCGATGGACGGGGGACAGTCGGTGTTTTACGGTCTGCAATACTTCGTTCGGCGCGAGGCGGCCCTGCATAAAGTCGCCGTCGTATCGATGGTGTTTTGCGTTCTGGTCGGACTGATTCTGATGAAGAGCCCTTACGGCAGTCTGTTCATCTATTTCTTCCTCGCGATGTTCTTCATGCAAAATCTGAACATCGCGCGCGCGCTTCGCGAGTAGCGTTTGCGCGTCAAACCCCCTCCCGCCACGAATAGTCTTCAATCGTGCGCGTGCTCGTAAATCGTAATCGATCTTTTCTTCCCTCTCGAATCGGATGGGATGACGAAAGGTCTCGATTACGATTTACGAGCACGGAAAAATTGGTTTTGCGATTCGGGGCGGGGGGATGACGTTGGGCCGGAACCTGATCTATAGTCGTACCAGCCGGCGGCGCAACATCCTCTCGCGGACGCGTCCGAGCAGACTCCCGGCGATCTCCTTGGCCCACGGCGGCTCCCCCCGGCGGGGCAGCGGGCGGTAGCCAAACGTCATAAAGCCGACCAATCCCAGACCGAGTTCGTTCAGCCACTCCTGGTGGGCGTTGCGCAGGTAGGCGCGGCTTTCCATCGCCTTGACCACCGATGGGGGCGGCGGCTGAACAAGGCCCAGGCCGTCAACCATACAGTGCCCCAGCCGCCTGGAGACCGGCCCCGCTTGCGAGGCGTACTTGCGGACCAGGTAACCATAAACCGCCGGTAGGCGCGTGTAGTAATCGGTCCGCCGCAAGCGGACCCGCCCATAGCGGGCTCCATCGGGGGCCGGGTCGGCGTAGAGCGCGGCCACGCGCGTCGAGTGCAGGACCAGCCGCCCCTTGAGCTTTAAATCCCACCGCTCGCGCACTGCCCGGTCGGCCTCCAAGGCGAGCTGATAGGAGACCGCGACGGCCTGTTGCGTCAGCCTCAAGATCCACTCGGCCCTGTCGGCGTGACTAAGTTCAAACAGCCGCTCGCGCAAGCGCTCGATATCTTCGGCGAAGGCCCGGGATTCCTCGCTCGGCCGCCCGCCGACGCGCCTCAGTAGATCGACGCAATAGCCGAGGCCCTTGAGCCGGCCGATGACCTCGCGTTCGTCCAGCTCGGGGCGCTCCAGGTATTGGATGAACTCCCAGGGGTAGGCGTCGGTGATGATGTCGAGCAGGAACAGCGCGAGGTCGGTGGGGTCCTCGTTGAGCATGCGCCCTGGCAGCTCGTCCTCTCGCCAACGGGCGTTCAGCTCGCGAATCGGCGCCCATTTGAAACAGAAGGCCAATTCCTGGCGGCGGATGAAGTAGAGGTCGTGGAGCAGGACGTTCTTGAAGCGCGCGGGGAACTCCCGATAGAGAAGCCTACGCAGGCGGTCGGCGTCGCGGAAATGGTCATCCAGAACGAGCAGCAGGTCGACGTCGGACAGGCCGGGATGGCGGATCGGCCCCAGGTCATAAAGTGCCAACGCGCCCTCGATCGCCCGCGCGCGTTCGGCCACCCATTGGATCGCCTCGTCGTAGTGGCCCGGCGGGATCGGTCCCGCGCAATAATGCCAATGGAACTGCTCGGCTCGTTTGAGCATGAGCGGCTCGCATGAACGCAGTCCCCAGGTTGAATCCAAGACCGTCTCTCCTGATCAGCTCGGCGCGTCTTTTGGCGCGGGTTTTTGGGTTTCCAGTCCTTCGCGGACGGCCTGAAAAATCAGCTCGATCCCCGGTTTCAGGTCGTCGAGCCGTCGCCCCAGGACCGCGTCGGGCCAGCGATTCAGATTGCGGCCCAGGACGGGTGCCAGCGGGCCGGCCAGCCAGCGGATCAGGCGGGGAGGAAAGAGCGTGGCGCGCCAATCGAGCCTGAACCGCTCGACCGCCTCCAGCGCGGCGACCGCCGCCTCGTCCATCTCGCCCTTGATGAGATCGAAGGACGCCCGCTTATCGACAGGCCGCCCTGTGGCGCCGCAATACAGGGCCGGCACCAGCAGGACCATCGAACTGATGGACTTGGCCAGGTAGCGGTCGGCCAGGTGACGGGGATCCTCGAAGAGCCGCTGGACGCCTTCATGGAGCCGCGAGATTGCCCTGAGCACTTCGAGCCGATCACCGATCAGGGTCGCCTCGATCTTGAAGGCTTTGGGTTTGAGCGTCGTGGCCAGCCTCAGCACCGCCAGCGGAAGATAGGCCTCGCCGTATAGGCCCCAATCCAGCGGCGTCAGGACAAACGGGCCGTGATGATGGACCGGATCGATCGCGATCAGGCGCGAGAGGTTGCGGCGATAGGCCTTGATCGTCTGCCTGATCAGGCGGGGTTGGCTCATCACGGATTCACCGAGCAAGAGCCCCAGGTCCACGTCGGCGTACTGGGGCCAGGGTTCCTCGCACGCCAGGCTGCCAAACAAGATCGGCTCGGCCCCCGCCGGCAGGGCCGCCGCCAGCTCCGCCGCCAGGACCGTCAGCGGGGCCGTGCGTCGCTGTTTGCCCCACAGGGTCCGGAGCCTGCCGAGCCGATGGGGGATTTCGAGCTGCACCCGTTCGATTTCGGCCGCCGCGCCCCTTCGACGCAACCGGGGCTTCTTCTCATCCAGCTCGCGATACAGGTCCGCGATCCCCTCGCAGGCCTGCCCCAGTCGTTCGCGCCCGCCAAAGGGCCGCCGCAGCCGACGCGGCGAGGGGTCGGGCCAGCACAGATCGTGAATCGCGCGGCCAAGGCCCCGCCGCATCGCAAACCATCCGTGACAGCGGGCACCCTCGACGAACTGCGTTTCAAATTCCCGGCGCGCGGCCTTTTCGGCCTCGGTCGGCGCGCGGCCCAGTGCCGCGGCGGGGGCATGGTCCTCGGGCGTCCGAGCGTCCGGGGTCATGGCTCGACGTACTTCGGCCCGGGATAGTCGCCTTCCTTCTTGATCCGCATCTGAAAACGGCCCTCGGCCTTGAGCCGTTTGAAATGTTCGCGGTCGCGCTCCTTGATCGGCCGGGCGGGATTGCCGCCCACAACGGTCAGGGGCGCGACGTCCTTGGTCACGACCGATCCCATCGCCACCACCGCCCCCTCGCCGATCGTCACGCCGGGGCAGATCAAGACGTTGGCCCCGATCCAGCAATGCGACTCGATCCGCACCGGCTTGAGATACGAGACCCGGTCGTACGGGATCGCCTCGCCGTCTTCATAGCGGTGGTTCGAGGTATGGATGTGAACATGGGGCGAGAACGAAACGTTGTCGCCGATCGTAATCCCGCCCACCCCATGCAACGCCACGCCATGGCCGATATAAACATGGTCGCCGATGCGAATCTTTTCCGGGTTCTCGAAACGCGAGCGCGGGACGATCTCGACGTTGACGCCGCGCGCCGCGAACGGGACGCGGTCCAGTTCCCTGCGTAGCCAAGCTTGGTAGATGTTCCTTAAGAACTGCACGAACCCTCCAACACGCCTAACCTGAATAACGCCACCGGACAGGGCGTCCCATTGATATATAGTAGGTTGACGGTCTATTGTCGCGTCGAATTTGGCGGTCCCGTGGATGCACAAATCAATTCCGTCTTCCTCCGTGACCCCGCAGGGGTCAAATGTGAGTAGCCGTGGGTGACAACCCACGGAATGGGGTCCCCAAAACTTCACGACCCTGAAGGGGTCGAACAGGCCGCATCACGATGCGATTCAACCCTTTCAGGGTTGTCGTGGCATGGCGACCGCGAACCGTGGGTTGTCACCCACGGCTACTCACATTGCTCCCCTTCAGGGAGCCGGATAAATGATTTGTGCTCCCAGCCCGCGGATTCATCTTCCGGATCCGTGAGATGTATCCCCGGTCCCGTCGTCTTCTCCGGTCGGGCAACAGGGGTTATTTGAACGATGAAACCCGCTTGATGGGCGCCAAAGACCATTGATCGACTCGAAGTATCCTTCCATCAAGCGCGGGAGATTAACTCGCTGGATCGTCCACTGCCTCGCCTGCATCCAATTCAGATTTCATTCATCGGCATAGTGAAGCCACATGTCGCCGTCCAACGAAGCCGATGGATTCGGTTTAAAAGCCCACAACTCCTGACCGTGAACTCCGTCGTCCGCCGAAAAGACCAACATGTCGTTAAAAACGGTCATGTGTTGGATGTTTGATTCTGCGGGGCCTGGGTTGATGTCCATCACGAGTCGGGTTCCGGCTCCGGTCCCATCAGATTGCCATAGTTCACGACCATGGATGCCGTCATCAACAGTAAACAAAAGCGCACTGTTAACAATTAGGAAAGACCGCGGATCCGAGTGATCAGTGCCGATCCTGATGTCCTTCACTATACGGCCTCCTCCAACCGTCCCGTCTGTTCTCCATAACTCCCTACCGAATTCATCATCGCGTGCCGTGTCGTAGTAAAGATACCCGTTGAAGTGTATCAAACTCTCAAGGGGTGGCACATTTCCCACGACTTGCGGCTCCCCTATTTTTGATATCTTCATAAAATTAATCAAATACCTAAATAACAATTACCCCTCATATTCGCCAAATACCTCATTAACCCCTTCTGTGACCCTTACCGTCCCATCCGATGTCCCGTCGCTTCGCCATAACTCCGAACCTGCAGTGGCCCAGTCGTCAGCGGAGTGGTACTCAAGAAGTGTGCGCTTAAAGTATAAGAGGTCACCGACTGCCGTCATATCGCTGATCTCGGCGCCGTGCCATCTGCCTACTGGGAGCGTTAGAACCCTTGTCATCAATTCTCCATTTGTCTTGAAGATCGTTCCTCTTCTCAGTCGAAAAAGCCCCGCGACAAATAATTGATCGCTGACAGTATGAAGCCCGTAAATCTGATCCTGATTGGTGTAGTTTATGGGGACTTTCAATGTTCCCTCAGCCGTCCCGTCGGACTGGACAAGGAATTTCCAGTTGTAAACGGCGTAGAGTCTACCATCGAATTCGTGCAATAGAGTTATGCGGGAAATGTAGCTGCCTAGAGGATCGTCATCGACCTGCGCCGTTCCTTGCGGTGTGCCGTCGCTTTTCCACAGTTCCAGTCCATGAACAATATCCGTTGCAACGAAATACACGGTGCTTTCAATCCTTTTCATTGGCGTAAATCTTGGCTCATCGTCATTCAGGCCTATATCAAAACCGTTCTCACCGGGATGGATGTCCTTCACAATTTCGCTGACCTCTCCATTCGTCCTCCAAAGCTCTTTTCCGTGCATTCCGTCATTCGCGACGAATAGCAGCCAGTCATCGAGGCAGATCAATTGCTCAGGTTCCGAACTTTCGGTGCCTGGATAAATGTCCAGAACGAATTTGGTCTGGTCTGTGGTTCCATCCGTGAACCACAGCTCGGTTCCATGTTCACCGTCAGTAGCGCTAAAAAACAGCAGGTCCTTGCAGGGCGTCAGATTATCCGGATCCGAGCCGCCGGCGGAATGAATGTCGAGGATCATGGTAGGCCCGGCTTGGGCCACGAGGGGCGAATTCACACCGAGTAAAAAGGTCAGGGTCAGTAGGAACCTTACGGGTTTCATCGAGAGATCTTTCAAAACCCCAGGACTCCTCGACGGAGATAAATCGATCAAAAACGGACAACCCTAATCGCCCCGGACGATCTTCTTGAGCTTCTCGGGGATGTGGCTGAACCAGGGCAGGTGGACCAGAGGTTGGTTGAGCCAGCCGCGTTGTGAGCGGTAATTGAAGAATTGCCCGACGAATATATTGAAAGTGAACGCGAGCCAGATGAGGACCGTCAGTGCCGCGACGGCGGTGCGAAAAGTCCAGCGGGCGGTCCGACCGACCGAGGCGCGGATAAGGCCGGCCCGTTTGCGACTCCGCCGCGCCCGAATGGCCCAGGACGCCCAGCAATTCTCTTTCGTCATCGTTTAGTTCATCGAGCGAGACCACCCCCGTCCGAATCGCCTTGACCACGGCCCCGGCGTAGATGCGGGCCGTCAGTATGTGCAACCCCGCGTAGATGAGAAACCCGAACAAACAGACGCGGAAATAGTAACTCTCAATGCATTGCAACCTCGACGCGTCGGCCATCACATCGAGTTCGGGCCGGATCATGGGCAAGAACGTCACGGCCACGACCGAGATGAGAACCAACCCTCCGGCGGCGGCGTAGCAAGCGGCCAGGATAAGGTTGGCGATCGGTCGGCAGCGGATGAGACGCCAGATCAAGTTAACCTGGTAAAAGCTCTTCCAACGGCCCGTGGCTGCCTGGCGCGCCTGGGCCATCGGCACGTAAAACATCGTCGCGACGAACAACGCCATCCCCAACACGCCCAGCACCGGCCCCGCCCCGGACTGTTCATAGCCCTTGTTGAACGAGTTGTTCCACCCGGCCCACCAGGCCAGCGCCATGATCACGCAACCCGGCCACGTAAAAGACCCACAGGTTGAAGAGTCCCTGAAAGCCGATCTTGAGGTTTTGCCCAAGCGAGTGGAAGACGGCGCCCAAGATCACACGGACCCGGCCCGAAATACCCCTAGCGCCCTTCAATCCCGAGCGCATCGAGGTCGACGCCTCCTGGCACAGCATCCAGTTGGGCCATCGCCGCAGCGACGCGTACTGCGGCCGTTCTTGAACGAAATCGTCAAAACGGTTTCCCTCGGCGGCCAGGGGGCTGGTTCGCCACCACGATTTGACGACCGTGCGTCCCATCAGCCGATAGGGCCAACCGAGGACGATCAGCGCCCCCGGCGGCAAGTTGCACAGCGCCCCGCCCACCAGCCATTTCCAACCGGCGACCGCCACGCGCCAAACCTTGGACATGGGTCATTGCCCCTCCTTTAGAAGTTACGCGAAGGCCTCTTCGAGGACGTCGCTCTCGAAGAATTGCGCCTCGAACCCCATCAGCCGCCCGACGGTCCGCGCAACGGCGATTTGATCGACCTTGCGGTCCACCACCACGCCCTTGGCGATCCCCGGCCCCATCAGGAACGCGAAAATCTCGCGCGACGACTTGCTTCCGAAGTGATGCTGGAATTCCACCGCCATGTACGGGTTGGTGTCGCGCCCGCAATCGGGGACGATCGCGAACACCGTCCGGTCGCGATAGGCTTCGTCGGCGTCAACCGCGTCCACCAGTCGCCGGATGCCCTCATCGATAATGCGGATGCCTTCGGTGTAGTGACTCGGGTTGCCCCAATGGACGTAATCGGGGTCGTTGAAGTTGATCATCATCAGTTTGGGTCGCAGCAGGCGCATCGCGTCGAGCACCAGGTCGGTCAATAGCCGGTCGCCTCGCGAGTTCTTGAAACCGCTGTCGCCGTAAAGCCCGCGCCAATGCGCCCAGAATTCCTGGATGCGCGGCGATTGGCGATCGTTGCCGGCCATGCGGTAGTCGATCGCCTCCATCTGTTTCAGTTCGGCCGACTTCGCCTCGCGTTCGGCGTCCGTCAGCGCGCCGACCTGGAGTTGTTGGCGCAGCAGATACGTCTTGTAACGATAGAGGCTGAGGACATTGGAGCGGTAGTTGACGCCGAACAGGTGGTGGTTGCTAAAGGTGTAGAACTCCTCGTCGGTGCGGTCTTCGCCGTTGATGATCAACGTCTCATGTTCGGGGACGTCATAATGCTTACGCAGGTATTCGAAGACGGTCGGGACCCTGGCCTCGAAGCGCTGGCCGAGGAACTTGTTCCCGACGTCCTTGTATTCGTCATAACGCCCGGTCAGGATGTAAAGCGTCCCCCCGCCGTGGCTCGTCGTCACCCCTTCGCTCTGCGAGATTTCCATGTTCGTGAACAGCGCGCCGCGCTTGGTCAGCTCGTTGCGAAAATAGGGGGCGTAAGTGTGATCGGGGTCGATCGACTCGACCCGCCGCACCCCCCCGCCGAAACGGACAATGATCAAGTTCGGCCCCGTATAAGCCGGTTTCACGACGCCCCCGCGCGCGGCCCCGCCCCCGGCGCCGCCGAGGCACTAAACGACAACGATCCCAAAACCGCCCCCGCCCCAGCCCCGGCCAACATCCCCTTGAGAAAATCCCGCCTACGTGGATCGAATCCTGACATCGACATCGCAAACGCCCCCCTTTGAATGACAAACCAACGGACGACCCCCCCGCCAGCCGGCCCCGGCACAAAACCGCCGCCCCGCCCCGCTCCTGATAAATCATAATCTCCGCCTCGCCGGGGCGTCCAGGGTTTGTTTGCGGGTTCGCGTCGGGGTCCAATCGGATTGTGTCTCTCCCCGGTAGGGAGCCACGTGTGTAGACCGGGACGTCAACCCCCGGAGACGGTCTAAACCATTGGTGGTAAGCCATTTCATGCGATCGACCCTTTTTGTGGCCTTTGAGTCGTCGAAACCGGGATCGTCCTCGGGTGAAGGGCGATTGAGGGGAGTTGATTCGGAATCATTGATTGGGGGTTTGAAGCCGATTTGTGGATTGCCCCCCCCGATTTGGGCCAATGACCGAAGCAGAATGGACGTTGAGCGCCCAAGATCGACTTTTTCGGGACCACCCGACCCATTCCTGCATGCCCCTTGACACCCGGAGACCTCCAGGGCGCTTTATCACCGCCGCCGGTTGCGATATTCTATCGCTTCTTGAAACTTTCACTTGACAGAGGCAGCACTGAGTGTGGTAGAAATGCTTATCATTAGAAGTAGATTGAAAAACCCAGCGGAGACGCGAAGGCATGGGAGGCCGAATTAACATGCACCCTACGAAGGCTAACTCAAGAGTTATTTGTTATGGCCCTATCCCTGACTTTGGCCGAAAAGGATTTCGATGGATCCATCGTCAGCTTGAAAGAAATTGGAGCAAAGGAATGAGCACGCGATTACTACTATTAGCCGCGTCACTTCTTCCTGCGGCCTCTTTCGCAGTAACCTGGCCAACACCTCCAGAGGCAATCATATGGAGCCTAAACAAACTCTCTCCCGTAGTGGGGTCAACAGCCGATCGGGAGATGCTTCGAGAAGAAAGCGAAATGTATCTCTTGGAGGCAATTGAGCCTTTCAGCACAGCAACCATCGAAGGTTTCAGAAGAAGTGTTGAGTCTGTTCGCGGGAAGCTTGGGAAACACCTAGAGAAAGGACTCATAACATTCTCCGAATACAGATTCGAGCATGACAACTATACTAGACTTATCGGATAGGTCTACCTCGATCTGGCTTCAAAATATCAACTGTTAATCATTAAATACTTAAAAAGGATAAAATATATTTACTAGATCACGGTGACGCCACGTCCATCGACCTCCAACGCAGTAGCCTGGCCGATGCCTCCTAAGCCAATCACATGGAGCCTAAACAATCTCCCTCCCGCAGTGAGGTCAACAGCCGATCGGGAGATGCTTCGGGAAGATACCGAAATGTATCTCTTGGAGACAATTGAGCCTTTCAACACAGTAATTATCGAAGGTTTCAGAAGAAGTGTTGAGCCTGCTCGCGGGAAGCTTGAGGAACACCTAGAGAAAGGACTCATGACATCCTCCGAATATAGATCCGAGCATGACAACTATGCTAGACTTATCGGATCAGTCTACCCCAATCTGGTTTCAAAGTATAAACTACTAATCATTAAATATAATAAAATATACTTACGAGATCCCGATCCGCCCGATCGAGCCTCTATCATGAAAGAATTGCTAATTCGTTCCCGTCCTAAAACCATCTAACCTTAATAATTTCAACATCATACGGCGAATTGTGCGCTTGACTTCTTCCGGCGGGGGGATATCATAAGTCTTGTGATTGCAGTCATTCACGCTCCCA
>CAUZJO010000115.1:0-15192 GCA_963580245.1 Candidatus Sumerlaeia bacterium | reverse complement strand
GGCCCTCGGCTCCCGGCCCTCGTCCTCGTAATCATAATTCATTATCGCATCCCTATTAGATTGCAGCCCGAAAATAAGATCGATTACGAGGACGAGGGCCGGGAGCCGAGGGCCGATTGTTTCAAACTCTTAACCATCAGCTTCCTCGGTACCCGGCAGTTTGGCCGGGCGTTGTTTGGCCAGTTCGCTTTCGAGCATCAGCAGCGCGCCGGGCGAGCCTTCGGCGCGGCGGACTTTGGCCAGTAGGTTGCGCGCAGTCGATTCTTCCTCGATCTGTTCCTTGATGAACCACTGCAGGAAGGTGTGGGTCGAATGGTCATTTTCCTGGACGCTCAGGTTGACCAATTCATAGACCCGTTTGGTGACCAGCTCCTCGTGTTCGAGTTGCAGCTTGAAGATGTGCTCGAGGCCCTCGAACGCGATGCGCGGCACGTCGACCGACGGGACCGAGATGTCGCCGCCCACGTCGGTCACGTATTGCAGGATGCGCAGGCCGTGGCCGCGCTCCTCGTTGGCCTGGTTGTAGAACCAGTTGCCGAAGCCGTCATAGTCGTTGTTGAAGCACCACGCCATCATCGCCAAGTAGAAGAAATCCGACTCCCACTCGGTCTTGACTTGTTCAATCAGTTTGTCTCGCACTTTTTGGCTGATCATGGGTCGTGTCCTTTCACTGAGAAAAAGGAAGGCGGGGGATGGGCCCGCCGCCGTGTTTGGCCTTTAGGTCGCTCGTGCTCGGCCCTGATTTGCTAGGTTCGTCTCCGTCCCCAGCATGTCACCTGATCCGCGACGAAAGCTCAACACTAAAACGGATCTGTTCGAGGCGAGAAGAACCCCCACGCGCTCTTTCCCGCGCCAGCCGTGGGGGCTTATGGAATCGAGACACCGCTCCGTTGGATCGGCGTGGCGGGTGGGATCGGGCATGGGTAAGATAACTTCGAGGAAAGCAATGGCGCGCTTGTGAGGGAAGATGTGGCGGAAGCAAACGAACACGTGATTCTGGGCATTGAATCGTCGTGCGACGAGACCGCCGCGGCACTCGTGACGCGCGAGGGGCGGGTGCGGGCCGAGGCCTTGGCTTCGCAGGTCGATCTGCACGCCCAGTTCGGCGGGGTGGTACCCGAGGTGGCCGCGCGTATCCATATCCAAGCCTGCCTGCCGCTTGTTCATCAGGTTCTGGAGGAGGCCGGGGTCGGCTGGGAGCGGGTTGAGGCGGTGGCCGTGACCCAGGGCCCGGGGCTGATCGGTTGCCTGCTGGTGGGCATCGAAACGGCCAAGGCGCTGGCGTGGCTGCATCGCTGTCCGTTGGTCGCCGTCAATCACCTGGCCGCCCACGTCTATTCGATCTACCTGACCCCGCGCCAGGGTGCCCACCTGCTGATCAAAGCCGGCAATGAATCCAACGTCGTGCCCGTGGCACCCGACCCGGCGGGGTCCTCCCTATCGGCCGAACCCGCGCCGGTGATCGCGCGCCCCGCCCTGCCCCACGTGGGCCTGATCGTCTCGGGGGGTCACACCTCGCTGGTTTGGGTCGAGGGGCCGGACCGGATGTCAACGATCGCCCAGACGCGCGACGACGCGGCCGGCGAGGCATTCGATAAAGTCGCGCGCGCGGCGGGATTGGGTTATCCCGGCGGGCCGGCGATCGACCGGCTGGCCGAGGGCGGCGACCCACGGGCCTTCGACCTCCCGATCCCAATGATGGGGCGCGACCAACCGGATTTCTCCTTCAGCGGGCTCAAGACGGCCGCCGGGCGCGAGGCCGAACGCCTCAAGGCACAATATGACGGCCGGCTCCCTGAAGCCGTCCAGAGGGACTTCTGCGCGTCGTTTCAGGAAGCGGCGGTCGAATCGCTGCTCGGCAAATCACTCGAGGCGGCGCGAGGACGCGGGGTGCATGATCTGGTCGTGACGGGGGGCGTGGCGTGCAATCGCGGTCTGCGCCGCCGCGCGCGGGAGCTGACCCGCAGTCGCCCCGGCCTGCGCGTTTGGTTCCCGCATCCGTCGCTGTGCACCGACAACGCGGCGATGATCGCCGGGCTGGCCTGGCAACTCCAGCCCCTCTCGCCCAGTGACGCGCTACGTCTCAACGCGGACCCGGGGATGGGGATTTAAGATGACCCGTCTCGGTTTGATCATCATGAATTCTAACTCTGGGCCTTGTCCCGTGTCGGCTCTACCTCGTTCGGGATGCGGTGGTCCATCTCCAGGGCCGGTTGGTCGTGGCGGGGGGGGGTCTTATGGATGCGGGCGGGGACTCCGACAGCGGTGGTGTGGGGCGGAACGGATTTGAGTACCACGCTGCCGGCGGCGATCTTGGCGCCTTCGCCGATCTCGATGTTGCCCAGGATCTTGGCCCCCACGCCGATCAGCACCCCTTTGCGCACCTTGGGGTGGCGGTCACCGACATCCTTGCCGGTCCCACCCAGGGTCACCTCGTGCAGCAGCGACACGTTATCCTCGACCACGGCCGTCTCGCCGATCACAATGCCCGTGGCGTGGTCGATCAGGATCGCCTTGCCGATGCGGGCGGCCGGGTGGATGTCGACGCTGAAGATCCGCGAGACGTGACTCTGCAGAAAGAGCGCAAGTTCCTGGCGTCCCTGGCCCCACAACCAATGGGCGATGCGGTAAGTCTGAAGCGCGTGGAAGCCCTTCAAATAGAGCAGCGGCGCGGAGTATCGCGTGCACGCGGGGTCGCGGTCGCGCACGGCCTGGATGTCGGCGCGCACGGCCTCGCCGATGCTCGCGTCGGTCTTCAACGCCTCGGTGATCACCTCGCGAATCGCCATGGAATCCAGGGTGCGGCCGCTGACCTTGCCGGCCAATTGAAAGCTCAGCGCATCCTCCAGGCTGTCATGGTTGAGCACCGTGGCGTGCAGGAAACTGGCCAGCATTGGCTCTTCGGCGGCCGAGTGAGTGACCTCCTCGCGGATGCCCTGCCAGATCGGGTCTTGATGGGGATTGCTCATGTTCTTATCCTCGTCTCATGGACTTACTCCATGGTCAGTGCCATTCTACAACGCGCCTGGGGATTTCTGTATTTGAATTTGGGTCTTGTGTAAGATTGGGTGTGATTCAGTTTTTGAATAGACGTTGCTTCGATGGCGGACCCCTTTTCTGGTTAATGATCGGCTCACGGCTCTCGTCCTCGTAATCGGAATCCGCCTCATCAGCGCGACCCACCTCGATTGCGGCCCGAGAAAAAGACCGATTACGAGGACGAGGGACGAGAGCCGAGAGCCAACTCAAAGGCGGGTCCCATGACGCGTGTTTTGGTCCTGACCACCGAACCGTTGCCCGTCGGGAACCTACCCGCGACCGGCGCGGGGTTGCGGGCATGGGGGCTGGCCCAGGGGCTGCGTTCGCGGGGCCTCGAGGTGACGGCGCTCATGCCGTCGAGCGCGACGGCCACCTACGCCCCGGGCGCCGAGGGCGATGGGCCGCAAGCAACGGATGCCTCGCAACCCAGCCGGCCCGATTGGGTTGGGACGTTCGATCGCCCATCGCTGCGAGAAGAGGTCGCCCGGCGGGGGCCGGACGTGATTGTCCTCCAGCACTGGGGCCTGGCTACGGAATTGGGCGAGGTCGACTGCCCCCTGGCGATCGACTTGGCCGGGCCGCATTTGCTCGAAAGGCGCCTGTGGGGCTCGGCCGATCCCGAGGCGGATTTGCGGGAAAAACTCGACGCCCTGCGCCGCGCCGATTTCCTGGTTGCCTCGGGTCGCCGGCAGCGGCTCTATTTTCTCCCCTATCTGATGATGGCCGGCTGGCCGGCGGACGCGGTCGAGACCGAGCTTTTGCCGGTGATCCCCTTTTCGATGGCCCCGTTCGTTGAAAGGCCCCATGCGCGAGCCGACCGGTTCGTGTACGGTGGTTTCTTCCTGCCGTGGCAGAACCCCACGACGATCGTGGAAGCCGCGCTGGAGGCGCTGGAGGCCGAAGGGCGGGGCGAGCTCGTCTTCGTCGGCGGGCCGCACCCCTCGCTTGACGTCTCGCGCGGGCGGTTCGAGAAACTCGCGGCTCGGGTCGAGCATCATCCGCGGGCGTGCTTGCTCCCGCCGATGGATTTCGCGCGTTATCAGAAACTCTTGGCCGAGGGAGGGGTCGCGCTCGACGCGATGGCGCGCAATCCGGAACGCGAACTGGCGTTCCCAACCCGCACGGTCGTCTATCTGGCCGGCGGCTTGCCCGTGATCCATCACCACTACGATGAGCTGGGCGAAATCATCGACCGCGCCGGGGCCGGATGGGTGGTTGACCCGGAGGATGACAAGGGAATCGGAGAGCTGCTCCGGGGAATCCTGCGGGGTGAACTGGACGTTGATGGCCCGGCCCAATCGGCCCTCGACCTGGTCCGGCGGGAGCTGCCTTGGGACCTCACGATCGGGCCGCTGGCGGAGTTTTGCCGCCAACCCGTCTTCCGCGAAGGGAAAACGGCCTCGCGACTGCGCTTCGAGGAACAACACCGGCGGCTGGGGCGGCTGGAGGCCGAATTGGCCGAGACGCGCCGTGGACTCAACACCTTGCGGGGCAAACGCTGGGTGCGCTGGGGGCTGGGGCTGACGTCGGCGCGGGCCTGGATGCGCTGGCCCATGGCCCTGCTGGCCAGCCTGATCGGCCTGGCGCTGATCCCGGTCTTCCTGGTCAATGACTGGATCGGCAGGCTCGGCTCTCGCCGGTAATGCGCCGCCCCGCGCTTATTCCACCGTGACACTTTTGGCCAGGTTGCGCGGTTTATCGACGTCGCAGCCGCGCAGGACCGCGATGTGGTAGGCGAGCAGTTGCAGGGGAACGACGTTGATCAGCGGCGTGAGCAGAGGGTGCGTCTCGGGGACGTAAATGACGTGGGAGCAATGCTGCTTGATCTCCTCGTTGCCCTCGGTGGCCACGGCGATGATTCGCCCCTTGCGCGCGCGTATTTCCTGCATGTTCGAGACAAGCTTCTCGTAGACCGGGTCGCGCGTGGCGATGACGACGATCGGCATGTTCTCGTCGATCAGCGCGATGGGCCCGTGTTTCATCTCGGCGGCGGGGTAGCCCTCGGCGTGGATATAGGAGATCTCCTTGAGTTTGAGCGCCCCCTCCAGCGCGATCGGAAAGTTCACCCCCCGGCCCAGGTAGAGGAAGTTCTGGCTGTCGGCGTATTGTTCGGAGATGTCCTGAATGGCGTCGGACTGTTCGAGCAGGCGTTCGATCAACCCCGGCATGGCCTCCAGATAACGGGTCAGGTTGGTGGCGTCTTCTTGTGAGAGGTGCCCGCGCAGCCGGCCCCACTGAATCGCCAGCATCGACATGACGGCCAGTTGCGTGCTGAAGGCCTTGGTCGAGGCCACGCCGATCTCGGGCCCGGCGTGCGTGTAGATGCCCATGCCCGACTCGCGGGCGATTGTCGAGCCGACCACGTTGCACACGCCCATGAGCTTGGCGCCTTTGGTCTCGGCCTCGCGCATGGCGGCCAACGTGTCGGCGGTCTCTCCGGACTGGCTGATGACGATCATCAGGTCGCCGGGGCCGACGATGGGGTTGCGGTAACGGAACTCCGAGGCGTATTCGACCTCGACGTTGAGCCGGGCCAGGTCCTCGATCAAGTACTCGCCGACCAGCCCGGCGTGCCAGGCGGTGCCGCACGAGGAGATCAGCAACCGGTCAAGGTCGCGCACGAAATCGTCGGATAGCTCTCCAATACCTCCCAGCCGGACGGCCCCCTCCTCGGCGCGCACGCGGCCGGCCAACGTGTTGCGCAGGGCCTCGGGCTGATCGAAGATCTCCTTGAGCATGAAATGGTCGAAGCCGCCCTTCTTGATTTGCTCGATCTCCCAATCAACCTTTGTGGTCTCGTGGATGACCGTGACGTCCTGGAAATTTGAGGTGCGATAGCCGGTGAACGTCAGCTCCGCGATCTCGCCGTCGTCCAGGTAGATGACGTTGCGGGTGTGCTGGATGAGGGCGGAGACGTCGGAGGCAGCGATATACTCGCCCTCACCCACGCCAATCACCAGCGGGCTGCCCTGGCGAATCGCGATGAGACGATTGGGGTCCTCACGGTCTATCACCAGCAGGCCGAAAGTCCCTTCGAGCCGGCCCAGCGCGTCGCGGATCGCCTGAAGCAGGCTGTCCTTGTATTCATGGGCGATCAACTGGACGATGACCTCGGTGTCGGTCTCGCTCTTGAACTCGATCCCCTGATTAATCAAGTATTCGCGCAGGACGGCGTAGTTCTCGATGATGCCGTTATGGACGATGGCGAAGCGGCCGTCGGCGCTGAAATGGGGGTGGGCGTTGGATTCGGTCGGGGCGCCGTGGGTCGCCCAGCGCGTGTGGGCCATGCCGATGCGGCAGCCTTCGATCTGGGGCAGGGAACCGTCGAGCTGGGCCACGCGCCCCACGACCTTGTTCGAGACCCAGCCGCCATCGTTCACCGCGGCGTAGCCGGCCGAGTCATAGCCGCGGTACTCCAAGTTTTTCAGCCCCTCGATCAGGGCCGGACCCACGTCGTGCCGCGAAATCATGCCAATAATGCCGCACATGTTAGGAGGTCCTTTTGGTCAGGATGGTCGAAGCCCGGGGAAGATCAGGGCAAGGTTGCGGGTGTCATTGATCACAAGGACAAGCTCCACGTTCAATGCATCCCGCGTCCTTGCAACCACCCGATTATCATGTGCCGCCGGGGTTCTGTTGCTCAAGGGTTTTTGTGGGGTGTGATTTAGATATGGGAGAAAACGCCGCTCCGCTGAAGGCCCCGCGTTCTCGTTTATAATCGGCCCTCGTCCTCGAAGGCTTCAATCGAGTAGGTTCTTCAGTCCCCGTTCGCGCTCGTAATCGTAATCAGCCTCAACATCGCGTCCCATGTGGACGCATCAGCCTGGTCTCCACCCCAATCCCGTCACCTTGCGCGCTCCCATTTCTGAATCACAAGACGGTCCCGAACGCTGCGTCGCGCAACTGCTGCGCTACCTGCTGGGCCAGGATGACGACCCCGCCGGACTCGACCTGAACGAGGACGGAAAGGTCGACGTCGCCGACCTCATCAAATGCCTCGAGACCGCGCCGGAACCCTAACATGGCGGACCGATTTTAAAATCGCGTTGATCTAATCCAGATAAAGCCGGATGGGGCGGGAGATGAGCGAATCATCGCCGGTGACCTCGTCCGCCACGCCGACGGCGAACCGGTGGGGGCCTTTGCCGCGTAGCTGATAGTCATGGTCCTCATCCCCGGTCACCAGCGCCCGGTGGAACTCGACGAACCAGAAGCCGCCCAGCGGCTGGTCCATGTCGTCCTCAAACCAGTAGCCTGGGATGCGCTCCCCGCCCGAGGAGAACCAGAACTTGGGCTTGAACGGCTCGGTCAAATTGAACAGGCCGAGGGCCTCCACGTCGCCCGCGCTGCCGATGGGCTGGCGGGCCTCGGCCCCGGGCAGGCGGGTCTTTTCCCGGATCATCGGCCTGGCGGTCGCGACGGTGCCGGGGATGCCGGGATCGGGCGTCCAGCGCATCTCGACCAGTGCCCCCGTGCCGCCGCGCACCGGATACAACTCCCCCTCGATCGTCGCCGGGTCCACGTCGGCCTGATGCGGGACGAGCCCGAGTTGGAGGTCATCGGCATAGCCGGAGACGTTGGTCCAGCCCGCCCGCCAGCGCCACACGTCGTAACGCGCCGGCCGGCCATCGAACCAGCGAAAGCTGGCGTCGTCCGTCATGGCCCAATGGATCTCGAATTGATCGACAATGAGCTGGAGCAGGGAGTAGTCGCGGCGTCTCTCGTCCCACACCCACTGGCGCGCGGTGAACGTCTCGGTGGCGTCGGGCCAGGAGGCCAAGATGGAGAGGGCGCGCCCATCGTGGATCGCCCTGAGGCGCACGCGGTCCGTCGCGGCGCTCGACCCCGCGGCGCCCGGCATCCTGACGGTCAAGGGCCGGGCGGCGCGCCACAGTTCGGATTCGATGCGCATATTGGGCCGGGGCATCTCCATGACCCGCTTCGCCCTCAAGACCGGCCTCCACGGCGAGCATCCGATGAGAAGGGCGGGCCCGGTCAGGACAAAGAGCAAGGCGAGCCGGCACGAGCGGCGAGGAGCGCGATGGGCAATCCTCGGACGCTTATCCGGGCCCGAGGTAATTCGACATCTGTTGGGCATCGTCTGAGTTCACGGGATTTTGGCCGACCGTCGAGATTGAGACTATCACGAGACCGGATGCGATAAAAGCCTGTACTGGGCGGGTGGATGCCGATCACCGCGAATGGGGATCCGGCGCGACGGGAAGTTGACCATCGGTTAAATGGGCGTATTTCAGCCCTCGGGTTCTTCTTCGTGGAGCGGGGCGGGACGGCTCATGCGCGAGGGGGGCCAGATGATGGCCGAGACCACCCCGTGCAGGTTGTCGAACGGGACGGGCCCGAAATTCAGGCTGTCGAAGCTGTTGTTGCGGTTGTCGCCTATGACGAAAACAGAATTGGGAGGGACACGCACGCGGGTATTGGGCCAGGAGATGACGTTATCGGTGACTTGCGTGGAGTATTCTTCCTCGCCGTTGATATAGATGATGCCGTCGCGGATCTCGATCGTATCGCCGGGCATTCCGATGACGCGCTTGACCAGCTTCTCCTCGTCGTCCTGGGAATTCATCAAGACGGCCACGTCGTAGCGCTGCGGCATCTCGTTGGCGTCGGCCACGATGACGTCGCCGATCAGCAGCGTCGGCTCCATCGATTCGGAGATGACCTTCTCGATCTGAATCTTGCCCGAGCCGATGGCCAGGTTGACCGCCATCAGAACCAGCAGTATCAGCAGTCCGATCACCAGTCGGATGCGCCGGCCAAAACGAGCCCGCGGGGCGGGTTGGGTGAATTCGTAGGGAACCGGATCGGCGTACAAGAAAGGGTCTCCATGAGATAGAGGGGCCGCGCGGACAAGTTCGCACTGTTCCCTTACGGTCCTTTTATCGGCCGTTGGGTCCCCAAGGTTTAACCCGAATTGCGCCTTTGAGTGGTTCGCCACCCGCCGCGACGCGCGCGAACGGGGAGGGCGAAGCGGGGCCATCGACGGGCCTCGGCGGCGTAAGCCTCAACCGCCACGACCAATCGGACATTGACAATCAGCGCGTGGGAGGCAAATGTTGGACCTATCCTCGGATCCGGCTCGATAGAGAGGGCTTAGGCGATGAAATCCCCACGGATTAAGTTCAATCAAGTGATCGGGGCCTCGATCGCGCTCGTTATGATTCCCCTCGCCATCATGTTGACGGCGTGTAAGGGGGAGAGCCAAACCGCGCCCTCGGGCGACGGATCGCCCGCCAAGCCGGGCCGGCCGAAGGTCATGTTCGTCAACCCGTGGGTCGGCCATGAAGTGTGGAACGTCGTCGCCGACGGGGCCAAGGACGCCGCCGAGGAGTTTGGAGTCGACCTGACCATGGTGGGCCCGCCCGAGGGGTACAGCGAGGCCAATCTGATGCTCAGCCAAATAGAGACGGCCGTCGCTCAGCAATATGACGGCGTGCTTTGTCATCCGTTTATCCCCGACACGTTCACCCCGGTGATCAACAAGGCGCGGGAGGCCGGGGTCCACGTGGTTTGCGTCGCCGACGATTCGCCGGAGAGCAAACGCGACGCGATGATCCTAACCAACGACGTGACCGCCGCGCAGGCGGCCGCCCAGACGGTCCTCAAAGCACTGGGCGGCAAGCCGGCCAAAGTCGGGATCCTCAGCTCGACGCCGGGCGTCCCCTCGCTCGACACGCGCATCGACGCGTTCCGTGAAGCGATGTTGAAGGCACCCGGGACCGAGATTATCGGCGTCGAATACGGTTACTCGGACCTGATGCAAGACATCTCCAAGGTGCAAGCGCAACTGACGGCCCACCCCGAGATCAACGTGCTTTACGGCACCGGGGGCGACCATCCTCCGTCGCACGCCAAGGTTGTCAAGGAGATGGACCGGGCGGGCGAGATCTTGATCGTCGGTTTCGATGACCTGGAGGAAACGCTCGATTTCATCCGCGAAGACGTCGTTTACGCGACGATCTCGCAGAACCAATACATGTGGGGTTATCTGGGGATCAAGTATCTGGGGATGCTCGCGCGCGGCGAATCGGTCCCCGAGTTCACCAATCCCGATTTCATCGTCATCACCAAGGAGAATATCGACACCTATAGGGACGAGGCGCGAAAGGCCACGCGACAGTGAGTCATCCGTGAGCATTCACGCCACCCCGTTTATTCCAAAGATACCCCTGTTCGTCCTCATGCCCGTCATTCGTCATCGATGACCACCCAACCACGCTTTCAACTCCCCAATTGGTTCCGCAAAGTCCTGGACTTCCAGGAGCTGGGGATCATCATCCCGCTGGTCGCGTTTTCGCTTTTTGTCGGCTTGCGTCATCCGGTGTTCTTCACCGGCGGCAACCTGATGAACATCGCCCGCGAGGTCGCGTTCATCGGGACCATCGCCTGCGTGATGACCTTTGTGCTCGTCAGCGGGGGGATCGATCTGTCGGTTGGCTCGGTCCTCGGTCTTGCGGGCACGCTGACCGCGCTGTGGCTGGTCAATGGATTGCCCGTCGCCGTTTCAGTATTGATCGGGCTCGGCGTGGGCATGGCTTGCGGCTTCCTCAACGGGTTGGCCGTGGTCTTCCTGCGCATCCCGCCGGTGATCGTCACGCTCGGGATGCTCTACGCGGCCCGCGGGGTCGTGTTGATCGTGACCGAGGGCAAGCCGCTCTATCCACTGCCCAAGGCATTCAAGGTCTTGGGCCAGGGCGAGTTCGCGGGTGCGCCGATCCCCGTCTGGGTCCTGGTCATCGCCGCGATCGTGACCCATCTGGTCCTGACGCGCACGCGCTACGGTTATTGGATTCGCGCGATGGGCGGCAATCGCGAGTCGGCGCGGCTGTCGGGGTTGCCGATCAAGGCCCTCGAGATTTCCGTCTATGTGCTGAGCGGCCTGGCCGCCGGTCTGGTCGGCGTGCTGCTGACTTCCAGGCTCTCGGCGTCTTACGCGCAGACCGGCCGCACCTGGGAACTGCTCGTCATCGCGTCGGTGATCATCGGCGGCACCAGCCTGTTCGGAGGCGTGGGGACGGTCATCGGGAGCCTGACGGGGGCGACAATCATCCGCGTCCTCAGCAACGCGTTGGTGATCCTCGGCATCTCGGCCTATTATCAGGAAGTCGTCATCGGGATCATTATCGTCGCCGCCGTGGCCATCGACGCCCATACCCGTTTGCTCAAGCAACGCCGCCACGCCCGCGGTGCCCAGGCCTCGACGCGCGAGAAGTCGCGCAAGCCGCTTGAGCTTGATGCGATCTATTCCTCGGGGGTGGGCACCGGCGGGGGGATCGGGGAGGGAAGCGATGCGCCGGTCCTGGAGCTGCGCAACATCAGCAAGTATTACGGCTACGTGCGGGCACTCGATGGCGTGGGCCTTGAACTCTATCCGGGCGAGGTCCTGGGGCTGGTCGGCGATAACGGGGCCGGCAAATCGACGCTGATCAAGATCGCGGCAGGCGCCGTAACGCCCGACCGTGGCACGATATGCGTCGAGGGCCGCGAAGTCGGCATTCGCAACCCGCGCGACGCCGAGGCAGTCGGCATCGCGACGGTCTATCAACACCTGGCACTGGTCGATTGCCTCGACGTCGCCGCCAATCTTTACCTCGGCCGCGAACCGCGCATGGGGCCGCTCGTGGCGCGCGGGATGATGCGCGCCGACGCCCGCCGCATCCTGGATGCCCTGCGGATCAACATCCCCTCGCCCGCCATTCCCGTCGGCAATCTCTCGGGCGGCCAGCGCCAGGCCGTGGCGATCGCCAAGGCGCTGATCCAGGGCGGCAAGATCGTGATCCTCGACGAGCCGACCGCCGCGCTCGGCATCGAGGAACAGGCCAAGGTCCTTGAGCTGATCGGCATGCTGCGCGAGCGCGGCTGTTCGGTGATCCTGATCAGCCACAACCTGAGCCACGTCTTCGCGGTGGTCGATCGACTGGTGGTCCTGCGCGAGGGCCAGGTCATGGGTTCGTGGCGTCGCGAAGAGACCACCGTCGAGCAAATCATCGCCGTCATGACCGGCGCCGACCAATTGAAGGCCGAGATGGCGACCGGCTAAGGCCGATGCGTCGCGCAACGCCTCAATCCTCCCCGCAGATGACTTCAACCGCCGCATCGATCGCGGAAGCGTCGGCCGGTTTCCCCCAATCGAGGCCGGTTTGGGATAGGCGGAGCAGGGGGATGCGCTTCAGATTCGCGTCCCACCCATCGATCTGGTTTGGGTCCAACTCTTCGACCCCGCCGACAGGGCCCCCGCCGGATAGAACCACCATCCGCCGGGGCATGGCCCGCCCTTCCAAACCCGCCAGCGCATGGGAGAGGGCCGCAGCTTGCCTCTCGCTCCAGACGCAGACCACGTCGAGCCGGCCAAATGCCTCGACGGCCCACTGCAAGGAGCCGCCATCCACGACCGACCCCGCCAGCGAAATACCGCCAGCCCGCTCAATCGCCAGTTGCAGGTCGAGCAAGGCGTCGGCACCGAACGAGGGGGAAACCTCGGAAACATCGCCGCCAGGCGCCTCGCGAACGAGCACCACTGAGTAGCCCCGCCGCGCAAGGGCCAAGGCCACGGCCCCGAACGGCCGCGCTTCATCCAGAGTGAGCGCAACCACCAGCGGTCGGCGGTCCGCGGGATGGACCTCATGCTCTTGGCTCTTCATGACCATCCGTCAACGATCCTCGGGAATGCGTTCGATTCAACTATGCCTTGAACCGCTCCGCAACCCGGAAAAAGCTTGCCTGATTCGCGGGAAGGTGTGAAATTTATACCCGACACATTAGCCACCGAACCGAGGTCTGTTGCTCGCGGGGGGTTTTCCTTTAGCGTGTTGTCTCCCTCGCTGCAATCGAAAACTCGGGGGATCTCGGTCGATCTGACATATACAAGCCGTAACAGGTTGGCGAGAGCGGCATGCGGTATGGCTGGCAGTATCTGAGCGAAGAGGAAAAGGCCGCCATCGAGCGCGGGATCGTCGAGAACCGCGTCTTCGGCGGGCCGTGGCATTGCGTGCTCCAACCCACGAACGTCTGTAACGTCGATTGATTCTTCTGCATCAGCAAAGGGGGCCGCAACGGCGAGGTGCTGGAGTGGCCCGTTCTGCGTGGGTTTCTTCAGGACAACGCAAGGCGCGACCTGCGCATGGTCGAATTGACCGGCGGCGGCGAACCGTTGGCCTACAACTGGACCGAGCCGCTGCTCGAAACGTTCGGTGAATTGGGTATCCTGATCGAGCACCTGAACACCAATGCGACGCTGCTGCCGCGGCTCGCGGACCGGCTTGTCGACGTCGGACTGAGCCGGGTGACGCTCAGCCTTAATGAATCCGATCCCAAACGTTACCCCCAGACGATGAAGACCTCCCAGCGCAACTTCGCCAAGGCCGTCGAGGGGGTCCGGGCCATGGTGACCGCGCGAGACGCCGCCTCCTCCCACCGCCGGCCCAAAATCCTGCTCCAGTTATTCATTTGGCATGGAAGCGCGCGATACATCGGCCAGATGTACGAACTGGCGCGGTCGTTCGACGTGGATCGGATTCTGTTCAGAACCATCTTCGGTCACATCGGCAACCCCAAGATCGACGTGGATCAGGTCCCGAGCGTCAAATCCCAGTTGAGGGACATCATCCGCGAGAATTGCGAATCAGGCGAGTATAAACTGCACTTCGATCTGAGCAACGAGCATAACCTTCATCATTTCACGTATGCCGAACAGAAGAGGAACAACATGCCGATCCCGGAGCGGCTTCCGAGCTTTGAACGGGCCGATCCGCGGACGGAGTATTGTTTCGTCGGCTGGTATACGACCAGCATCAACGCGTTGGGTTACGTATACCCCTGCTTTCAGTATCACACCATGGCGGGCAAAGAAGTGGGAAATATCCTGACCGAACCCTTGGACGAAATCTGGACCGGCGAGAGCTACGGACTTTCCCGCGATCAAATCCACGAACTGATGCGGCTTCGCGGACGGATGGAGGCCAGTGACCGGTTCAATCGATACGTCGAGCCCAAATGCACCGATTGCGACGGATGCCAGTTTACCACCGACTTGATGACGCCGGATTTCTACGCGCGCGTGGCGCGTGGCGTGGAAAACAAGAGGCCCGTGTTAGACCGTTTCCGCGCGCGCGGCCGCAACGCGATCATCCACGGGGCTCACCGGCTGCTTCGCCGGCCGCGGCAGACAATCTAAGCGCGCCGATACGCGTCTCAGGGGCGGATCGTCTCAGTTCCGCGAGATGCGACGGCCGGGGCATCCATGATGAACGGGAAGCGATCGCAGTGATTTTCAAAAGCGTCTTCACGGCCCTCATTTCATCTCTCCGGTCTCCGGTCGCGCCTCTCAGTGATTGGGATTTGAATCCGTATCTTCATCCTCGCGAGGCGTCGCATGGGTACGGGGGACACCTGGTGGATATGGATGGGAACGACTACGTCGATCTCTTGGCCGCATGGGGCACCAATATACTGGGTTACGGATACCCGAGGGTTGCCAAAGCCATGCACGCGCAGGTCGACGCGTTCGTGGGCGTTGGATTGCCCTATCCGAAGTTTTTGGAATTGGGTCGTCTCCTCTCCAGCGTCATTCCGTGCGCCGACCTTGTACGGTTCGGCAAGAACGGGTCGGACGCCACGATGGGGGCGGTCCGTCTGGCGCGCGCCGTCACGGGGCGTGATCGAGTCCTTCACCGCGGCTATCATGGGTTTCACGATTGGTTTATGGCCTCGACCGGTTGTCATGGAATCCCGCAACCACTGCGGCGAATGATCACCACCCTGCCGGAGCTGTCGCCCGAGGCCGTCGGCGAGGCGCTACGCGAGCATCCCGAGCAGTTCGCCTGCCTGATCATCGATCCGATGGTCCCTCCGATCCCCGACGCCGTGAAGGTGGAGGAGATCGTCGCCATGACGCGCAAGGCCGGGGCGTTCGTCATCTTCGACGAAATCGTCACCGATTTTAGCCTGGCGCCGGGTGGGATGCAGGAGGTATGGGGCATCGAGCCAGACCTGGCCTGTTATGCCCATATTTCCCATTTGAGAAATAGAAAGTCATGGTATAATTTTTCAAATGGCCGATGAATAAAGGCTGAAGTCGATGTTCGAGCAGCAAAAGTGGAGAGATCTGATGGGTGAGAGCAAAAAAGAGGCCTT
>CAUZJO010000114.1:0-15831 GCA_963580245.1 Candidatus Sumerlaeia bacterium | reverse complement strand
GGGCCCAGTCCAGGTGCATGTGGACCGGCCGCGACGGGGCAAGCTGGCCGCGCGGCTGTGGCGCTGGATGAAACGACGAGCGGCGATCGAACCGGGCATCGGGCATCTCAAACAAGAACACCGCATGGATCGCTGCCGGCTGTGGGACGCCGAGGGCGACGCGTTCAATGCAATCGCAAGCGCGGCGGGGATGAATTTCAGGAAACTGCTGGCCCACGCGGCGGTTTTTCATTATCTTTTGCTGCGTCTGGCGCAAATCACGAGTCGAAAACGGATGCCTCTGGTTCACCCGAGTTCAGCTCTGATCGGCTGGGCTGCTTGAGCAGGGCTTTTTCAGGATCGACTAGCTACGTGAACTGGCTGCCGGTCGACGCCCCCGCCCACGAGCGTACCTGGCGAATGAAAGTCTACGCGATGGAAAACGATCCGCGGGCGCTGCTGGAACGGGTCTTTGAAGACTTCCCCGCGGCGGCCGGGCTGAAATAACCAACTCCTGATCGCGCTCGTATCGACACACCATACCCGATGAAGAACACCTAACCGATTGTAACCCCATCAGCGCGGGGCCGTCTTGAAGTTGTAGACGATAGGCTCAAGCGGCACGCCTCCCTCGCTTTGGAAGTTGATGTGCGAGACGCTGTTCAATCCAAGGCGGTAACTCCAATTGGGTTTGAGCCGGACGGGCAGGAAGCAGGTCTTGCGGTCGTCCGACCAAGTGGGGCGGTTGCCTTCGCGAATCGTTGGGAAGTTCGGCCCACCGCCGGTCCATGAAAACCCGCCGCCCATCGGCATATCGAACGTCACGCGAAGCTATTTGAGGTCCGGGTCAACGTCCGGCGCGCCGTTGGGCGGGTCCAGGCTGATGATGCGCGGCGTCTTCAGTTTGCGTTTCAGTTCGTCGCTCGCGCCTTGGGTGGTGAAATAGATGGTCGAATTCTTGGCCGGAACGCCCTCGCCGCTTCGAAAGTTCTGATAGCTCGTCGAGTTTATCCCGACGCGGTAGTAGCTTCCCGACTCGATATTGACCGGAAGGACGCAAGTGCGCGCGTCGCGCCAATGCGCCCGCTGGCCCTCGGGAATCGGCGGGAAATCCGGCGGCCCCCCGGTCCATGACATCCCTTTGCCCATGTCGCGGTCAAATGTGACGGTGATCTCGCCGATCGAGGGATCGACATCCTCGGCGCCGACGGCGGGCGAGGTGGCGATCACGCGGGGCATCGTCCCCTGGGCCCGCGCGGATGACGGCTTCTCAACCAGCGGCTCGTACTCGCCCGGGTCATGGAGATAAAGCCCTCGCGCATCGAGGTTGAATCGCAGGCCGACGGGGTCGAGCATGTCCAGCAAGGCTTGCTCGGCCGTCACGTCCTTTAGATGCATCGAGCGAATGAAACGCCGGCGCTGAGGATCGGCCAGACTTGCGGATTTCTCCGATTGATATGGAATCGCGGCGGCCTCGCAAATGGCCTGGACCGCGTATTGAACGCTGAGCCGCCCGTTCTCGGCCTCGCCGTCGCCCTCGATGTCTACCGTGATTTCTTTCAGGATGTGACCGTTATATGGGCTGGCGTCCAGGCCGTACGATCCGAGCGGATGCACGCCGATGTCGCTGAAGTGATTGAATCCGAGATCGTTGCTCAGATTCATCAATCTGCCCTTGGTGGGGTCCACTTCTTCAAGCGTCAGGGCCCGGTTCGCCACGGCGAACGTCAAGACGGTGTTGGCTCTGTGGGGTACCGCGTCGAGCAGCGAGGGCATCTGGTCGAGCGTGACGGATTCGCCTTCAAACGTCATTTGTCCCTCCGCGCCCACGACGAAGCGCACGAAATGATCCGGCGGCTCCTCTTGCGCCGTGGCCACCCCTCGCCCACCACCCCCCATCGGCAGGAATGCGCCGGCGAAAACGATGATGATCAACCAGCCCCACAGTCCAAGGTACCGGGATTTGGCGTCATGTCGCATGATCTCCTCCAATCGACGTTGCAGATTCCTTTTGCGCTCCAGGATGCCGACGAAGCCGAGCGTCATGGATGGATTCCCGGTCGACGCCGACAGGATGCGCAGAAGCGATTCGCCATAGAGTTTTGGGGCGCAGCGCCCCGTTCGCAGCGCCCCGTTCGCAGCACCGCGTCATCACACGCGTATTCGCGTGCGTGACGGATTTGGGCGTTGGCCAGCCACACCAGGGGGTGAAACCAGAACAGCGCCTGGGCCGCCACCTGGAACCATCCCACCCACAGATCGCGTCGTTTCCAATGGACCAGCTCGTGGAGCAGGACGTTATCCATCTGCTCGGCGCTGAGCGGGTCGGGCAACGACTCGGGCAAGACGATGCGCGGGCGGAGCGGGCCTATCAAGAAGGGACTATGCATGCCGCCGGAGAGAAGCAATTCAGGCGCGGATTTGCGACCCAAGACCAGGGCAAGGCGCTCAAGCCGCAAGCGCAACGGGCCTTCCTCCACCGCGCGGGCCCGCCGCAGGTCGCGCGTCATCGATGCGTAACGAAGCGCAAAGCAGACAAGGAACCCGAACACGCCGGTCAGCCAAACGACGAACAGAAACCTCTTGATTGATTGGGAATTCTTGGACAACGCAGCACCGGGGCGTTTCGTCGTCGCCGGCGGGGGCGCATTGATGCTCGGGGTGGAACGGATCGCGGCCGGTCTGAGCGGTGCGAGGTTCTGTGATTCAGCAAGTTCGATCCGTTCTTGGGGAGAGGATTCGACCAGACTCCGCGGCCACCAGTTCCCCACGCCCCACGGCACCCCAAGGGAAGGGGGAAGAAGACCTTGACCAGGACCAGCAGCCACAGGGTGTAGCGGAATCGCGCGGAGAGTTTCCGCGTGCAAAACGCGACCACGCCAATCAACGCCACCAGGATCGCCAATTGTAAACTGGCCGCCCCGGCCCACTCGCTCCAGGCTTGGGCAATACGGTTGAAGGGTTCCATCACGACTTCCTCCTCTTCACTCTGGACGCGCCCTTGGGGGGATTCTTCTCTAAGAGGTGACGGAGGCGGCGCAACTCTTCCTCCGATAGGTTTCGTTCTTCGATAAAATGGGCCAGCACCGGCAGCAGCGAACCGTCCAGGACCCGGTCGACGAACCCCTTGACCTCGCGCCGGGTTAGCTGCTCGCGGCTGTAGATCGCCCGGTAGAGATACGAATTGCCGATCTGCTCATAACCGATGGCTCCCTTGGCGACCAAGCGCGACAGCAGGGTCTTGACGGTCTTGGTGGCCCAGCCGTGGCCTTCGGGCAAGGCGGCGTAAACGTCGCGCGCGGCCAGCGATCCGTGTTCCCATAGCGTTTTGATCACTTCCCATTCGGCGTTGGAGATGGCGGGCGGCGTCTGGGATTTCTTGCCCGGTGGCGGCATGCGTGGCACTCCTCAAGGTCGGCTCGAGAGTCTTGGGCCCCGGCGGCACTCGTTACCCACAATTATAGTCTATCGCCTACATCCATAGTCGTTATCAAGCATTTTTTCACTATTTCTTCCCCGCGAAATCCACATAGGCGCAAACGGGTTCTTGTGCTGATTCTCGACCCTGGAGGGATCGAAACCGCCCATAATAATTGCTGCATTCCGTACGCTGTTCCGATACCTTGAATTGAGAGTTGTGGTGGGCGGTTTTGCCCCGCCGGATAATGTGACCGCGACTGCTGAACTCAAGTGGCCCGAGGTGACTAGCTGAAATGTCAAGCGGAAGCGAACAGTTCGAGACGAAAACGCTGCCGATCATCCCGCTCAAGGAGATCGTTGTCTTCCCCAACAGCATCACGCCGTTGTTCATCGTTCGGCAAAAGTCGTTGTTGGCCCTCGAAGCATGTCTGGAGCGCGAGAAGGAGGTCTTCCTGCTTACGCAACGCGGCGTGGATTGCGAGCATCCCGGCCCGGACGACCTGTATGAGGTCGGCTGCACGGCCGAGGTGCTTCAAGTTTTGCGCCTGCCCGACGGGACGGCCAAGATTCTGGTCGAGGGCCATGACACCGCCCGCGTTTTGCACTTCATCACTAAAGATGAATTCCTCCAGGGCGTGATCGATCTGGTTGAATACCAGGAGGGTTCGAACAAGCGGATCAATGCGTTACGGCGCACCGTCGAGAACCAGTTCGACCAGTACGCCCGGCTCTCGGAGAAGCTCCCCGAAGACCTGGCCAACTCGATCAAGAGCATCGAAGAGCCGCTACAACTGGCCAACGCCGTGGCTAATTACTGTCACCTGAAAATCCCCGACAAGCAGCGCGTGCTCGAGGCGCGCAAGGTCACCGAAAAGCTACTCATGCTCTCGCAACTGATGGGCGAGGAGAACGAGTTGCTTGACCTGGAAAACAAGATCCTAAACCAGGTCAAGAGCAAGATCGGCAAGTCGCAGAAGGAGTATTTCCTCAGCGAGCAGCTCAAGATCATTGAAAAAGAACTGGGCATGACCAGCGAAGACGACATGGAGCTGGAGGAATACGAGACGCGCATCCGCAAGAGCAAGATGAGCGACGAGGCGCGCGAGAGAGCCATCCGTGAACTCGGTCGCCTCTCACGCATGCCGCAGCTCAGTCCCGAGGCGACCGTCAGCCGCACCTACGTCGAATGGCTGCTCGACCTGCCGTGGGGCAAACTCACCAAAGACCAAGAGGACCTCGAGCGCGCCGCGAAGATTCTCGACGAGGACCATTACGGGCTGCAGAAGATCAAGGAACGGATCATCGAACACTTGGCGGTCTTGAAGCTGGTGCAGGAGCTGAAGGGGCCGATCATTTGCCTGGTTGGGCCGCCCGGCGTGGGCAAGACCTCACTGGCGCGTTCGATCGCCCGCACGCTCAAGCGCCGCTTCGTGCGCGTCAGCTTGGGCGGCCTTCGCGACGAGGCGGAGATCCGCGGCCATCGCCGCACCTACATCGGGTCGCTGCCGGGCAAGATTGTCCAGTGGATGAAAAAGGCGGGCTCGATGAACCCGGTCTTCCTGCTCGATGAAGTCGACAAGATGAGCGACGACTTTCGCGGCGATCCGGCCTCGGCGTTGCTCGAGGTGCTCGACCCCGAGCAGAACAAGGCGTTCAACGATCACTATCTCGAAATCGATTTCGATCTCTCCCGCGTCATGTTCATCACGACGGCCAATACGACCGCGGGTATCTCGGCGCCGTTGCTCGATCGCATGGAACTGATTCGCCTGCCGGGCTACACCGAGGACGAGAAACGCAAAATCGCCCGTCAGTTTCTGGTCCCCAAGCAGCTCAAGGCCCACGGGCTCAACCGCCGCCGCGTGCGCATGTCCGACTCGGCGATCGACCGCATCATCCTGCGTTACACGCGCGAGGCCGGGGTGCGCAACCTGGAGCGCGAGATCGCCTCGATCTGTCGCAAGACGGCCCGCTCGATCGTCAGCGCAGGCAAGGAACAGACGCTCACGATCAACCCCGAGCGCGTGCGCGAGCTGCTCGGCCCCGAACGCCACCAGGACCCGCAAGTGCACGAGACGGCCGAAGTGGGCGTGGCCACGGGCCTGGCGTGGACCGAAGCCGGCGGCGAACTCCTCCCCACCGAGACCACGACGATGCCCGGCAAGGGCATTCTGCAACTGACCGGCAAGCTGGGCGAAGTGATGCAGGAATCGGGCAAGGCGTCGCTCAGTTACCTGCGTTCACAGGCCGAGCGCTATGGCCTGCCCCGGGATTTCCACAAGAAGCTCGATATGCACGTCCACATCCCCGAGGGCGCCATCCCCAAAGACGGGCCGTCGGCCGGCGTGACACTCGTGACCTCGATGCTCTCGGCGCTGACGGGGCGACCGGTGCGCAAAGACATGGCCATGACCGGCGAGATCACGCTACGCGGCAAGGTGCTCAAGATCGGCGGCCTGAAGGAGAAAATCATCGCCGCGCACCGCAACCATATCCGCACCGTCATCATCCCGTGCGAGAACGAGCCGGAACTGGAGGAGATCGCCCCCGAGATTCGCGAACCACTGCAAATCATACCGGTGCGGACGATCGATGAAGTCCTCGCGATCGCCCTCTCTCCCAGCGGCAAGTCCAGAGCGAAGAAACCCAGCCCGCCGGGCAAGTCAAAGCGAAAAGCCCCACGCCGCACGCGGATCACGCCCGCCATTCGGGCACCGTTATAAATCGCGTATCCAACACTTGATGGCTGGGGTTCGGAGCCGTCGGCAAATCAGTCGAGCGAGGGGCGAAAGACTCAAGCGCACCTGTTTCCTTCCCGTATGCTGTCGGGATTAAACCATATGCGTCAGGGCCTGGCTGGGCATTCCGGGAAAGGTATAGGGCTGGTAGAAGAAATTTCGCTGGCGCAGCTCGAATCCCATCTCCTCCGCCCAGCGACGCAGTTCCTCGACCGAGTACATGAAATTGGTCCCGGCGGCGGCGACGACGTTTTCTTCGAGCATCAGGCTGCCCAGGTCATTGACGCCCATCAGCAGTGAGAGCTGGGCGATTTTTGAACCCTGGGTGACCCAACTGGCTTGCAGGTTCGGGATGTTGTCGAGATAGAGGCGGGCGATCGCCGTGGTCTTGAGGTACTCGAAGGCCCCGGCGTACTTGTCCTTATGTTGCGTGTTCTTGGGCTGGAACGTCCAGTCGATGAACGCGGTGAAGCCGCCGGTCTCGTCTTGCAGCTCGCGCAGGCGACGCAGGTGCTCGACGCGCTCGGCGAGGGTCTCGATGATGCCGAACATCATCGTCGCCGACGTGCGCAGGCCCAGCCGGTGCGCCACGCGCATGACCTCCAGCCAATCGTCGGCCGACGTCTTCTCGGGCGAGATCTTGCGGCGCACGCGATCGACCAGGATCTCGGCCCCGCCGCCGGGGATCGAATCGAGCCCCGCCGCCATCAGCCGCCGGATCACTTCATCGAGCGGGATCGCGAAGTGGTCGCGGAAGAAGGATATCTCGGTGGGCGAGAAGGCGTGGACGTGGAGGGTCGGGAATTCGCTTTTGAGCCAGCCGAGGAGCTGCTCGTAATACGCGACCGGCAGAGCCGGGTTGAGCCCGCCCTGTATCAGGATCTGGCTGCCGCCGGCCTCGTAGGTCTCGATGATTTTTCGGCGCAATTCCTCCCGGCCCAGGACGTAGGCATCGGTGTCGTCAGCCTTGCGATAAAATGCGCAAAAGGTACAATCCACGTCACAGATGTTGGTATAATTGACATTCCTGTCGATAACAAAGGTGACCGCCGGCTCCGGGTGCAGCCGCATGCGCACGGCATGGGCGGCCCGGCCGATCGCGGTCAGGTCGTGCGACTCGAAAAGGCGCAGGGCGTCTTCGTCGCTCAGCCGCCGGCCGGCGATGACGCGGTCCAGGATCGGATAGATTTCGGGATCGTGGATCGTTGAGAGGAGGGGTTGTTCCATGAAAGATGCGCCATCCCCGACGGCGAGTGCTTATTTACTTCGTCAGACCTCCGCGCCCCTGACGGCGACGCACGGACGAGTTATATTATCCGATTCACCCGGCACGGCAAACCAATTCTGCCCGCCTGGGGTCACAAAGAACACGGGCAATGAAAAAAATCACGACATCGGCGTGACACCGACCAAGAGACGGAATAGACTATAACTTGGCTAGATGGGGGAATGATTGATGAACACAGTACTCAGACGGCTTTTTGGAGCCCGGAAAAAGGACGACCGGCCGCTGGTCGCCGTCATCGAGGATGAGCAAGACCTGTGCGAAATGATCCGGCTGGCGCTCGACCCCGGCGGGTACGCGGTCCAAACCGCCAGCGACGGCGTCGCCGGGCTCGACTTGATCCGGAGCCAACGGCCCGCCCTCGTGATCCTCGATATCATGATGCCCCGCATGAACGGCTACGAGATGTTGGCCAAGGTCCATCAGGACCCCGAGCTGGCGAAAATGCCGGTGATCGTCCTGACCAGCGTGACCGAGGATGGGACCGAAAAAACCGACGAGGAGTGGGCCAAGAGCCTGGGCGTCAGCCTTTTCATCTCCAAACCCTGCGATCCCACCAAGATCGCCGAGGCGGTCGACAGTCTCCTCAAACCCGCCGACCAGGCCGAGACCGGTTCCTCCGTGACCGCGCCCTGAACCCAGCTTCACTCTGATAAAGGCACTCGCCCTGGCCAATCCCTTTAGGTTTTCTCTTGCGCGAGGATAGCCTCGGCGTGGGCGAGGTCCCCGGGGGTCGTGATCTTGAAGTTCCGCCGGTCGCCTTCGACCAGAGCGACCGGCACGCCAAGCCGCTCGAGCACGGCGGCTTCGTCGGTCACGTTCAAGTCGGGCCGTCTTAACTCTTCAATCACCTGATCGACCAGATCGGCGCGGATGGCCTGGGGCGTCTGGGCCAGCCAGACCCGTTCGCGGTCCAGCGTCTCCGCGACGTATCGCTCGGAACCGGCGAGCTTGACCGTATCGGATGCCGGCACGGCCAAAAGGCCTCCCCCCGTCCGATCGGCGGCCACCACCAGCCTCCCGATGGCCTTCGGGGCGGCGAACGGCCGGGCCGCGTCGTGGACCAGCGCCACGTCGCAGGGCTCATGTAACATGCCGAGCCCCGCAGCCGCCGAGTCCTGGCGCCGCTCCCCGCCCGTCGTCTCCGTGAGGCGGTGATCCAGCCCGATCACCTGATCGCGGTGTTCCCCCGGCAGCCCCCCTCGGGGGATCACCAGCACGATCTCGGTGACGTACGGCAGGGCGTCGAAAAGCTCCAGGCTGTAGGCGAAAAGGGGTCGGCCGGCCAGCTCGAGGAACTGTTTTGGGCTCACGGAGGGTAACCGGCGACCCTCGCCGGCGGCCAGAATGACCACGCCGGCCTTCGGCGTCGCGGGCGGCTCGCTCATCGGCTGCGGACCAGGGCACCGATCCAGTCAAGCATATCCAGGGGAGCTAGTCCGTAATGGGAGAAGATGAAGCGTTCGAGGCCGGCCTCCATGCACGCCTCGATCGTCGCGGCGGGGGTGTAGTCCTCGCACTCGGGGATGCTCAGGCTGATGTCGGCGGCCAGATTGTGACCCAGCTGGAGCAAATCGAGATAGCGCCCGATGAAGGCCGAGGTGGCCGACGCGCTGGACTCGGTCTGAAGCGTGGCGTGCAGCCGGCGCTGACGCAAGGCGTGCAGCTCCTGTCCCCAGCGCCAGGCGTCGTCGGGTTGCTCGCGCAGGATCAGTTGCAGGGCCATCACGTGGCTGCCCTCGGTGGCCTCGATCAGCTCGTCCAGTAGCGTCTTGACCGTCTCGGCCCGGACCTCGGCGTAGCGCGAGACCGGCGTGTACGGGTCGGCGATCTCGTCGCAGATGCGCCGGTCGGTCATGTCGCCCGTCAGGCCCGCCCGGATCATCCGCTCGGCGTGGTAGATGAGGTCGTCCACTTCCATGTTGACCTCCTCGGCGCGCCGCCGGCAGTGTTCGCAGAAACACAGGCTGAGCAGGTAACCCAACCCTGGTCCGATCGGGGCATCCTGCCAGATCGTCCCCACGTAGGAGTGGTGCGGCGGGAAGGCGAAGTCCTCGATCTCGATCACGTCGACGCCCACCCGGTGGGCCAGGTCTTCGATCAGGGCTTGGGCGTAAACGCGCACTTCCGGATTCGAGGGACACAACGCCCCCTCGAGCCGGTCGCCGGTCGCATTGACGCAATTGGTTTCAGGGTAAGCCGTCGAGAGCGTTATGTTGTTGCACAGGACGATCCAGGCGGAGAAAGCCATATCATACTCGTGGACCGCGTCGCGCAAGCGGGCGACGAACGCCCCGCTGCCGTATTGCGGATGGACCCGCGGCTGGATGCCCTCGTAACAGGAAAGCAAGGGCTGGAAGTAAAGGACCCCGTCGGGCGCGTGGATAAGCGTGCGTTTCGGGTTATGCGGGCAGTAGAAACGGCCGCCGTGATAGGCCAAGGCCAGGTGGACGCCGTCGACGCCGCTCTCGGCCAACCGCTCCAGCACCTCGTGGACCCCCTCATCGGCGAAGTCCCAGACGAAAGTGCGAATGGAGCGGCCGGGCATTTTGATTGGATGCTGTGGATCACTCATCGCCGTGGCCTGCCGCGCGTTGCATATCTTCCCCTTGCCTATATCCATGATCGGTTCCTTCCCCCAAAAAGCAAATGGAAAAACGGGGCCGGCCCTCCACATTCCGTTCATACCGAACCATTCGGAGATGCACAATGACCTCGATTTCCGATATGCCGCGCATCGGCGCTCAAAACAAGGGAATCCTGGAGGTCTTAAATAGTCCCCGTAGCAAAACCTTCTGGCGCCTGCCCTCGAGGCTAAAGTCCGCGATTTGAACATCTCTGCCGCATGGTCCTGAACGCGGTTGAAGTGAAATCCAATCACCAACCAAGTGGAGCTTTTCTAGCAGTTTTTGTGTCGGGCGAATGCGTTCTTTAACCCACTCAATTCCGGGTCCGTGAAGCAAGCTACCCGTTGCACCCGTTGCGATGCGCCGTCCAAATCGATCGAGAAAATCAAAATGTTCCGTGACAAACTCAACGATCTCCTTTTCCTTTCTGTCGTGGGCAACGAATGACAGTGTCTGGTCTTCAATGTCACTGTAGTGTTTCTTAAGGAGTTCCTTCATCGCGTGTGGCAGGAAATACACAACGGTCTTCGCTGAAGTCGATTTGTTGCTATTTGGATACGCTCCAACGCGCCTATGTTGGTTTGTTTTTCCTCCTTTTGTTCCACCCCTCCATCCGTCGTTTGATCTCCTTTTCGAAGCCGAGATCGCCGGGGCGATACAGGTTTTTTCCGCCGAGTGCTTCGGGGAGACAGGGTTGGCCGGAGTAGTGGTCGGGGGCCTGGTGGTCGTAGGTGTAGTCGCGGCCGTAGCCGAGGTCTTTCATCAGGCCGGTGGGGGCGTTGCGCAGGTGAAGCGGGACGGGGAGGGGGCCTTGGTCCTTGACGGCCTGTTTGGCCGCGCCCCGAGCTTCGTTCACGCTGTTGCTCTTGGGGGCGGTGGCGACGTAGATCGCGGCGTGCGCCAGCGGCAGCTCGCCCTCGGGCAGACCGAGGAACTGGTAACCGTGCAGCGCGGCGACGGCGACCTGGAGGGCCTGAGGGTCGGCCATGCCGACATCCTCGGAGGCGGCGGCGACGATGCGCCGGGCGATCCACAGCGGATCCTCGCCGGCCTCGAGCATGCGGAACAGCCAGTAGACCGCCGCGTCGGGATCGGAGGCGCGCATGCTCTTGTGGAAGGCGCTGATGAGGTTGAAGTGCTCCTCGCCCGAACGGTCGTAGAGCAACTGCTCGCGCCGCAGCAGATTGGAGAGCGCCTCGACGGTGAGTTCGCGGCCCCTGTCCGGTCCGCCCTGATCCGGTCCGCCCTCGGCGCGGGCGAGCGTGGCGCATTGTTCCAACAGCGTCAACGCACGCCGCGCGTCGCCGTCGCTGAGACCGGCGATCCGATCGAGCAGCGCCGGCTCGGCCCGCCAGCCTTCCTTGCCAAGCCCGCGCTCGCCGTCCTCCAGCGCCCGGCCCATGATGTTGACCAGCTCGGTTTCGTCCAGCACCGTCAGCGTCAGCACTCGGCAGCGCGAGAGGAGTGGGGCGATGATCGAGAAGGAGGGGTTTTCGGTCGTCGCGCCGATCAGGACGATCGTGCCGTCCTCGACGTGGGGCAGGAAGGCGTCTTGCTGGGCCTTGTTGAAGCGGTGGACTTCGTCGATGAAGAGCAGCGTGCGGCGCCCGCCCAGGCCGAGGCGACCTTTGGCCTCTTCGATGACGGCCTTGACGTCCTTGACCCCGGACGTCACCGCGCTCAGCGGCTGAAACGCCATCTCCGATCGGGACGCGATCAGGCGCGCGAGGGTGGTCTTGCCACACCCGGGCGGCCCCCACAGGACCAGCGAGGGGAACTCCCCCAGCTCGAGCATCCGCCTGAGCGGCGCGTCCGGGCCCGCCACATCCGCCTGGCCGACCCAGTCCTCAAACGATCGAGGCCGCATCCGCTCGGCCAGCGGCGGACGGGCCGTCGCGGGCGCGTCAGATTTGGGCCGCGACTTTGCGGGCGGGCTCTGGCCGAAGAAGTCCATCGTGATGCAACAGGGTGGAGGATCAGGAACGAAGGATCAATATGGAAGGGTGAAGTTGTGGCATCTGGGCATCTGGATGGCGCGGAGACAAGACGCGACGCGAGATGATACCGATCGGCGGAGATGAGCCAAGGTGCGCGGAGTCCGCGCGCTTGAGCAGACCGTCACCCAGGGGCGACTAACCGAAAGTCATGCGGCCTTGCTTGTCCTGGCGGATGCGCATTCCGCCCAGGTCCAGCTCATTGTCGATCTGATCCTCGGGTTGATCGAAGGTAAAGCAGCGGTTCTCGCTATGGCTCAGATCGTAGTAGTGGCGCAGCCGCGCAATCCGTTCCAGGGCCTTCTTACCGATCTCTTCGTCGAACGTATTGGCACTTAACTGCGGCCGAAGGCCGACCGATGCAACGCCTTCTCTGCCGGCGTCATCTCATTATTCGTTCATTGAAACCTTCCGGGTCCGCGAGTGCCTGCCGGACTTTCCGTGAAACTTCGGGCGACCCGACCCACTCTTCGAGCGACGCCAGCTCCAAGAGGAAGAGTTCGCTCTCCGACTCGGCCTCGAATCCGATTCGCTCAAGCTCGCCCATGTATTGCCCCGCCTAACTTCCGCAAATACGCGGACATGGACATCCTGAGCAGGATTCTAAGCGCAAAAAAGACCACACACTTGACACGGAGGAACAGGGGCATTGGCTTCTTTTCTTCTTCGATATTGAGATCCATGAGGGGCTGAAAGATCCCGCAGATGTTTCTCATGTGCCCGGCTATTTCGTTTCACCGTCTCTGGATTTATTATCCTCCGATCATCCGTTAATGTCCATCTTTTTGACGTTAATCAAAACGTGCCTCGGCGTATGAGGCGCGACCGGGTACTGGTCGAGGATAGGGATGGATCAATCCCCTTGATTCTAATCCCGAAAAACGAAACAATGTGGTCTGACTTGAGCATATTGAATAGGACATATCACTCGCGATGAGAAAGACCGGAATTGCACGATATGGCTTGCCGCTGTGGATATGGATACTATGCACCGCGTGCACGCAGGAGGCGCCCCGGACCGCGCGCGACGCGGTTGAAAAAACAAAGCCGCTCGGCGCCGTCAAGATCACGTGCGTCGAGCGCGGCATGCACCGTATTTTGGGTGATCAACTGGCCAAGCTGGGCATCCCGCTTGAAGACATTGATGTCACTCGAATGGCCCTGGTCCATCAGAACGAATCGATCCCGTTTTATTTTCTAAATTCTGGGAACGAATACATGGACCCTGCTGATGCGCTCTACTTTTTCGCCCAAGGGGTCAAAAGCGAGGAAGAGCCGTATCTCAATATCCGCAAGGACTACTATCCGGCGTCGCAATCGTTCATGCTTCACTTGGCCCGTTCGTCTTACAGACCCGTCCGCTTCAAGAAGAAGGCGGTGCGGGTGTTGAGGGTCGTTGACGATCCCGAGCGGTTCCCGCTCTGCGTGGTCGAAGGTCGCGAACACTTTGAAAGAGATTCCATCTGGGAGTTTGTACAAGAGGCCGATGAGCAGGATGCGGGCGACGAGACGGATCCGGCGACGGACTCTCTGTTCTGGAAGAAACTGTCGTTTCCGCACAGTGGCCAAACGAGCAGCAGGCTCACCCTCCCATTCGTTCTACCCGAACTCGTTCCTGACACTGAAGGCCGGATAAGAATCCGACTGGTCGGCGTGAGCGACGTTGGGGGTATTCGGCAAACGTTGAAACACAAGGTGACCGTCGATGTAAACGGTCAACACTCCCGCGATTTCGAATGGAATCGACCCCAAAAGTATACGGCTGAACTCAAAATTCCAGCCGGAGCGCTCAAATCGGGAGAAAACTCGTTAACCTTCAAGCTGAATCCTCCCGGTCGAACCGCAGGCTCCGGCTCCGGCGCGAAACGAAAGCTCAAACTGGAAGTGGTGGTGCTGGATTGGTTTGATGTTGAGTTTAAGCAATACGCGAAAGTCCACGAGGGTTACAGTGAGTTCTTGATAAATGAGGATGGTGGCCAAGAGCTGCCTCTGACCATCCGCAATTTCCAGGGGACAGAGCCTTATGTCTTTGACCTGGCGGCCAACGAAGTATTCACGGATTGGTCGTTCAAGGAGATGAACGCCGAGACTTATGGAGTTGATCTGCGAGTAGAACGCGGCAAGAAAACAATTGTGGCCTTCGATAAACAATCTGTCCGGACCCCGTCTAGACTGGAGCGGACGTTCCCGCGCGGACTCTTCCAGCAACCGGTCGACTGTGATATGTTGATCCTCACCCATGCGAAGTTCCGCAAGATACTGCGTCCGTTCATCGAGTGGAAACAGAAGCGCGGTCTCAAGGCGCATATGGTCGATATAGGCGATATTTACAACGAAAGAACCGCCGGTTACGCCACCTGTCAGGCGTTGCGGGACTACGTGGAGTACGTCTACTCCAGTCAGCCCGAACCCATGCTGAAATACCTGCTGCTGGTGGGAGATTCGAACCTGGTCGCCAAATACAAGTCATACTTGCCCGCCTATTCTTATCATCATAGCGGAAAGCCCGCGGACGATAATTTCTACGCGAACTTCGAGGACGTCGGTAAGCCGCCGGTCGTGGCGGTGGGGCGCTTCTCGGTGACCACGAGCGAACAGCTGCAGAACATCATTCAAAAGGTCATCGTCTACGAAAGCGGGGAAAACCGTGATCATTGGCGCTCTCAATTCCTTGTCATCGCCGCTTCCGAGTCATGGGCGAATAAGGATGCCGACGTCATGATCAAACACTTCGCGCATCCGAATTACCGCGTCAACCTCATCAAGACCGAGTCCGACCGCGCTTCGACGCAATATCATCGGGAACTCACCGATAACATCATCGATCAATTCAATGCCGGGAACTTGATCACAACTTTTTTTGGACACGGGGGTGGAACCGTTTGGGAAGTGGGCCCCGCGATGAACGGGGAGTTTTTCCGAGCGCATCTCTTCGATCAAGGGCACGTGGAGAGTCTCGAGAATCTCGACCGACCTTCGCTTGTTTTCGCCCTGACGTGCTACACCAATAAATTTGATGACCCGCACGTTGCTCAGACCCTGGGTGAAATATTTATGAATTCCGCCGGCGGAGCCATCGCGGTGATCGGGGCCAGCCAGCGAAGTCATTCAAGTCTGAACTCTCTGTTTTTGCAGGCCATCATGCGTACCCTGCGTGAGAACCGGTTCGACCGCCTGGGGGACCATTTCATGTCGGCAAAACGAGCCCTGCGGACCGCGAACGCGAACACTTATATTCTGTTGGGAGACCCGTCTTTGGAGTTCCATCTTCCTCGCAACGAATTGGTATTGAGTGATGCGATCATCGACGTGCAAGACCGCGTGATTAAGCTCGACTACGAACTTCCGGCGGACGTCGCCTGTCCCGTGGAGCTGAAGATCAGCCTGCTTGACCAGGATGAAAAACTGGTCGCCGAATGGACCCAGTCGGTCGAGGAGCCCAAAGGTAAACTTAAATTTGATATTGAAAATGAGGGCGCGGATCGAAATCTACGCGTGGTGGGATATGTCGCCGGTGACGGGAATCAGACTTATTCAGGCGGCACCCTGATTGAAAAGGCCACGAGTTTAACCGCCATGTGATTGACAGGTGTCAGTGGGACGCCAGTTGATATGTCATTCAACTCGATTCGATGGCAACCGCAAGAAGTCACGTTTTAGGCTGTCCCTCGCCAAAATTGAATCCGTGCGAAAGATACTTCAAGTCCTCGGGATTCATCCCGATTCACTTGGCTTTCATCACGAGGTGAATGGTGGGGTCACTCTTTGATTACGATTCAACCTGGTTA
>CAUZJO010000113.1:0-15928 GCA_963580245.1 Candidatus Sumerlaeia bacterium | reverse complement strand
GAACCTGGGATCGTTGCTGACCTTGAACGTCTGCGTCCGATGGGGTTTGAGGCCGTTGGCGGCCCAAACGCGCTGCACCATGGACTTGTCGATCTTGAGCGCCTTGGCCAGGTTGCGCGTGCTCCAGTACGTGGCGTCAGACGGCTTCTCGGTGGTGGTTTTCTTCACGATCTTGGGCGCCAGCTTGAGGCGTTTGATGGGCTTGCGTCCCCCTCGCGGCGCGTCCTTCTCGATGCCGACCAGAAACGATACCACAACCCCCAGTTATAATCAACTGTAATTATGAGACACTACACTAGGCTGTGACGGGCAAGGTCGTCAGGCCGCGCAGGAGCACGTTTTCGCGCCACTGGGGCTTTTTGTCGGTTAGTCGCAAGTTGGGAAACCGCTTCAGTATCGTGGGGATCGCCACGTGGCCCTCGAGGCGGGCCAGGGGGGCGCCGATGCAGAGGTGGCGCGAGACGCCGAAGGCGATGTGCTTGTTATTGGGTCGCGTGATGTCGAGCCGGTTGGGGTCGGCGAACTGCTTGGGGTCGCGATTGGCAGCACCCAGCAGCGTCACGATCAACTGGCCCTTGCGAATCCGATGGCCGGCGATCTCGACGTCCTCGAGCGCGGTCCGCACGCGCCGCTGGACCGGGCTTTCATAGCGCAACAATTCCTCGATCGCGCCATCGATCAACGAGAGATCGTTTCTCAGCATGTCGAGCTGATCGGGGTTGCGCAGCAGCGCGTGGATGCTGTTGCCGATCAGGTTCATCGTCGTCTCGTAGCCCGCGGTCAGCAGCGTCACGCACGTGACGAGGAACTCGCTGTCGTTGGCGATGTCGCCGCGGTCCTGGGCGGCGTTGAGCCAACTGATCATGTCCTCGCGCGGCTCGGCGCGTCGAGCCGCGCGCAGGTTTTGGTAGTATTGCCTCAGTTCCATCAGGCTCTTTTGCGCGAGCAGGGCCTTGTCGTATTCGGCGCGCGGGGTTCCGAGGAAGCTGTTGATCTCGTCGACCCACTTGTTGAACAGGCTGCGGTCTGCGATCGGGACGCCGAGCATTTTCGAAATGACCGTGGTCGGGAGCAGATAGGCGAAGTCGTTGATCATGTCGAACTCATCGCGGTCCTGCACGGAGTCAAGCAGGCCGTCGACGATCGATTGGATTTCGGGGCGCAGCTTTTCGAGCGCGGCGGGCAGGAACGGCGGCTGGGAGGCCGTGCGCAAGCGCGTGTGTTGGGGCGGGTCCGAGTTGATCAGGCCGTTGGCGCCGAAATGGGCGCGCATCGGGCCCAGGTCCTTCTGTTGCGCCTCCGGCATCCGGTCGATCAAACCGCTGACCTGCCCAACGCTCGAAAACCGGCGCCAATCCTTCAGGACGGTGACGACGTCCTCATAGCGGGTCAACAACCAGCAATCGAGCGGCTCGCTCCAATGGACCGGGTCCTCTTCACGCAGCTTGCGGTAGTAGTGGTATATGTCTTCAAAGAATTCCGTCGGGAGGACGGCTTGGTCCATGAATAGGTTGGATGCCTGCGTCATTGGATGTCTCCTGTTACGTCAGCGGCGACGTTCCCGCTCAGGGCTTCGTCGAGTTCCGTGATCGACCCGACCGTGGTCGTCATGACTTCGCGGTTCCGTTGCGCCCGAGCGGGCCGAGGCGCTATCCGATCTTGTCCATGAAGCGGTTGAACTCGTCGTCGGAGATCCGGGCGACTTTGTCGTCGGGCGGGAACTTGCCGGCGGCCGCCTCTGCTTTGAATCGCCCCAGGGCTTCCAGGCTCATCGTGTGCAGGTCGTCGTATTGTTTGGCCAACCGGGGCTTGACCGGCTCGACCAGGCTCCATACGTCCTGGGTCATGAGCCCTTGCGCGTCGCAGCCCGTGCCCGAACCGGTCCCCACGGTCAGTATCTTGAGGTCCTGGGTGATTCGCTCGGCCACGCGCCAGGGGACGCATTCGAGTTCGATGATCCAAGTGCCGGCGCTCTGGAGCGCCATCGCGTCGTTGTAGACCGCGAGTGCCTCGGCCGCAGTCTTGCCCACCGCGCGGTAGCCGCCGGTGACGTGGATTTGCTGGGGGGCCATTCCGACGTGCCCCATGCACGGGATGCCGACGCTGGTCAGGGCATGGACGCGTTCGAGCATCTTGCCCGTCCCTTCGATCTTGACGCTGTCCACCCCGGCCTTCATGTATTCGATGGCGGCGTGGAGCGTGTCTTCGTTGGACGCCTGGTACGTCCCGTAGGGGAGCGTCGCGGCCATTAGCACGCGCTTGAGGGCGTTGGCGATCGGTCGAAGATAGATCAGCACCTGGTCCAGCGTGGCCGGGATGGGCGAGAGGTGACCCTGGATGATCATGCCCGCCACCGAGGCCCCGGCACCGGTCATGTCGACCTTTGAGGTGTCGATGATTTTTGCCATCGAGGCGTCCATGACGCTGCTGTTGATGATCTTCCGTTTCCCCTTGAGGGCGAGCAGGTCGCGAACGGTGACTTTCTTCGGCGCCATCGGGTTACTCCTTTCCAATCTCAGTCAAGAATTGATCGTAAGCTTCGTCCGGGATGCGGAACGTGTGTTTGGCGGTCGGGAACTCGAGGGCCTGGACCTCGTCGTAGTGGCGGTCGAGCGCCGCGACGGCCCGCTCGAAGAAGTTGGCGTACTGGACCGAGAAGAGCGGTTTGTTCTCCAGCGGCCAGCCCACCAGGTCGTGGACCATCACCATGTTGCCGTCGCAGCCGCGCGTGCCGCCGCCGGCGATCGTGATCAGGCCCGTTCGCTCGGTGATGACCTGGGCCACGCGCTGGGGGACGTTCTCGAGGAGCAGGCCCCACGCGCCGGCTTGCTCCAAGGCTTGAGCGTCGCGCAGTAGCTGCTCGGCCTCCTCGGCCGTGTCGCCGACGACCCGCTCCTCGCCCAGGCTTTTGGCGAGCTGTGGGGTGTAACCCAGATGGCCGACACACGGGATGCCCACCTCGCTCATGGCCCGCACCCGGTCGATGGTCTTGCCGCCGCCCTCGAGTTTGACCGCGTCGGCACCGATCTTGAGCAGCCGCGCGCCGTTCCGGACCGCCTCTTCATCGGAGACCTGATAGCTGCCGAATGGCATCGGCGCCAGGATGAAGCCGCGCTTGGCCGACTTCACCAAAGCCTCGACGTAGAAAATCACCGCTTCCATCGTGACCGGCAGCGAGGTGGCGTATCCCAGCAGGATCGTACCGATCCCGAAGTCGCTGGGGAGCAGGATGTCCATCTCCGCCTGTTCGGCCAGTTGGATGCTGGCGTAATCGTACGCGGTCGAGCAGGTGATCCGCTCGCCGTTGGCCTTTTTGGCCCTGAGGTCTCGCAACGTCAGCTTTTTCACGCCTGGTTCCGCCATCTTGTGTGTCGCGCTCCTTCCACCTGTCTTGAATGCTTCGATTCCCCCGAATCCGAAGGTCAATCGCTTGCGCGGCCATTCTACGCCGGGTCGGGCCATGCGCAAGGGTAAACAGTTCCCACGGCCAGAATGATACACATCACCAGGGCCGAGCTCGAAGGAAGTGTCAAAACAACCCACAAGTAGGTTTCCACTGAGGAGACGGGCGTCGGCGCTCAAAGGGAAGTGAACATATGGACCGTTGAAATCATTGATTTTAAGAGGATGATGGGTTCAGTCGGTTAGATTTGGAACATGATTTGCAACTGACTGCAACTCAGCAATGTTCGAGGGGTGATGGAGTAAAAATGTGCCATAACCCATATTGGCTAAACATCTTAAACAGAGGGAGGGTTGTGCGACCATGAATCTGAAGCCCTTAGGCGATCGTGTGATCGTCGAGCGCATCGATGAAGATGTGCAGAAGTCGCCGGGCGGGATCATCATCCCCGACACGGCTAAGGAAAAGCCCCAGCGCGGCAAGATCATTGCCGTGGGAGACGGTAAGAAGGATGACGAGGGTAAGCGCGTCGCGATGGATGTGGCTGAAGGTGATACCGTCATCTTCGGGAAGTACTCCGGCAGCGAAGTCAAAGTCGACGGCTTGGAATATCTGATCATGCACGAGAGTGACATCATGGCCAAAGAGGCCTAAATCGAATTGAGGGAGGTGAGGAGAAAGACATGGCTAAGCAACTGAAGTTCAACGAAGACGCGCGCTCCGCGATCAAGAGAGGCGTGGACAAGCTGACCGAAGCGGTTCGCGTGACGCTCGGTCCCAAGGGGCGCAACGTCGTGTTGGATAAGAAATTCGGCGCCCCGACCATCACCAAGGACGGCGTGACCGTGGCCAAGGAGATTGAACTGGAAGACCCGTTCGAGAACATGGGCGCCCAGATGGTGCGCGAGGTGGCCTCGAAGACCTCGGACGCGGCCGGCGACGGGACAACCACGGCAACCGTGCTGGCCCAGGCCATTTATCGCGAGGGCATGAAAAACGTGACCGCCGGGGCCAACCCCATGGCGATCAAGCGCGGAATCGACACGGCCATCACGGTCGTCGTCGACGAGCTCCACAAACGCTCGATCGAGACCAAGGACCACGCCCAGATCGCCCAAGTCGCCACGATTTCGGCGAACAGCGATAGCATGATCGGCGACCTGATTGCCGACGCGATGGACAAGGTGGGCAAGGACGGGGTCATTACGGTCGAGGAAAACAAGAGCATCGAGACGGTGCTGGACGTGGTCGAGGGCATGCAGTTCGACAAGGGTTACCTCTCGCCGTACTTTTGCACCGACATGGAGAAGATGACGGCCACGCTCGAAGATTCCCAGATTCTGATCTACGACAAGAAGATCAGCGCGATGAAAGACCTGCTGCCGGTGCTGGAACGGGTTCTGCAGCAGGGCAAGCCGATGCTGATCATCTCCGAGGACATCGAGGGTGAGGCACTGGCCACGCTGGTGGTCAACAAGCTGCGCGGGACGATCAACGTGACCGCCGTCAAAGCCCCTGGCTTCGGCGACCGCCGCAAGGCGATGCTTGAGGATATCGCCGTCCTGACGGGCGGGCGGGTTATCAGCGAGGACGCGGGCCTTAAGCTGGAGAACACCCAGCTGAGCGATTTGGGCTCCGCCAGCCGCGTGAGCGTGGAGAAGGAAAACACGACCATCGTCGAGGGCAGAGGTAAGAAGGAGGATATCTCGGGTCGCATCAACCAGATCAAGGTCCAGATCGAGGAGAGCACCTCGGATTACGACAGCGAGAAGCTGCAAGAACGCCTGGCCAAGCTGGCCGGCGGCGTGGCGGTCATCAAGGTCGGCGCTTCGACCGAGATCGAGATGAAGGAGAAAAAGGCCCGCGTGGAGGATGCCCTGCACGCCACGCGCGCGGCCGTCGAAGAGGGCATCGTCGCGGGGGGCGGCGTGGCCATGATCCGGGCGATTGACGCGCTGGATAAGCTCAAAACCGATGGCGACGAGAGTATCGGCGTGGCCGTCGTGTGCAAAGCCCTGGAGTCTCCATTACGCAACATCGCGCAGAACGCCGGGGCCGAAGGGTCGATCGTCGTCGAGCATGTCAAGCGGGAGAAGGGCAACGTGGGCTTCGACGCCCAGAACAACGAATACAGGGATCTGGTCGAGGCAGGGATTATCGATCCGACCAAGGTCGCCCGCACGGCGCTGCAAAACGCCGCATCAGTCGCCGGATTGCTGATTACGACCGAATGCTTGGTCACCGACATCCAGGAAGAGGAAAAGGGCGGCGGCGACCATCACCACGGGCCTCCCGGCGGGGGCATGGGCATGATGTAATAGTTTCCCCTTGTGGGGGAGGGGAACCCCGTGACACGGGGTTCCCCTTTTTGCACATTAAACGGTCCCGAGTCCGAAGGAGTGTGCAATCCGTCTCTCAAAGCCGGACGGCGTTCTCTTCAGATGCCGTCCGCACACTGCGGTAGGGTACGCGGCGACCGGGCCAACCTCCCCACCGTTGATTATCCAAACCATTGAAGGTAAGAGGGATCATGGCCAAAGGCAAAGTCATCGGAATCGATCTAGGCACGACCAATTCTTGCGTGGCGGTGATCGAAGGCGGAGAGCCGACCGTCATCGCCAACGCCGAGGGGGGGCGGACGACCCCTTCGACTGTCGCTTTCACCAAGGAAGGCGAGCGCTTGGTGGGTCAGGTCGCCAAGCGCCAAGCCGTCACGAATCCGGAGAACACGGTTTATTCGATCAAGCGCTTCATGGGTCGGCGCTACGAGGAAGTGGCCGAAGAGAGCAAGAAGGTGCCCTATAAGGTCGTTCAAGGGGCCAACGGCGACGCGCACGTCGAGTGCAGGAAGCGCGTGTATTCCCCTCCGGAAATCTCGGCCCAGGTATTGATGAAGATGCGCCAGACGGCCGAGGATCACTTGGGTTGCAAGGTCGAGCAGGCGGTCGTTACCACGCCGGCGTACTTCAACGATGCCCAACGCCAGGCGACCAAGGACGCCGGACGGATCGCCGGGCTGGAAGTCCTACGCATCATCAACGAGCCGACCGCCGCCGCGCTGTCCTACGGATTGGACAAAAAATCGGACGAGCACATTGCGGTCTACGATTTGGGCGGCGGCACGTTCGACGTCTCGATCCTAGAGTTGGGCGACGGCGTCTTCGAGGTCAAATCGACCAACGGCAATACGCACCTGGGCGGCGACGACTTCGACCACGTCATTATCAACTGGATCGCCGAAGAATTCGTAAAAGAACAGGCCATCGACCTGCGCGACGACCGCATGGCGCTGCAACGGCTCAAAGAGGAGGCCGAAAAGGCCAAAGTCGCCCTCTCCTCATCCATAGCCTACAATCTTAACCTGCCTTTTATCACGGCCGACGCTTCGGGTCCCAAGCACCTGAACTTGGAGCTGACGCGCTCGAAGCTCGAACAGCTCTGCGAGGAGTTGATCCAGAAGACGGTCGGACCTTGCAAGCAGGCAATCGACGATGCGGGGCTCAAGGCCGACGAGATCGACGAGATCATTCTGGTCGGCGGCATGACGCGCATGCCGGCGGTCCAGGAGGCCGTCAAGAAAGTTTTCGGCAAAGCTCCTAACAAGAGCGTCAATCCGGATGAGGCGGTGGCCCTGGGGGCCGCGATTCAGGGGGCGGTGCTGGCCGGAGAGGTCAGCGACGTGCTGCTGCTCGACGTGACCCCGCTGAGCCTTGGCATCGAGACGCTGGGGGGCGTGTTCACCAAGCTGATCGAACGCAACACGACGATCCCGACCAAGAAAAGCGAGATATTCTCGACGGCGTCCGACAACCAGACGGCCGTCTCGATCCATGTGTTGCAGGGCGAGCGCGAGTTGGCGTGCAATTGCCGCACGCTGGGGCGGTTCGACCTGGTCGGCATCCCTCCGTCCACTCGCGGCGTCCCTCAGGTCGAGGTGACGTTCGACATCGACGCCAATGGCATCTTGCACGTTTTGGCCAAGGACCTGGCCACCGGCAAGGACCAGAAAATCCGGATCGAGGCCTCCAGCGGGCTGGCCGAGGGCGATATCCAGAACATGGTCAAGCAGGCCGAGGAACACGCCGAGGAGGACCGCAAGAGAAAAGAGGAGATCACCACGTTCAACCAGGCCGACTCGCTGCTCTACTCGATGCAGAAGATGATGCAGGAGCACAGTGACAAACTGAACGAGGAGGACAAGGAGGAGTTGCGCGGGGCCCTCGAAGACATGCAAAAAGCTATTGAAAGTAAAGACGTGGATCGCGTAAAATCCACGATGGAGCTGCTCAACCAGGCTTCGCACAAGCTGTCGGCGAAACTTTACGAGCAAACCCAGGCCCCACCGGGGCCGCAACCCGAACCCGAAGCCGCCGCGGCGGGGGAGTCGGCTGGAGAATCCGGCGAGGAATCGGCGGGGACGACCGCCGCCGCCGATGACGTGGTCGACGCCGAGTTCGAGGTCCAAGACGAAAAGAAGGACTAACTCAACACAATGGCAAAGCGTAAAAAGAAGCCGGTTAAATACTTGGTGGAAGCCAAGGGGCCCGACGACGATGTCGCACCCTCCGATCTGCTCGAGGGGCGCCAGCAGAAGTATCTGATCGTCAATGTTCTGGCTCGCCGGGCGCGTGAGTTGAACCGCGGTGCCCGGTCGTTGCTCGATGAGCACGAGGGCCTGACGCCCACCGAAATCGCCATCGAAGAGGTCAAGGCGGGCAAGCTCGATCTCAGACGCAAGCAGAAGAGCAAAGTCCTGGTCAATCTGATTCCCGAAGAATAGCCTCACCCGCGCGAAATCCCGCCGACGAAGAGCGAACAACTCTTAGGCGTCCCTACGGCCGGGGGCACCGTTTCAATCTGGGGAGGTCAGATCCGGGCCAGGCCAGTTCGCGCTTGACTTTTGACCGGCATCCGGTCCATCAATACCAGCGCATCGGTTAAAGCCCCCTTTTGTCCCGAGATAAACACCCCCTCAACCCTGGCGTTTGAGTATCATCGACGAGAGGTAACGTGAGAATGATTCGAGTCCATTTTGCTCGCCTGGCGGTCCCGTGGCTCCTGGTGCTGCTGACGGCCGGGTGCGCGATTATCGAGAACGACGGCAAGATCGGGATGGTCAAAGGCGTCGAGAACGCTTCGCTGGACCGGACCTATGACGCCACGCTCAAGGCCCTGGAGGCGATGGAGTTCGAGGTGCGCCGTCACAATAAAGACGCCCTGGTGGCCCAGATCGAGGCCTACACGGCAGATCGGAAAAAGATCACCGTCGACCTGGACAAGGAGGCCGAAGAGTCCACTCGCGTGGGTATCCACATCGAGCCGTTCGGCGACGAGACGCGCTCGAACCTGATCCTGAGCGAGATCGAGAAACAACTGCGCCAGTGAGAGACCGTGGTACTGCTCAATCCAGACCGATACGGAGCGGGGCTGGCCGCGTTGGTCCGTGAGGAGCGGCTCAACCCGCTCGACGCGGGGAAACCTAACGACGCGGCGCGTCCCCAGTTGGATGAGCTGACCGTCGAGTGCGCCTTCGCTGGCCGTCGGGTGGCCGACCCGATGATGGCTCAGGCGTGTTTGGCGGGCGTGTGGCTCTATCACAACTATCTTGGTCCATCCCATGCGATCAGCCAGTCGATCCCGACGCCGACCGGCAGCTGCTGGCACGCGATCATGCACCGTCGCGAACCGGACTTCGACAACAGTAATTACTGGTTTAACCGGGTGGGGGAGCATCCGATATTTCCGGAGCTGAGACGGGCGGCGGCCGAGGAGGCCAGCGATTCCACGACCCACGTCTCGCACCTGTTTCTGCTCGACCAACAGCGGTGGGACCCGATGGCGTTCGTGGACCTGTGTGAGGCCAATCGTCTGGGACGCACCCCGGGTGAACACCTGTGCCGCTGGATTCAGTTGCGCGAGTGGGAGTTATTGTTTGAATACAGCTTCCGCGGGGCCCTGGGCGAAGGGGACTCGTAAGCGGGGCCTAATGGGGACTTATTCATGGGCGTTCTCGAGCTCATCCAACAGAAGGCGTTTCTAGGTAAGGAGTTTCTGACCTGGCTGTGGCACAAGGCCGAGGCCGAGGGGAAGGTGTGTCCGGCGGGGGGCAAGCCGGTTGAGATCGAGATGCTGAGCCCGATGGCGCTGGACGCTCAATACGGCGATACGCGAAACAGCACGCTAAGGGGTGAGACGCCAGCCACCTCGCCCGAGGCCCGCACCGCGCTGATCGAGGGCAAGAAGCTGAGCAAGGTCAAACTCAAATGGACGCGCGAGGGGACCGATTGGACGGTGACGCTCGACGGCGAAACGCTCAACGTCACGGGCCTCACGATCCCCAGCCCCGGCCGCCTGCCGTTCGAGGACCAGATGTCCCTGCGCATGCAAATGGTCCTTGAATTCGAACAGATATTGGGTCAACTGTTCGAGACCTTCTTGGAATTGCGCCTGGATGAGAAGAGTTGGGGGCTGGAGCTTGAGCAGATTCACGAGTGGGTGCGCGCAAAATAGAGACTCGAACGCTCGATGGCGCGTCGTTTACCCGTTGCTCGATGCCTAGACCAATGTGCACCGATCGGACCCGTCGCCTTCGTTTTGCGGACCGGGGCCGGCTTGGCCGGTCGACTCCAGACGCTGGGCCAGGTTCGTCATTTTCTCCAGAATTCCGGTCAAGTTCTGGTTTACGTTTTCCACGCTACATTCGATTTCTTCGTTGAGGGTCCTGAGATCATCGGTGACCGAGAGCTTGAATCGCTCCGGCACTTGTTCCTGCTCGGGTGGCGCCTGTGCGAGGCCGCTTTCGGGAGCGGGCGGATTCATTTCCTCGTGCATCAACAACACGAACGTGAGGCTGAGTTCCTTACACTTGACGATCTCCTCGCCGACCGCCTTGATTTTCTCCGCGATCGGATAAAAGACCAAAGCGGGGACGCCAAATCCGTAGAGCATCGAAATCACTGAGAAGGCAATGCCTTTCCCCGTATTCGATAGGGTGCCAAGGTTTGACAAGGCGTGGATGGTCCCGAAGATGAATCCGACGAGAGCGACCCACAACGAGTACCGACCCATTGAGTTCCATACCTGGGCCTTCTCGCGCCATTCGTCTCGTTCGATGCCTATCTCGGCCTCGAGTGAATGTTGGATCGACCATGGGCTGGAGCCGTCGGCCACCATCGAGATGCCTTTGGATAGGACCGGATCGGCGATCTCCTCGAGCTGCGCCTTCGGCGCCTGAATTCCCCCGCGAGTCATCTGGCGCAGGAGTGTTTGGAGTTGCGCCAGGCGGATAGAGGGTTCATGCGTGTTTTTCTGAATCAGATATTTCAAAGCGCGGACCGAGCCCAAGACGGATTTGAATCTAAACTGGAGCAGGACCGCTCCAAGGGTTCTGCCGAAGACCGCAAGGGCCACGTTGGGCTGAATGAGGGTGTTTACATGGCCCCCTTCCAGTTTATTCGCGAGCAGGACCGAGCCGAGAGCCACGGTGAGCCCGACCAATGGCGTGATTGTTAGTAGTTTCCGACTCATCATGCCGATGCTCCTTCAATGCCTTATCGACGTTCGGAATTCCCTCCTTGAGCTTGAATCACGATCAACACGGCGGGGTTGGGGCATGGCGCTTGACAACGTTTGGATGGAAACGTGAGGATGCTGGGTGGAGACGGATGATTGCGGGCTAGCGGCCCTTGAAGAGGTGAAACGGTAATGGCGACAGTGGTGATGGTCAGCAGCTTCGAAGTCAAGCCGACGCGCAGGGGCGATCATTTTGGGGCACTGACCTTGAACCTGGGCGAGAAGGGTGCCTTCGCGCAGGTTGAGGCCAAGATGTGGGATCTGGATGCGCGAATCAGCCGCGGGGACCATCCCCCATCGGCTGGCGACGTGATTGAGATCGAATACCAGGCCAACGAATATCAGGGGCGACTACAGTGGATCATTAAGAGCTTCCGCGTGCTGGACGGTGCCGAACGCGAGGGCCGACTGGCGCAGTTTTCTCCTCCCGAACAGATCGATTCGGAGTTCTATCGCGCGCGGCTCGAGGAATTGATCGAGCGGACCTCGGCCGAACGGGTCAGCGGTTTGCTGGTGCGCCAGATTTTTGACCGGTCTGGGTTTCGCGAGGCATTTTACCGCTCGCCGGCCGCTTTCCGCCACCACCAGAACTACCCCGGCGGGTTGCTCGAACACACGATTAACGTGACAAGCCTGGCGCTCGCGATGGCTGAAAGTTACGCGAGCGACACTGGCCCGGGTCTGACGTTTAACAGCGAAACGCTGCCGATCGATCGCGAGCTGCTGACGGCCGCGGGCCTGCTTCACGATATCGGGAAGGTCGAAACCTACCGGCTCGAACCGCTTCCGGTGACGACCGACGCCAATTCCTGGGAGGGGCACCTGGCGATCAGCTACGCGGTGGTCCGGCACGAAGCGGTGCCACTGATGGAAACCCCGCCTTACGAATCAGCCGGGGAAGAATTAAGCAAACTGTTCCACTGCATCCTGTCGCATCACGGGACGCTGGAGTACGGCTCGCCGGTCACCCCGGCCTGCGTCGAGGCTTTCCTACTGTCCCAGGCCGACCTGGCCGACGCGCGCCTGGCCGATATGGCCCAGGGCGGGATCGAGGCGCTCGCGCGAGATCCCAGCAAGCGGTGGCTCCCGCGCAGCCTGCATTTCCCCACCGGTGTGTTTATCGGCGACTGGCCCAAGCCATCCGAATGATGAGGCGCGGTTCGCGGGTTGCGGATCGCGCGGATTCTTCCCTCATGGGGGTCGCGCGTTACGGGTTTAAAATCCATCACACCTTATGTTGATTACGGTTGATTCGATAATCAAAGTGCAGACGTGATCGCTTGGCCGGCGTTCATTTGAGGGCGATTAAACGCGCAGCCGGCGCGTCAGTCATCCGTGTCGGGTAGGGGATAGAGGAGGTTCTCGTAGTTGGCCTTCATCCAGAACAGGGAGATCACACCTACGTATAGCACCCCCTACGTGCGGTAGAAGTAAAGATGCTCCGACAATATACTAAGGGCATCGTCCCACAACTGCCCCAAAGAGGGAAAAGCCGCCTGCGAGCCGATCGTTTCGGCCAACATCTCGAAAATCCAATCTCAACCATCAGGTAACCGACGAAGACGGCCGGGATGAGACAAATCCAGGCGACGGCCGCGTAAGCGTTGAATCCCAACATCTGGGCGAACGAAGTAAACCTGCCCCCAAGCAAGTGATAAATGACGAATGGCAACATCACCAGACCGATGAATACGGTGACCCAGTCATGGTCCCTCAACAGCAGATGGGCCGCGGTCAGGATCGCCGCATCAGGGAGCAGATAGAAATAGGGCCTCCTGAAGGCGTGCATTTCAAGTCGGGCATAAACCGCCGGCCACAAAGGCGGCGCCAGCGCGGCCACGAAATAGGGGAGAAACGGGGCATCGTTGGCGGAAGCCGAAACGCCGACCAGAAACGCGTAGACGAAAAGCCCGTAGGCCGTCAGGATGACCGCGCAGTGCGTCGTATTCATTTCTCCGAGATAAAAGAACGACTCTGCCCACCGCACCGTCTGCCCGGTCAGCGACAACCCCAGCAGGAGCAGGCAGACCATCGGGAAACAGGCGATCAGGAAAAAGCTGGCGCGGGTGGTGTGACGGTAGAAGGGGTTTCCACCCGTGGGCAGGGAGCGGTAGGAGTGGCCGATGACGCCCACGCCGCCCCCCTCCACCGCGGTCTCGTTCAGATTGACCAACATGGCGCCGCACATCGTGCAGTGCAGGGTGCCGCGGGGATTCTTGAACTCGCACTGTTTGCAGATCATCGTTCGCCTCACCGATGGGGGAATGCCCAAACGCATTCCGGCGGGCTCGCCGGATGACGATTCGTTAGTCTTATCGGCGAGGGGCGGGCGGGCACTTGAGCCCGTCGGGCCGGGTTGGGCCAAAAAAGTTGCAAACCGATGCACCCGCGGTCGGGCCGCTGTAACGATAAGTGGTGCAAATTCGCCACCAGCTCACGCGGGTCGGCGGCGGGTCGATAAACGGATCAGGAAGGGTAGCCTCAGGATGAGACCCCCACTGTTCCCGGCGGCCCCACGGGGTCCGCTTACGGCGGCGCAACACCGGCCCAGACCGGATTAATAGGGGACGCCGCACTAGGAGGGGTCATCATGATCCGTGCCATCAATCAACTCTCTTCGGCGATCGATCAGTATACACGCGGGTTTGAGGCGTCGGCACGAACCGTCGTGCAGGCCCACGCTTGCGCTGATCAACAGGCGCGTCGGGTTACCGAGCCCGATAACAACGCGCGCGTCGAGGGAAACCCGCGTCAGGAGCGGACCGAAGAGCCCAAATCGGCCGACGAACTGGCCCAGTCCAGCGAACCGACGTTTGAAGACGGGATCGCCGGCCTGATCGAGAACGAGAATGCCCTGCGCGCGACCGCCGTCGTCCTCAGGGCGGCCGATCGCACCGTGGGGTCGTTGCTCAACGTGATCGCGTGAGACTTGCCTCGATTTCCATCGACCGACCGCGCCGACGTCTTCCACGTTGCAGGCTCTCGGAAGCTTTGTGAGCTGGGAAACACGTCTGATCCGGCGGGGTCGGCCCTTCGCGTCCCTCGCGGTCTTCTGTTCACGATTGGTACAGAAGCGCGCGAAGGACGCGGAGATATGTTCATTCATCGCCGTCCGTCGCCAATTTCGGGCTCCCATCCGCAACATTGAGATCTGCCCTCGTCCGGATAAGAATTCCTTGCGTACGACCCATTCGGGGTGTTTATCTTAGATGCGTCGGCCTCATCAGCGCATCCAAGTGAAATGTCCGGATGTTTGTTTTGATACCGGCATGATTTAAACGTGACGCTCCGGTTTTTGGGGAGATTTCCGTCATGAGAGCTTCATGGATGGAGTGGACCCTTGAGGCGCGCCGCCTTGACCCATGAAAATCAAGCGAGTGGAAACCTTCTTGGCCAACTCAGGCGTGCGGAATTATCTGTTCGTGCGGCTCACGACCGAAACGGGCCTCACCGGTGTCGGCGAAGCATCGCTGGAGTGGCAGGAAGAAACGATCGAAACGCTGATCCGCGAGTGGGTCGAACGCCGTGTCGTGGGCGTGGACCCCTTTGACATCGAGGCCGTCATCGGCGACATGATCCGCGATCAGTATCAGGGGGGAGCCACGATTCTCACCGCGATCAGTGGCGTCGAGGTTGCGATGTGGGACCTGATCGGCAAGGCCTGTGGCCAGCCGGTCTACAAGCTGCTCGGCGGACGCGCGCACGATCGCGTGTGGGCTTACGCCAACGGCTGGTATGGCGGCGCGCAATCGCCGCGGGATTTTGCGCGGCGGGCGAAAGACGTCGTTGCCAGCGGTTACCGCGCGCTGAAGTTTGATCCGTTCGCGACGGCCTGGAAAGAAATGACATCGGTTGAAATGGACGAAGCCGAAGCCCGCGTCGCGGCCGTTCGCGAAGCCGTCGGACCCGAACCCAGCTTGTTGATCGAGGTCCATGGGCGTCTGTCGGTCCGCCGTGCAATCGAGATGGGCCGCCGGCTCGAGAAGTATCGTCCGGCCCTCTACGAAGAGCCCGTGACGCCCAACAGCATCGAGTTGCTGAAAGAAGTCAAAGAAGCGCTGCCATTGCCCATTGGCGCGGGAGAGCGACTTTGCACGTTGGAAGATTTCTATCGTTGCACGCGGATGCGGGCGGTCGACGTTTTACAGCCCGATTTGTGCCATATCGGGGGTTTGTGGATCGCGAAGAAAGTGGCCGCGATGGCGCAGGCGCAGGACATCCAGGTCGCGCCGCACGTCTCGATCGGCCCTGTTGCGTTGTGCGCGGCGTTGCACTTCGATTGGTCGACGCCGAATCTGTGGCTCCAGGAGGATTTCTCGCAATATGACGTTCCCTGGCGCAACGACTTGGTCGGCGGCTGGAACCCAAGCCGCCAGGGTGAGTTCATGTTGCCGGAGAAGTCGGGCCTGGGCATTGAACTGGATGTTGACGCCTGCCGCGCCCATCCATACAAGCAGAACACGTTTCCGTCCCTGTGGGATGACCGTTGGCTCTCCGAATTCACCCAGAAGGACAAACAGGAAGACGACTGATCACGGCAATCGTGGCGTTGAGAACAAAAGGCGCGGGGCATGGTTCGCGGTGTTCTTCGAGTATCGCTGCACAACCGCCTGAATTGACTCAGGATCTGCGCATAAATAAACGCTCGAATAGAACTAGATCCTGTTAACACAAACGGAGCATGTCGACGGCAAGGGCGAAACAGATAAAACCGACAAACATAACATCCAACTTCTCAAAACGGGAAAAGATCCGACGAAAGCCTTTCAAACGACGGAAAAGCCGCTCCACTTCATTGCGTTTTTTATACATTTTACGGTCATATCCCCAAGGATACATCCGGTTGCGCTTTGGAGGAACGATTGGTTCCATCCCCAAATCCACGACCATTTGGCGCATGACATTACCTTCGTAGGCGCGATCCATGAGCATATAGCGGATCTGGGGCGGACG
>CAUZJO010000112.1:0-15941 GCA_963580245.1 Candidatus Sumerlaeia bacterium | reverse complement strand
GACGAGCGGCGATCGAACCGGGAATCGGGCATCTCAAACAAGAACACCGCATGAATCGCTGCCGGCTGTGGGACGCCGAGGGCGACGCGTTCAATGCAATCGGGAGCGCGGCGGGGATGAATTTCAGTAAACTGCTGGCCCACGCGGCGGTTTTTCATTATCTTTTGCTGCGTCTGGCGTAAATCACGAGTCGAAAACGGATGCCTCTGGTTCACCCGAGTTCAGCTCTGATCGGCTGGGCTGCTTGAGCAGGGCTTTTTCAGGATCGACTACATAGCTCGCCCGCGGACCTCCGACCGCCTCCGGAAATGGTTGCGGCATCGTGCGCTAACCCTATACGTCTCAACGGACTACGACCGAAACTACTTGAGCCGGACGCACCCGAGATTTGTCGCTTTCGTCCTCCCCTCGCCCTGAACCGGCGGGGGGACGCGTGACCCTCTCATCGGGACGAGTCGGGTAGAGGGCGCGTTAGAATCGGACCAGCGGGACTTTCTCGTACCTTTGCGGGTCGAGGCGTTTGGCGTGGATGAGGTGCTCGCGGGCCTTTTGCTCGAGGCCCAGACGGCCGTAGGCGTTGGCCAGGTGGAAGTGCGCGTCGGCGCGGTCGGGGGCGAGGCGCAGGGCTTCGGTGAGGTGGGCGACGGCCTTGCGCGCCTGGCCCTGCTGAATCAAGACGTTGCCCAGATAGATATGGGGGACCGGCGAGGCCGGTTCGAGCTTCAGGGCCGTGCCGTAATGCTCGGCCGCCTGATCCAACTTCCCCTGTTTCATCAGGACCTTGGCGACGCTGTAATGCGAATCCACGTGCCCCGGCCGTCTCTTCAGGGCGATTGAGAAATAGTCCAGGGCCTTCTCGAGCCGCCTCCGGCGGAAGTGGAGCTCGCCCAGGTTGTTATAGACCGCCGAGTTGCCCGGCGAGATGCGCAGCGCTTGGTGGTATCGTTCCAGGGCCTGATCGGGTTTGCCCGACTGAACATAAACGTTGCCCAACAGCACGAACGGATCGAGCCATTGCGGAACATTCTCGCAGATGCGCGTCAATTCGGCGGCGGCCTTATCGAAATCCTTGAGTAGCGCCAGCAGCTCCGCGTGGAAATAACGTAGGACCCGATCCGTGGGGTTCATCTCGATCACCTCGCGATAGCACCGCGCCGAATCCTCGAGCACTTCGTCGAACGCAACGGATTCGATCTCCCCCAACTCGCGCTCCCACTTTGCCATCCACTTCGCGTTGTCCGGTTTATCGACAAACGGCTCGCGCCGATACCGCGACAACATACTCAGCAAGATCCTCTGCCGGTTCCATGGGGTGAACGCCAACCGCCGCGCGCATTCGTCTTCAGACGTACCAACCAAGTCGCTTTCAATCTGCTCCCGTATCTCGGGGAGGAACTCGCTGACCCGCTCGTAAACCGATCGGGCGAGCAGATAGTTGCCGGGGAAGTTGAGGTGGACGTGGTCGTGGAAGAAATCCTCACCCGGCGAACCCCCGACGGCGTGCGCGGCCAGATCCTCTTCGAAATCGACCAACACCGCGTGTTTTGGGAATCGACCGGCCATCTGGCGCACGATGTCATTCATCCGCCCATCGGTCCGGACGCGCAGCGCGTCCAGATCGCGAGCCTTCTTGTAATGCGTCCGCGCCTCATCGTGTTGTTGCAGCTCGGTGTAACAATCAGCGAGACGGTAATGCAAGTCGGCGTACTGATCATCAAGCCGCCCGGCCCGCGCGTATTCCGCGATCGCCCGGTCAAATTGGCCTTCGGATTGGAGTTGAATCCCGTTCTCATGGAACTCGGTCCACTTCCGCGCGTCCTCCGGCTTTGCACGCCCCCATTCCGTTTTGTGCAGCGAGGCGAAAGGAGGGCAGTCCTTGATATTGGTCGCGACGGTGCAGAGCAGGACGGGCACATCGCGCGCGCGCCCGATTCGGCAGATGTCGGTCAGGTTTTTCTCGAAGTGCCGGTAGACGATCTCCATCCGCGGGTCGTCGGGGCTGAGTCGCGTTTCATTGAACAGCTCCAGCCCCCAACTCCACAGTTTCTCCGTGTCATCCGAGCGCCACGATCCGATCAGTCTGCCCAAGGATTGCGAGATTCTTAATGATTTCAAAAAGATGTCGGCTCGGATGAACGACAAGCTCGGCGAGATTGGGGAGAAAATCGTCCCGGCCCCGTAGGGTCCGATGACCTCGTTGTTGCCCTCATAAACAACGCAGAGGTTCGCGTCAAGATCGAGACATGCCTTGGCGATCGGGTAGACGACGTGCGAATTGATGCCGGTGATGGCCGCGTTGAAGACCTCGAAGTTTATGTCCGGGTAACGATCGCGCAGCATGACTTCAAGAATGCGGCTGAAGCTGTAGTTTGAGGCCGGGTCGCCCATCGCGGCCGAGGAGCCGAAGACGAAGATGCGATAAGTGCCGGACGCCTTGTGGACCGGGACGACGAGCGGGTCTTGTACGCGCGCGATCTCGGCGGGGAAGAATTGACGCGTGAACAGGGGGTTATCGACGGTGGCCTTGGCGCCGCTGATCGTCCGTTTTGTGACAAAGCGGGTCGGCAAGCCGATTCCGGACGCCCTCATCACCATTTCGAGAACGACAAGGATGCACACAGGGAGAACGAGGACCGCGACCGAGCGATAGAGCCACAGACGGCGTTTGGTCGGCTTTGGCCGATCGGCGGGCTTTTTCGATGTGGCGGCGCCGGCCTTCAAGGGCTGCTTTTCCCGACGCTTTTTCCCCATTTCAATGCGGCCCTTCGCACGTCGGCCTTATCGAGACCGATTAAGTGATCAACGGACATTGACCATACTATAACCTTTGCGGCCCGCTGTATACTTTTGACCGAGGGCCTTGAGGGCGCATCTCACGGAGCCGTGAGATGCGCCCTCTCCAAGAAATGGCGATTCTTTTCGGTTGACGAGGCGCAGGCACTTGGATTACCTTGAGACGGTTGCCAAAATACGAGATGTACGGCATGGCGAACGGAGGACAGTCAGCATCAAGGACATCCTAAGTGCCTTGTCAGTCGTTCGCGCGGGCGAAAGGCATAAACAGTTTCGGGGACGGTATTGGCGGTTTTGCCGATAATCCTCAAAGTCCCATCACGGAGGTTTAAGAGCCATGCGAAATACCCAACGATTCGGCTTTACGCTGATTGAGCTATTGATCGTGGTCGCCATCATCGCTATCCTGGCGGCGATCGCGGTTCCCAACTTCCTCGAGGCGCAGATGCGCGCAAAAGTCTCGCGGGTCAAGGCCGACCTGCGTTCGCTCGTCATCGCGATGGAGGCCTATCAGGTCGACAACGTCTGGATCATCTCGGACCACAGCGACAGTCCCGAGGAGGCGAAGCCGAGAAACTATCACGGGACGCTCGATTTCATCCGCTGGACCGATTTCGACGGCGTTGAACACGGTCCCGGGCGGCTTCTGACCAGCCCGGTGGCCTACATGACCTCGGTCCCGTTCGACGTCTTCAACACCGAGGCCTTCAAGCGGCGTAAGGCCCACGGTTTCAACTTCGACGTGGAACAGGCCAGTTTTTTCATGCGCGGCTCCTCGCGGCGGATTTACAATCACGGGGTCAGCGACGGTGACCCGTTCTTTTCCAGCTTCGTGTGGCACCACGACAACGAAAGGACCCAGTTTTTTTATCGCTACCTGCTCCAGTCGAGCGGGCCTGATTTGCTCTTCTGGAACGGCCCCCGCCCGCGGTATTACGACCCGACCAATGGGACGATCAGTCCGGGGGACATCTTCTACGTCGAGAGCCTGGGTTATCGCGGAGGCGGCGGCTCGAAATAGCGGTCCTCCGGTTAACTCCGTAGGTCACCCAGCCAACACGGATGCGAATCCGTCTGGGATCACTCGATCCGGTGGCCAGGGCCGAGAAAAGACGGACTCGCAACCGGCCCATCGACGGTTTTAGGGCCTCGCAGTCGGCATCGGACCGCCATCCAATCCGTTATGGCTGAGGTTCCGCTTCGGGGCGGATGACCATGATGAGTACGTCGCGCGCCGGCAGGGCGGGACCGGGTTTGCCCTCGACGACCGAGCGGAACGTCATGCGAAACGTTTGGGGAAACGGCGTGAGTGGGGCGTCCTCGTCGGCAAGCAGCATGATGGTGACCTCCTGGGTCTTCGGCATGAATTGGTCCTTCAGGCCTTCATCGGGATGGGGGGCTTTGTCCGGCTCGACTTCGGCGCCCGTCACGGCGTGAACCCCAGGCGGCAGGTTCTCGATGGCGATGGCGATCTCGCCGCTGTAGCCCTCTTCTTGGCGCGTGGTCACCGCCAACTTTTGCGCCTCGCCCGGCCGCAGATTCACCCGGTCCACGGCAACTGAAATCCCCCCCATATGCGGGACTTGGCGGCGAATCAGCAGGCGATATTTGAAATCCGGTTCACCCATCCGTGACGTAATGTCGCGGATTTCCAAAAAGTATTGGCCGTCCAGTTTGAACGTGTAAATCGTCTTTGGCATCAAGTCCTTGGCGTAGAACGTAAAGTTGCGAACGAGCCGCTTGTAGATGTTGGTCAGGACTTCGTCTCCGTTTTCGTCAAAGACGCCCATGCGGGGATTGAACAACGGGGGGCCTTTCTTCGGGGTTTCGATTTCAAAGGCCATACCCTCGCCCGCCTTGACGTTGAACTTGTAGAAATCCACGTCGTCGGGGTGATCGATCGTTCCCTCAATAATCACGGGGAGCGCGACCTCTTGGGCTTGCTCCGCGGCACCGTTGTGGCCGTCCAGTTCTTGCACGACGGGCAGCTCAACCGGGGCTTCCGGAGCGGGTTCCACGGGCGCGGCTTTGTTCGCATCGGCTTCGGGAATGCCTTCGCCCGAGGAGGCGGGGTCGGCCTCCTCTTCCGCCGGCTGTCTGGAATTCGGCGTCTCGACGGTCCGCGCCCAAAGCTGTTTCAGGTGGTTGGGGCCCAGATGCCGCTTCCACTGGCCCAGAGCATAAGAGACCGGCGGACCGGGGCTGTCCGAGCGGGTGATCCGCAGCAGATACATGAAACTCGGCCCGCCATCCTTGAAACCTTCGCTGTTCTCCATCGAACCGATGCGCAGCAGGTATCGCCCCGCCCGGTCGAACCGGTAGGTGAAATGCGGGTCGCGCGAGAGATGGGGGGAAACCGGTTCATCATTAAACTTGAGCAGGGTCAACTCATCGGGATCGAACCAACTGCCGCCGGGTTCCAGGAGCTCGAGTTGCGGGTCGAATCCCGCCCCGGCCGACTGGACCCGGAAGGTCAACTCCTCACCCGCGCCGACCTCGATGGCATAGTAATCCAACTGGTTCGGCTCACTGGCCCTGCCGCTGATCACGGCCGGAAAGGGGACCGGCTGCGCGGCGCCGGGCGTATCATGCGCGGCGTCGGTCTCGGCGACGACGTCATCCTCGATGACCCAGAACGAGATGGCGTTGGAGAGACCCCGCGGCGTCAAGAATCGGAACGAATGGGCCCCAACCGGGGTGTCGGGCGAGATGCTCAACTGCAAGACGGCCGTGGAGTCGTCCCCTGACAGAAGGATCTGCCCGATCAATCCCGTGGAACTCTTCGATAGCCTTGGCGCGCGCCCAGCGCTACCTGGTGAATCGGGCTCCAAAGCAAAGACCTGCGGCCCGGAGCTGAACCATACCGCGGTATCGGGATGATCGAGCAGCGCGCCGCCGACCTCCGCGGTCACCACGGCGCCCCTTTGGCCTCCGAGCGGATAGATGTAGCTTACTTCCTGGGCGCGCAACGGCCACGCGGTGAACAGCGGCAAAATCAGAATGGGAGTCAGAAATCTTTTGGTGAACATTACGGATGCTTGACGGTGTTCAGGTCGCTTTCGAGATATCAAGGAACTGATCGCGCCCCGGAAGCCGCCTCCCGCCGCTCCCTTCGATATGCTCAGATCAGTTCATGGAGTGGCACACCAGTCTGATCGTCAATCGAGTTGGCGATCTTGATGGGCCGGCCGACGGGGGACATGTAGGTCTTTTCCCAATCGACGCCCATCGCCTTATAGATCGTCGCGTGCAGATCGCCGATACTCACCATGCGGTCGGCGATATAGGCGCCTCGCTCGTCACTGGCGCCCACGACCTGGCCGCCCTGGATGCCACCGCCCCCGATCGCCATCGACCAACAATGGGGCCAATGGTCGCGGCCGCTGTCGGGGTTGACGTGTGTTGTGCGACCAAACTCGCCCATGGTGATGACGACGGTCGATTCAAGCAGGCCCCGCTGTTTCAGGTCCTCCAGAAGCGCGGCAAGGGCCTGATCGAGGGGCGGGACGCCCTCGTCACGGATTTGCGCGTCATGGTCCTTGTGCGTATCCCACGAGAAACCACCCGAGGCCGTCACGAACCGGCACCCCGCCTCGACCAGCCGCCTGGCCAGCAACGTGCTCTGACCGAATCCATGCCGGCCATAGGCGTCGCGCATCTTCTCGGGCTCGCGGGAAAGGTCGAACGCCTCCTCGACGGCCGGAGACAAGATCATCTCGAGCGCCTTGGCACTGAATGCGTCCAGTTTATCGAATTCCGCCAGGGGCCGTTTCTCGCGATAGAGCCGAGCCACGACTTGCTGAAACGACCGGCGGTCTTCGATGCGCTCGACCGAAATATCGCTCGGCAGGGTAAGGTCGGGTAGCTCGAACTCCCCTTCGTCGGTCTTGGGGACGTTCAACGGCTCATATTCAGCCCCCAAGAACGCCGAACCGAAATGGCGCGAAGATCGACCGGGGGCGATGACGTATGGGGGGATGCCTTTGTGCGAACCCATCTCCTTGGCCACGATCGACCCCAGGCTGGGGAACCGCATCGCGGGGTTCTGGCGGTGTCCCGTCATCGCGTAATGGATGGCTTCGGGGTGGTCGATCTCCTCGGAGAACATCGAACGAATCAAGGCCAACTTGTCCATCTGCTTGGCGACGCGGGGAAGCAGTTCGGAGACCTGGATGCCGGACACGTTGGTCGAGATCGGGCGAAAGGAACTGGTGGGCTTGGGGTCCCACATATCCACCTGACATGGGCCGCCGTTCAGGAAGACCAATATGCAAGCCTTCGCCTTCGCGCGATTCAGCTCGTTCTCCAAACCCTGGGCGGCCATCACGCTTTGCAGCCTGAAGAAGTCGCTCATGCCGATGCCCAACAGGCTTAAAGACCCCGCCCGCAGAAAGGCGCGGCGATTCAAATTGGCTTTTCTAAATGATGCGCAGCCCGAATGGTTCATGTTCCTCCTCCATCCAATCTCAATGATTATAGGCGAATTCCGGTGACGAGAGAATCCCCCAGAGCAGGTCTTCGACCGCTTCCTTACGCTCCGGTCGCCCCTCGATCATGGCTTCAAGTTGAGCGTTCTCCGGTTCCTCCGGAAAGCGCGATAGCGCCGCCAGGTAGAATTCCTCGATCAGCTCTCGGTCCGACGCGCCCGCGCCGAGAAGCCGCTCAACCCGGCCTCCCTCTTTCTTGATTTTGTTTGTATAAGTGGACCCGGCCAAGACGTGCAGGGCTTGTTCCATATTTCGTTCGTTCTTGCGCTCGGGGATCACCGAACGGTCCGGCTGCCCATAGATATCGAGCACATGCAAAGGATGACGATCGGGACAAATCAGAGTGACCGCCCGTCGCTGGGTGTGGGCCTCGCCAAAATCCCCATACGCATCGGTCACCTGGGAAATCGCGTCAAAGAGCACCTCGGCGTCCAACGCGCGCGGCCTGGACCACGAATAGTTCAGTTCGTCATCCAGGTTCACGCCGGTTGGAACGCCGGACATCTGGTACGCATTGGACCGGCAGATCTCACGAATCAAGTCTTTCAAATCATGTCCGTTCCGCCGGAAACGTTGCGCCAGCGCCTCCAACAGTTCCGGATGGGTCGCCATGTTGGTGGAGCGGAAATCATCCACGGGGTCAACCAGGCCCCTGCCGAAAAAATAACTCCAGATGCGATTGGAGGTCGACTCGGCAAAATGTGGATGGCTCGTCATCCAGTCGGCGAGATAGCGGCGCGGATCATGCAGTTTGTCCTCGGCCAGCGTGCGACCGTCCAGGAAACTCGGCGCGACTTCCAGCTTGCGCCGCGGATGGATCACCTTTTCGCCCTGGCCGATCTCACCGTGCCCGTCGGGATCATCAAAATGGACCATCAGCGATCCCGACCACCCCAGCCGCGTCAAACGCCCCCAAAACGCCGTCATCCCCCAAAACTGGTCCTGGGTCCAGGATTCGTAAGGGTGGTCGTGACATTGTGCGCAATCCAGACGCCGGCCCATGAATAACACGACGTTTTCGGCCATCTCGTTGGAGGGCAGCGGCATTTCGCCTCCACCGTGGTGATAGTGGCGGGTGGGCGCGGTAAAGCCCTGACCGCCGATTCGCTCCCTGGCCATCTGGTCGAACGGCTTGTTTTGGGCGACCGATTCCCGAATCCAGTGCCAATACATTTCGGCGCGTTTGTTACTGCTTTGGTGGAAATAAGAGACGCGGAACAGATCGGCGAAACGATACGTCCAGTAGTTCACGTACTCGGGCGTGTTGAGCAACACGTCGATGAGCCGATCGCGTTTTTTCGGATCGGTATCGGCCAGAAACTCCCGCACCCGGCCGGCGGGCGGCAGGGTGCCGGTCAGGTCCAGGCACACGCGCCGCAGGAACTCCGCGTCCGCGGCCGGCCCCGAGGGAGGGATGTTGAACTTTTTGAGTTTGGCGAAGACGTGCTCGTCGATGAAGTTGCGTTCCTCTAGGACGGGGTAATCGGGAACGGGCTCGCCGATGACACCGACGCGGGCATTGACCGTGCGACCCGCGGCCCGCACCACCAGCGTCGTCTCCCCCTTGCCTCTCGCCTGGACCACGCCGGTCGAGCTGACCTTGGCCACTTCTCGATTCACGACTTCGTAGCGGACATCGCCGGTCATATCCTGTCCGCGACCGTCAGAGAAATAGGCCGTTACCACCAGTTGCCGGCTCGTATCGGCTTTCAAAGCGGTCAGGCGGGGGTAAACCTCGAGTCTCTCGATCCGTTGCGCTCCCGTGCCCTCCTCTTCATAGGGCGCGCCCCGAGCGATCCACTCGCGTATCTTGGCGTAGTCTTCCGAGTCTTTCCGAAAGCGTTTGCCGCCCTCGTGTTCCACTTCAAACGTCGGCTTCAAGAGCAGCAGGCTCTGTTCCGGGTCGTCGAGATCGATGCGCGGAACCCTTTCGCCTTCGACTTCCTCGGTCAGAACCTGATAGACCCCGCCCTTGGTGATCCATTCGTAATCGGCTTGCGGTTTCAATACGTTCAGCGAGAGTTTGAGGCCGCCTCGGCCCTTGACGCTGCCGTGACAATCGGTCGCGTTGCACCCATGCTTGGTCAGAAGCCCGCCGATGTCGCGCGCGAAGCTGAAGGGCCGTTGTTCATTCACGCCCTCGATTAGCACGCGCGCGCGCGTCGAATGCCCGCCAAGGGCAACCTCCAGCTCCAACTGACCCTCCGCCAGCGCGATGAGTTTTCCTGATTCGTCGATTTGCGCAAGGTCGGGATCGGAGACGGTGAACCGACTTTGCGAGGTCACATCGCGTTCGAGACCATCCCCAAAGTCGCCCATGACAACGAATTGCTGAGAAGCCGCGCGCCCCCACAAGGCGGGTTCCTCGGGCACGATCCGTAGGGCGATGAGTTCGGGCGCCGCATCCGGAAGGGTGTCCGTTGCCGCGGATGCGACAACCGGTTCCGAAGGGGTCGTTTCGCCGGCAGCGAATGCAGTCTGACTGGAGAAGCCGAACTGGGCGACGGCGGCCATGGCGAAAAACAGCACCCCACCGAATGGTGAACTGTAAGCCAGCCGTTGACGGCGACGCATCTTGCGAAAACCAGCCAACGTGAACGCTCTTTCGCTACTGCCGCGCATTCCCGTGATCACCAGATTCATCCCTTCAAATAAGCCGAGCCATGCTCGACATAACTTCACTACTGTAGTTTATCCTAAAAGGCGGGCTTTTTACAATGAAATCCGTGCGGATTCCTGCCCATCAGTACCGTTTCGACCCCTGGCCCCCTGTCTGTTAGCGCTATCGGATGCTTCGATGATCGGTCAGGGATGGGCTCGGAGCAATTTGAACGGGTGATGATCATCAAGGGTCGGGCATTCTCGGAAACTTTTGGAATGGATCAGAGACGGCTCTGGTCGTCGATCAACCCAATGCATCGAGAACCCTATCGACCTGTTCGGGCTGATTATAGAAGTGGGGTGAGAAACGCAGCCAGCCGCGGCGGGCGCTGATGTGGATGTCACGGTCCACCAGCCGCCGGGCGCAGACCTCGGGGTCGAGCCCCTCACGCGTCGCGGCGATGATGCCTGATCGCTCGCCCTTGCCGCGTGGGGAGGTGATTTGGTATCCCTTTCGCGTCAAGCCTTCGGCCAGCCGCGCCGTCAGGCTATCCAACCGGTCCCAAACACGCCCGATCCCGAGGCCGTCGATCAAAGCCAGCGACTGGCCCAACGCCGCCGCGCCGGCCATATTGTAGGATCCTTCCTCGAATCGCCGGGCCGTAGAGGCCAGGGGCTGCTCCAGGTCCCCGTAGTCCCACGAGCGGACCCGCCCGACCCACCCGGTCATGGCCTCGTTGAACACATCCATACGCTCTTTGCGGACGTAGAGCAAGCCGATCCCCTCGGGGCCGAGCATCCACTTGTGGCCGTCGGCGACGAGGAAATCGCACCCCAGCTCGCCCGGACGGGTGGGCATGGCCCCCACGCCCTGAATCGCGTCCAGGCAAAACAAGATGTCCCGTTCGCGACAAAGCTGGCTGATCTCCTCGACCGGCAATCGATACCCCGTCGAGTAGTTCACGAGCGAGGTCGTCACCAACCGCGTTCGCGAGTCGATCCGCTCGGCGAAATCGTCGATCCCGTAGCGGTAGTCGGGGCTTTCAGGGACGGTCCGCAACGCCACGCCCAGCCGCCTCAGATTTCGCCAGGGATGGACGTTGGCCGGGAACTCATGCTCGATCCCCACGATGTTGTCCCCCGGCCGCCACGGGAGCGAGTTGGCCAAGCACAACAGGCCGTGGGTGGTGTTGTGGACGAACCCGATTTCGTCCAGGTCGCAACCCAGCAGGGAGGCGGCGGCCTTGCGCGTCGCCTTGAGCCGTTCGGCCCACCGCCCCCACGCGCTCGCTCCCTCCAGGGCGGCCTCGTCGGCGAAGAGGCGAAGCGCCTCGGCCGAGCGGGCCGGGATAGGCGCCACGGCGGCGTGGTTAAAGAAGATCGAGCGATCGAGGATCGGAAATTCGGCGGGCCAGTCAATCTGCTCCAAGTTAGGGATGCCGCGCGAGTTGGTTTCGAGATCGGGCAACGGTCTTGAGCCTCATCGGTCGCATCTTCCGACCCCTCGGCGGGGGGACTGACGCCTTTGGCGTGTTCTTGAGACGCCCCTATCCATTCCACACCACTCGATGACATGCAATGGGATTCCGTGCCGTTTGCGCCCCCCGCGGGGCCGGCCCACGGGCCTAATTCTCAGGGGCAAAACCCTGTTTTTAAAGATTAGATTGCAAAGGCGCCAACCCGACCCTAGACTTTGGTATTCGTGTGTGTTCGACGCCGCGTCGCACCAGCGTGGCCGTCCCAACACACCCCTGTCGGGAGGGGGGTAATTTAATGTCATTGCTCGTGGTCTTGGGTTGCCAGTGGGGCGACGAAGGCAAGGGTAAAATCACCGACTTGATCGCCGCCGAGGCCGACGTCGTCGCCCGCTATCAGGGCGGGAACAACGCCGGCCACACGATCGTCGTCGACGACCAAAAAACAATCCTGCACCTGATCCCCTCGGGCATTCTCAACCCCCGCTCGATATGCCTGATCGGCAACGGCGTGGTCGTCGATCCGCTGGTTTTACAGGAAGAGGTCGCGATGCTGGAGCGGGCCGGCCACGATGTTCGCGGCCGACTGCGTCTGGGCGAGGCGGCCCACATGATCCTGCCCATCCACAAGCGCCTGGACCTGACCCACGAGGCCCGGCGCGGAAAGGGCAAAATCGGCACCACGGGCCGCGGGATCGGCAGTGCCTATGCCGACAAGGTGGCCCGCCAGGGCGTGCGCCTGGGCGATTATCGCTCCAAGGACCGACTGAGGGCCAAGATCGGCACCCTGATCGACTTTTATCAGCCCCTTTTCAAGCACGTCTACGATGAGAGCCTGCCCACGACTGACGAACTGCTGGATCAAGTTTGGACAGTCCAACCGCTCGTCGCTCCCCTGCTCTGCGATTCGGTCGCCGTCGTGAATCAATACTTGCGGGAAAACAAAAGGGTGCTGGCCGAGGGGGCGCAGGGCGTGATGCTCGATATCGACTTTGGCACCTACCCGTACGTGACCAGCTCCAATCCCTCGACCGGCGGCGTCTGCACGGGCCTGGGCGTGGCCCCGCAACGGATTGACGAAGTCCTCGGCGTGGTGAAAGCTTACACCACCCGCGTCGGAGAGGGGCCGTTCCCAACTGAACTCGACAATGCGCTGGGCGAGACGATCCGCGAAGCTGGCGGCGAATTCGGCGCGACGACCGGGCGCCCGCGACGCTGCGGCTGGTTCGACGCGGCGGTCGTGCGCCGCTCCATCGAGGTGACCGGCGTCACCAAGGTCGCCTTGACTAAACTCGACGTGCTCGATGGCCTCGACCGCATCGAGCTGTGCACCCATTACGAGGGTCCCGACGGCCGGCGGCTGGAGCATATCCCGCTCGACCAGGAACTGTTGGCCCAATGCCGACCCGTCTATGAGGAGGCCGAAGGCTGGCAAAGCGTGACGGCCGAGTGCCGCGATTACCATGACCTGCCGCTTCAGGCACAGAAATACGTCGGGCGGATCGAGGAGCTGCTGGGCGTGGACATCCCGATCGTCTCAGTCGGGGCGCGGCGCAAGCTGACCATCCTGCGCCAGTCTTCCTTCTTCTGAACCGATGACCCCTCGCGCCGATCCCTCCAAGGCCCTCGCCCCGCGGCTCTATGAGCGCATGCGCGCGGCGGCGGGCCCGTTCAACTGGTGGCCCCGCGACCACGACGGCCCCAACGGCGGCCGCGACGAAATCATCATCGGCGCGATCCTGACCCAGAACGCGGCATGGAGGAACGTCGAGCAGGCGCTGGCGAACCTCCGCGGGGCCGACCTGCTGGACCTGGCCAAGCTTGCCCGCCGGCGGCCCGAGCGAATCGCGCCGCTGATCCAGCCGGCCCGTTATTTCAACGTCAAAGCCCGCCGACTGGTCGCCGTGGCCGGATTCTTCGCCCCGGGCGGACGCGGGCGTTTCGAAGACCTGGCCCGCATGTCCGACGAGCAGTTGCGCGAGGCATTGCTCGAGGTCCACGGCGTCGGCCCCGAGACGGCCGACTCGATTCTCCTCTACGCGCTGGGCCGCCCCTCGTTCGTGATCGATGCCTACACGCTGCGGATCGGGCGGCGTCACGGACTGTTTGGCGAGAAAACCACGTATGACGAAGCCCGCCGGTGGTTCAGCGCCCACCTGCGGCCCGAGGTTGAGCTCTACAACGACTACCACGCCCAACTGGTCCACATCGGCCACCATTTCTGCAAGCCGCGCGCCCGATGCGCGGACTGCCCGCTGGCCCGCCGAGATTGCGCCGCGACACCGGCAAGTTGGCGCTGGATCCAGAGTCACGCGGCTTCCGACATGTAATCCTAATGAACCCAACACTTTACAACCACACGATTTGGCGGGTTGCCAGGATTTTGCCAGAATCCATCGCGTTGATTCTGTCCCTCCATCCATCAGGCTTGAAACCGCTCGAAGTTCGGCCAGATCGATCCGTCGATAATGCCCACCCAGAACATCGCCGCTTGAATGGCCCAGATAGGCTTTGAGCACCCGGTCGGGAACACCCGCTTAGTCCGCCATTGTCGCGAAGGCCGCCCGAAGCCTGTGGGCTTGCACTTGGGCCAGCCGGGGGCAATTCAATTCACGCGCCGCCCGCCGAAGGGTTTGCGTCCAACGGTGATTTATCGCCGACTTGACCCACAGATTCCCAAGCCGGTTGGTGAACAGTTCGCCGGTGGCGGGTCGCACCCGCTGGTCCGCCACGGCCACCTTCAACGCTTGGGCCACATCCCGGCATACCGGAATCGTTCGATATGAGTTCCGATTCTTGGGTCGATGATGACCCGTGTCGGCCACCTCGACCGTTTGACTCTGGAAGTCCACGTCCTGAACCCTGAGTGCCGCCGCTTCCGTCATGCGAAGCCCGGCCAGGGCTTGAAGACAGGCCATCGGCCACAGGTCCGGGGCTTTTTCCCGAAGCCAATCGAGTAGCGCCACCACCTCGAACGGTTTCAGGCATTCTATCTCTCGCTTCGGATGGGCCTTGAGTTTGATCCGCGTCGGGGGTCGGACCTGTTCGGGGTAGTTCTCGACCATGTAACGCCAGGTCAACTTGACGGGGGCCAAGTCCAACCGGACGGTATCGAATGTCTTCCCGCTTTGCTCAAGTTCCAACATGTAGGTCTTAACCATTGCAGGAAGCAATTGATCCCACGTCACAACGCTAGCCCATTTCCCGCAGTAATCCATTCAGTCGGGTGATTTTTCGGGTGATCGCACGATACGGAGGATTGATTTTGTTCAAATCCGTCTAAACCATCGGGAATGTTGAGGTGGGACTACTTCTCACACCGCATCGTGGTCCTCAGCCACGGTCGCCGCATTGGCAGATTCGACAAGGGCGAAGTTGGCCTTGAAACCCTCATCGATATCGTTTCAGACAGGGTCGGCGAAACCCATCTGAATCACCGGTTCAAGTGTGTGATGTTGGGATACTCAGCCCAGGAAGGATTGGATTGCCATTATGTTGGATAACCCTGTGCGCGAGAAATGGAAACGGGGCGAGGCCGCGATCGGCTGCTTCATGGGGCTGGGGAGTCATCATGTGGCGGGCTTGCTCGCCAATTTGGGCTTCGAGTGGCTCGTCATCGAGACCGAACACAACCCGCTCGATCTGGCGGATGTCGAGCGCATGGTCACGGCGATGAAGGGGACGAGGTCCGTCCCGCTGATCCGTGTCCCGCCCGGCGACATGAATTACATCCAGCACTCGATCGACCTCGGTGCCATGGGGGTCGTAGTGCCGATGATCAAGAGTGCGAAAGAGGCGCGCGAGATCGTGCGCAACGTCAAGTATCCGCCCCAGGGCGTGCGCGGGTTTGGCCCGCTGTTGGCCTCGGACTACACCGTCAACACCGACGCCTATCTCCGCGCCGCCAACGACAACACGATCGTCATCGTGATGATCGAGACCAAGGAGGCGGTCGACGAGTTGGAGGAGATCGACTCGATTGCGGGCATCGATGGCCTGTTTATGGGCCAGTGCGACCTGTGCCTCTCGCTGGGTCTGGAACCCATGAAATGGAACGAGTATCCGCAGGTGGACGCGATCATTCAGAAGACGCTGGAGCTGGGCCGCCAACACAACGTGGCGACCAGGATGAATATGTTCACGGGTGAACAGCTCGCCGAAGAGAAGAAGAAAGGCCACACCATCTTGGCCTACAGTCCCGATTACGGCCTGCTGGCCCGCGTTGCCCGCGAGGGTCTGGAAGCGATCGGCCGGACTCCGGGATGGGTTCCCATGGCCGAAGATTAACCACCGACCGGAAGGATGGGCGCCGATGACGCCCCCGGGCCCCAGGCAAGCCAAGTGCCCGTGTCGTCGTGCATTACGCCTCCTCGAGCGTCGGCATTGATCCCGACCGGTTTATATCGGCCAACTTCTCAAAACGGGAAAAGATCTGACGAAAGCCTTTCAAACGACGGGAAAGCCGCTCCACTTCATTGCATTTTTTATACATTTCCCGCTCATATTCCCAAGGATACATCCGGTTGCGCTTTGGAGGAACGATTGGTTCCATCCCCAAATCCACGACCATTTGGCGCATGACATT
>CAUZJO010000111.1:0-16071 GCA_963580245.1 Candidatus Sumerlaeia bacterium | reverse complement strand
TTCCACTGCCGAACCGACCCAAAAGAATTCAAAATGTAGTGCAGACTTTTACCCGAAAAATGCAAATTTCATCGAAAACGGGCACTTCTAAGCTCTGAACTGCGGGAAATAGGCTAACTCAAAGCACCACAACACTCCCGATGGTACCACCCTTTCTGTCGAGCTGTTTATCCAACTTTATGAAGGATCAAGGGATTTTACGGATAAGAGAATAAGGATGATTGGCTGACTTCCACCCGATTAGTCAGATGCTCGATAGAACTATCTGCCTGTCGCTTTATCAGTGTTAATCCATAAAATCCGTAAAATCAGTGTTCTATTCCTCCAGTCTGCTCTATCAACACCTTGACCCTATCAAACACGTCCCCCACCCGGATCAGCTCCACCATTGAGTTGGGCGGCAGGCCGCGGCGTTCTTCGTCGGTCAGGTCGAACGCGCAGGCGCGGATCGCGTGGTGGATGGGCCGTTGCCAGCGGTCGGTCCAGCGCCGTTCGTCCATGGGGCCGTAGAGCGTCAGGCTCGGGACGCCCAGGGCGTGGGCAAGATGCTGCGGGCCGGCGTCGACGGTCACGATCAGCCGGCAGCGGGAGAGCCAGGCCGCGAGTTCTTCCAACGGCGCGGCCCGAAGCCAATGCACGCGGTCCCCCGATTCGGTCACGTTCGATTCCAAATGGGGTCGCGGTTTGAAGGAGTTGACGACTATTCGCGCGTCGGTCCAGTCCAGGATGGTCCCAATCAGCTCGGTCCACGCCGCGTCGGTCCATTCCTTTTGCGGATGGCCCGCGTCGGGATTGAGCATGATCAGGGAGCCGGCTTTCTCGGGAGATCCCCCGGCGAGCCACCCATCAGCCTCGATCCGCTCCTGGGTTCGAGGATCGGGCGCGAGCTGCGCGGGCACGGCCTCGCAGGGCAGGCCGACTTCCGCGAAAAGCTGACAGAGGTTTTCCGACTCGTGCAATTCGAGGTTCTTGTGGACTTGCACGGTCAGCCGCTGGACCTGGCGCATGCGGGGCAGGCCATGATCGCGATCAAAGCCAAATATCGGGCACGGCGGCCTGCGGATCGCGGTCAGCGTCGGACCCCACGGCTCGTGGAGATACGGCGCGGCGATGACGTCGGGTGACACCCCCTCCAACCAATCGCGCAGCCAACGGATAGCCTGGCGTGAAGCGGGCTTGAGGCTGGGCAAGACGGTCAGATTCACGCCTGGAAGGTCTCCGAATAACACCTTGCCCGATTCGGGGACCAGCACGTGAATCTGTGCCCCTGGATGGGCCTGGATCAGCCCTCTCAGCACCGATTGTAGAATGACCAGGTCCCCGATGAAGCCGAAGGCGACGACGGCCAACCGCTCGGCTTCGCGCCGGCCTCGCCCCCGGGGTCGGGATGTCCAATAGGGACCCAGGACGACCCTGCCCAGGTTCTTGGCTCGGTCGGCGATGAGTCTAACCCCTCCCGCCAGCATCCGACGCGCGAGCCAAAACTTGGCCGATAACCGATCACCTCTCAGCTTGACCGTCAGGAACCGCAACGCTCCCCCGTGGCGGCGGCGAGTCAAGTGATGAAGATGGTGGTCAGCGATCCAATTCCTGCCCGCCCAGAAGGGCGCCCCCTCCGCCAGCCAAATCTGGCGCCACCATTGATAGGCAAGCGGACCGATGTCGTCTTCGGCCCCCTCGCGCCGCGCCCAGGACTGCCCGTCGAGTTGCGCCCGCCGACGCAGATAGGCGAGGTCGAGCCGCGCGGGGTCGATGGCGTGCTCGACCCCCAGGTCCAGATCAAACCGCGTCCGGTAACCCTCGACGCGCAACCGCCGCCACCATTGGGCATCCTCGCGACCCGCCGCATAGTGCTCGCTCTCGTGGCTCCCCAGGCGGCCGCCTACCTCTTGGAAGGGGATCGCCCGGCAGACGGCCGCCCGCGCCCACAGGTTGGCCGTGAACGGATAATGCACCCGCCCCGCGTCGGGCCCCAGGTGGCCCGGCACCGACAGGCCCGCGATCCAGCCCATCTCGGGATGCCACCAGGCGGGCCAATGATCAATCCCGTGGGGGCGGACCAGGCCGCCGACCGCGTCGGCCTCGCCCAGCGCCTCGCGGCCGCGCGCCACCCAGTCCTCGTCCGCGTAACAATCATCATCGAGAAAGGCAATCAAGTCCCCGCGCGCTGCGCGGACGCCGAAATTGCGGGCCTCGGCCCAGCTTCCCTCCTGGTCATGGGTCAGGAACCGGACGTGGGGATGGAACCACTGGGCGTAAAATGAACGCGTCTGGTCGGTCGAGCCGGTATCGATGACGAGCATCTCGTCGCCGTCGCGCAATTGCGGGAGCAGCCGGTCGAGGCACAGGCTAAGTTTATCGAAGCGGTCGCGCGTCAGCGTAATGACCGAGACGGTGGGCAGCGGGACATTCAAACGGTCGGGAACCTGTTTTTCAGCGGTCGCGGGGCGGATTGATTGAGGTATCGGGTGTGCGGGCTGGTTCTGAAGGGTTGTCACTTCCCCAGCGCCGCGAAGTGCTTGGAGCGCGCCCGGTCCAGGCACCAGTACCGGTAATGCCACGGTTCGGGGGCATAACCGGTCTGGTCCATGTTGTGGCGAGTATAACTGACGGCGAAGCCGAAGGACCACGCGTTCTCGCGCAGCCACGCGCCGGCCGCCGTCTCGCCGAAGCTCTCCTTGACCAACGTTTCGGCATTTCCGTCGGTGAAATCAACTGCGGTGCCGAGCTGGTGTTCGCTATGGCCGGGTTTGGCGACGGTCCGCTGGCGGCGTCCCGACCGCCGCACTCGCCGCTCGTAGAGCCGCTGCTGTTTGCTCCAGGGGCGATAGGCCGAAACGACGTAAAGCTCGATGCCGTCGAAGCGGGCGGCCCGCACGAGCGACTCCAGGGCCTCGGCGGCCTCGCGCCTGAGGCGGTAATTCACCTCGTCATCATAACCGGGGCCGACGGGTGCCAGGTCTTCAGGCGCATAGTTGGGAGGCAACCCCTGGCGACGATCCACCGGCTCGGACCCGATGCGATCGAGCGATTGTTCGTCCAACCGCACCGGTGGGAGGGACAGATAGGCGTCGGGCAACCAGGCCTCGCGGGTTTCGTGGGTGACTCGATACCAGCTCTCCGAGGTCGCGTCGGCTTGATCCGCAACCTTCTGGCGACCGTTCACCTCCAACGCCAGGCCGGCCTTCCAGGGGAGCGTGGCATCGGTCGGTTCGGCTCCGGGGCCGGGCCAGACCGGCGGGTTCGAAATGAGCAACAGACGCCGTTCGCGAGATCCGTCGGGCACCCCCGCCAGGGCGAGGCCCATCAGCGTCAGAGGGATCAGGCTCGGGGCGATCCGAACGAGGGGAATCCGAATCATGGCAGACTCCAGGGCATCGCGTGGACTAATGTACGTTCGGCGGCGGGAAGCGCGTGGAGCAACGCGCCCCAGCCCCTTGGCGCGATCGCGGCCAGGGGCGGAATCCCGAGGTCGATCATCGGCACCAGGACGAAATCTCGCTTCGCGACGTGGGGATGCGGAAGCTGGAGCCCCGGCTGCTCGATGCGTGCGTTGCCGTAAAGGATCAAGTCCAGGTCGAGACGGCGCGGTCCCCAGCACTCGCGGCGGCGGCGGCCCAACTGCCCCTCCACGTTCAGGCAGCGGTCCAGCAACGCGCGCGGGTGGAGCCCCGACTTGACGCTTATGGCGGCGTTGTAAAAGACGGGCTGGTCCGTCACGCCCCAGGGTCGGGAGCGGTAGATTCTCGAGCGAGCCTTGACGCCCACCCCCGCCCGTTCGAGCAGCCGGCAGGCCATCGTCAACGTCTCCGGCCCGGGACCCAGGTTGCTCCCCAGCGCAATGACGATCGGAAAAGGATGATGGCGCATCTCCCGCACACCTACTTAGCTCCCCTGGGCGGTCCCGTCCGGGGGAATTCCCATTAAACTCGCCCACGCGAGACTGAGAAAGGATTTTCTGGAATTGAGTTCCTCCGCGATGGCGACAAAAGCTCAAACGGATTCATGGAGATGCGCCCGAGGGGCGAGACGGTTCCCGAAAGATGCGGCCAATTCCTGGCGGATTTGTTAGAGTAGACTAAGAAGTCGACCTTTCCGCGAGTTGAATGGGGGGCCGAGGGATTTCGATGATCATCCATGGATAAATGGGTGGAGGAAACGCCGGATGAGCCGGTTTAGGCTTTTTAACTTCATCCGACCGGGCAAGATGCTCCACGGAATCCGCGAACGCGGGTTGGCGGGGGCGGTGACGCATGGGGTGCGGCGCGCCGGGGCGTTCTCGAACAGGGCCCTGGTGGGGCCCTACCTGCTGCGCATCAATCCCATGGGCTACGTCTGTAATCACGCCTGCCCGATGTGCTGGCTCCAGCACCTGAAGCCCGCCGAGCTCAAGGAGGAAAAGAAGCGCGACCGGCGCGAGGGGATGCGGCTGGACGAGTACGTGCGGCTGCTCGATGCCATGCCGCTGGGGTTCGAGGAGGTCAACATCGTCGGCGGGGGCGAGCCGCTCATCCATCCCGACATCGTCGGCATCATGCGCGAGGTCAAACGGCGCGGCAAGCGGGGGTTCCTGATCACGAACGGAACGCTATTGAAAGAGGACATCGCGCGTGACATGGTTGAGATGGGTTGGGACGTGACCCGCGCGTCGGTCCACGCCGCCGACGAAGAGACCCATAACCAGATCCACGGGGTGAAGGCTAAGTTCGAGACGTTGCGTCGCAACTTGCAAAACTTCGTCCGGCTGCGGCGCGAGGCCGGCGCCCGGCGTCAATGCCAACTCCTGATCCTCAACGTCCTGCAGCGCGAGAACATTGGCCGCATCGACCGACTGTTCGCCTTCGCCGAGGACGTGGGGGCCGACCGCATCGTCTTTGAAAAGGTGATCCCCTATCACGACGAGATGATCCTCGGCGCCGCGGAACTTCGCCGGGCCGTGGAGCAACTGACCCAATGCGCGGGCCGATCCAGCGTCCCTTGCAACCTGGACGAGATCGTGCCTCAATTGCGCGTCGAGCAAGCCCGCGCCGAGAACGGCCGGCCGTGGACGCCGGCGCGGCACTGTTCGGTCGGGTTCGACCAGGCGTTCATCACCGCCGACGGCGAGGTGCGGCCCTGCTGCTTCAGCGACGAACCCATGGGCAACCTGCGCGAGCAGTCATTCGGCGAGATCTGGAAGGACAAGGCATACAAGGATTTTCGAGATCGGCTGATCAACGGCCGTTTCGCCGACTACTGCATCATCAATCACTGTACGATGAAAGGCGTGCTGCATCACTGAGCCCCATACCCGCCGACGGAAGGAGCATCCCGTGAACAAATCGTACCCGTTGCTGCTGACGCTGAGTCTCGTGCCGCTGATTCTCGGTCAAGCGCTGAGTCCCGCCGCCGAACCGGGCGCATCCGGTCAGGCGCAAGTCAAGACGTCGGGCCCGGCCGGGCCCGACGTCGCCAATCCTGATGCGGCAGTAAGAGCCGGCGCCACCGAGCCGGACGCCCTGACGGCGGCGGCCGGCCAGAAGTTCTCACGCGGCCCGTCGGGCGAGAAGAAGATTGTCCTGACCTTCGACGACGGCCCGCATCCCAGCCGCACGGCGCAGGTCGTCGAGATTCTGAAACGCGAGGGGATTCCCGCCAACTTCTTCTTGGTGGGCGAGATGGTCGAGGAGTACCCCGAGCAGGCCCGCCTGGTGGTTGAGTCGGGTTTCGAGATCGGATCGCATACGTGGAACCATCCCAACCTGACCAAACGCGGTGAAGCGACCGTGCGCAAGGAGATCGTCGGGACCCAGGACCTGATCGAGCAAGTGACCGGCCAACGGCCGCGCCTGTTCCGTCCACCCGGCGGCTCGGTCAACAAAACCGTGCGCAAGGTGTGCAAGGAAGATGGACTGGTTCTCTGCATGTGGTCGGTGGATCCGCGCGATTGGGCGCGAAACTCCACGCCCGAGTCGATCCGGCGCAAGGTGCTCGATGGTGCTCATGGGGGAGCGATCGTGTGCATGCACGACACCAAGGCGAAGACCGTCACGGCCCTACCGGGTATAATCAAGGAGCTGCGCGAACGCGGCTATGAATTCACGACGATCAGCGAGCTGATCAAGGCCAAAGCCGTCGAGGAGGCCCGGCGCGAGGAATCGGGGGGCGCGACCGTCACCGCCGATGCCGGCGGGGCTGATCGGGTCCCCTCGCGGCCGCTGACGATCTCGCTGGATGAGAGCGGGAACTACTGAGTGCCATTAGAGGGTTGACCCCCCGATCATGACCCCCACCTCTCCAAGCCCATCGCCGGTGATCTGGATCTTCTCGACTGGGACCGAGATCCTGCAAGGTCACCATACCGATCGCAACAGTCCGGAAATCAGTGCCCGGCTACACGAGCTCGGCCTCCAGACCGCCCGCCACGTGGCGATCCCCGACAACGCCGACGCCCTGCGCGAGGCCCTGAGCGAGGCTGCGGCTCGGGCCCACCTGGTGATCACCACCGGCGGCTTGGGTCCGACCGTCGACGACATGAACCGCCCCGCAATGGCCGAGGCGTGGGGCGTCGACCTGGTCGAGAATGCCGAAGCACTGGAGCGCATCCGCGAGCGCTACCGGCGGCGCGAGCTGGCGATGCCCGAATCCAACCGCAAGCAGGCCTTCGCGCCGCGCGGCTCGGTCGTCCTCCAAAACGACCACGGCACCGCGCCCGGGTTCTATTTGCGGCCCGGCCCCGAAGGACCGCGCGCGACGCTGCTGGCGCTGCCGGGACCGCCGCGCGAGATGCGGCCGATGTTCGAGGAGGGGGCCCTGCCGCTGATCCTCGAGCAGTTCGGCGGCCGACCGTCGCGGTTCCGCACGCTCAAAATGCTCACCCACGACATCCCCGAGGCACTGGTCAACGAGCGGATCGAGGACCTGTTCGAGGCCGACACGCGGGTGGGCGTGGCCTTGCTGGCGGCGCAGGGGCGGGTCGAGGTCCGCCTGACGCTGATGGGCGAGACCGGCGAGGAGAACGACCGGCTCGAGCACGATTGGCGCGAGCGCATCCATGGGCGACTGGGGGCGGAGAACATCATCACCGAGGGCGACGAGGGGCTGGAGACGGTGATCGGGAGGCTCCTGCGCGAGCGGGGTCAGACCGTCGCCACGGCTGAATCATGCACGGGCGGGCAAATCGCCGGCCGTATCACCGACGTGGCGGGCTCCTCGGAATATTTCATCGAGGGCTTCATCACCTACGCCAATCGGGCCAAGCTGGCGCGCATCGGGGTCAATCCCGACCTGCTGGCCCGCCACGGGGCGGTCAGCATCGAGGTTGCCGGGGCGATGGCGACCGGCACCAGGGAGATCGCGGGGACCGATTGGGCCGTCAGCGTCAGCGGCATCGCCGGCCCCGGCGGCGGGAGCGCGGACAAGCCGGTCGGCCTGGTCTTCATCGGCCTGGCCGGACCCGACGGGGTCGCACACGCCCAGCGGCGTCAATTCGTGGGCAACCGCGCCGAGGTGCGACTCCAAACGGTCCAGACCGCCCTGGACATGTTGCGCCGGGGCCTGATCGGCGCGCCCATCCGGCCGACGCTTGCGGCTTCGATGGGTTCGTCGTAGGGTTTCAGCCGATTGGCCGGCGCCGCAACGGGAATCGAATTTCGTGCTCGTGCTCGTAAATCGTAATCGAAAATACTGGGCTGCTAACTATAATGATCAGCTCGATTACGATTTACGAGCACGAGCACGATTGGAAGATCAAGTAGAGGCGAGCCCAGATGGCCCACATCACCAACCCCGAAGCCGAAGCCCTGCTCGATAAGCAACTCAAGGTCCTGGACCGCGGGTTTGTCCGGCTGGTCGATTACCTGGGCGGGGATGCGCGGATTGTTCAGTCCGCCCGCGTCTCGTACGGCGAGGGCACCAAAACGGTCCGCGAGGACCAGGGGCTGATCAGCTATCTCATGCGCCACCTGCACACCTCGCCCTTCGAGCAGGTGATCCTCTCTTTCCACGTCAAGATGCCGATCTTCGTCGCCCGCCAATGGATCCGGCACCGCACCGCCCGGATGAACGAGATCTCGGGCCGCTACTCGGTATTGAAGGATGAGTTTTACCTCCCCCAGCCCAACGTGATCCGCCCTCAGAGCAAGACCAATCGCCAGGGGCGGGAGGAAGGGTCGGTCCCGCCCGAACTGGCCGCCAAGGTCATCGAGCTGCTCGGGCGCGATCAACGCGAGACGTATAAGAATTACGAGACGATGCTCGAGGACGACATCGCGCGCGAGCTGGCGCGCGTCAACCTACCCCTGTCGCTCTACACCGAGATGTACTGGCAGATGGACCTGCACAACCTGTTCCACTTCCTGCGGCTGCGGATGGACTGGCACGCGCAATACGAAATCCGCGCCTTCGCCGACGCGCTGGCCGTCTGCGCCAAGGCCGTGGCACCGATGGCGTATGAGGCGTTCGAGGAGCATATCCTGCACGCGCGGCGATTTTCGAAATACGAAGTCGATGCCCTGCGCGAGATGCTCAACGGCCGCCCCTGCCCAATCGAGAACAAGCGTCGGCGGCGTGAGTTTTTCGAGAAGCTGGAGGTCGAGGACGCCGAATCCGCGCAAAGCACGTAGATCGAAAGCGACGAGGCGCGGCTTAAACCGCCGTGGACGTTCCGCCCGCGCTTAATCATGCCCATCGAGGGGCGACCACGCATCAGCACTCATCGATGAACGCCGGAGGACGGAGATTGGATCAGGGGCCCCGAATGCCAAAGGCGGCGTTCGATCTCTGCGTGGCGATCCTGTTCCTGCTGCTCACGCTGTTCATCACCCGCCCCTGGATCTTTCATACCCGTACCCACCTGCCCGGGGCCTACGACCCCAACCACGAGATGATCAGCCCCGATATCATGCTACCGTTGTCGTTCGCGGCATGGATCCGTCTCTCGCTGTTCGACCTTCATCAGTGGCCATTGGCGAAGAGCAAGTATCTGATGTATCCGATGGGGAGTTCGCACGCTCGCTCCCATGACGGCTTGATGATTAGTTCGCTGACGGCGCTGTTGGGGTCCGTGATGCCGCTATCGACGGCCTACGGTTTCTGCATTTTATTGGGGTTCTTCTTGACCGGCTATCTCTGTTACCGATTCGCCGCGCGGCGCTGGGGAAGGGGCGGGTTGGCGTTGGCGATCGGGACCAGCGCCTTGTTCCTACCCTATCTCCTCCAGCGCGCAAGCGTGCAGCCCAACCTGATGTACGTCTGGAGCATCCCGCTGACGATGCATCTGTATTTCAAGTTTTACGATAAACCGACGCTGAAGCGTGGCGCGGCGTGGGCATTCACCTTTCCCCTGCTCGCGCTCTGTTCATGGTACGTCCTGGTGATGGGCCTCATCTTTCAGGCGTGCACGGTCCCCGAATACCTGATCATGGCCGCCCGCCGGCCGCGCGGCCGGCGCAAGCAGACGTTTATCCTGGGGGGCGTCGCCTGGTGTCTGGGCCTGTTGCTGTTGCTGATCCCCGCTTATCCGATGCTGCGCGACTACGAGGAGCGCGAACCCATCACGATCGACCACATGGCGGAGTTTTCAACGCCGCTGGTCCAGTACCTGCTGCCCTACCCCCACCCCTTCTATGATCACTCGCGGCCCGCACGGCTCATCGCGCTGCAAGAGAAAGTAGGCGCCGCTTGGGAGGCTTATGCCGGAGGGCCGATCGTGTTTATCCTCTTGGCGCTGCTCTACTTTTGCTGGCCGCGACGCTTGCCCTATCGCCTCACCCTGTGCCTGACGTTGGCGGCGTCGCTGCTGGTGACGCTGGGGCCGTACCTCCAGGTGACGCGCGCCCTGCCGCCGGGCGAGGGGCTGAAACTGCCCCTGTATTATCTCTGCGAGCGATTCAGCCTGTTCCGCGTGATCCGCTCACCGGGCCGCATTCACCCGATGTTCGTGCTTACTTGTATCTTGGCGAGCGGCTTCATCCTCTCTCATTGTTCCCGCTTCAGGATTGGTTGGAGCCGTTCGCAAAAGCTCGCCTGGAGTGTCTTTCTACCTGCGATCACCGCCGTCAACATTTGCTGGTCCAGCACGTTGGCCCCGTTTCCGCTCACACCCCGTCCCCAGGTCTCCAGCTACTACGAAGTGATAAAAAACCAGGACTCCGATGGGGGCGTCCTCGATCTGCCGCTCGGTTTTTACTGGTTCCCCCATTATAGCTACTACCAGTACTACCACAAACGCCCGATCATCCTGTCGGCCCATTACCACGACGCGCCTCGCAGATGGGACGTGAGTTTCATCTGGACGCGGCGCCACCTGCGGTTCTTCGTCAATCAAAAGGAGGAGGTTTTTGATGAAGAGGTCGTCGAGTTCATCATGTCCGACGAATTCATGTTGGACATGCGACTGAGGCACGTCGACATGATCGTCATCCATCGCCGCTTCGTCGATTTCTTGCTCGAGATCGACGAGATCGCGGCCGACTTCCCCAAGCGCCTGCGGCGGATCGAGCAAGCCTGGCAACCGCGCCTCCTGCACCAAGATGAATTCATCCGCGTCTACACGACCAGAGCAATGGAGGAAGAATCGACTGAATCGGAATGAAAGCGAGCGCGTTTGATACGGGCTCTCTGGCGCTTCATTGCGTACGGGCATAGAACCTGTTAATGATTAGAACGGCGCGGATCGCCACCGACCGCTGACACCTCGCAACGCTTGGAGCCTTGGCCAATTCATGGAGACGTTCGCTCCCCCCCGAGGCATGCGCGACTTTTATCCCGAGGACTGCCGCGCGCGCGATGCCCTGTTCGCGGCCTGGCGCCGGGCGGCCGGGCTTTGGGGGTTCGAGTCTTTCGACGCGCCCGTGGTCGAGACGCTCGAGTTGCTCGAACGCAAGTCGGGCGAGGAGATCGGCGAGCAGATTTACGCCTTCAAGGACAAAAGCGGGCGAGGCCTGGCCCTGCGGCCCGAACTGACCCCCTCGCTGGCGCGCATGATCGTCGCCCGCCAGGGCCAACTCGCTTTCCCCCTCAAATGGTCGGCCATCGCCCAGTGTTTTCGTTACGAACGAATGACGCGGGGGCGCAAACGCGAACATTATCAGTGGAACCTGGACGTCGTGGGCGAGGCCTCGCTGATGGCCGAGGCCGAGGTGATCGGCGCGGCCGTCGAGTCCCTACGCTCGCTGGGCCTGACCTCGCGGGAGTTTCAGGTGCGCGTGGGGAGCCGGGCCCTGCTTATGGAACTGTTTGAACGCAGCGGTCTGGGGCGCGACCACTTCACGGCCTGCTGCCTGGCGCTCGACAAACGCGGGAAGATCAGCGACGAGGCGGTGGCCAATCTGCTGGCCGGCGAGGGGATGGGCGCCGGCGAGATCGAGCGGGTCTTCGAGATGCTGGCCGTCCAAACGCTCGAACAGGCCGCCGGCCGGCTCGGCGACCGAACGCCCGCCGTGGACGAGCTCAGCCAATTGTTCGAGATGGCCGCCGACCTGAACATGGCCGACTTCCTGACGTTCGATCTGGGGGTGATACGGGGGCTGGGTTATTACACGGGAATCGTTTTCGAGGCCTTCGACACCGACCGCGAGCTGAGGGCGATCTTTGGCGGCGGCCGCTATGACAACCTGCTGCACGCGCTGGGCGGCCAGACGATGCCCAGCGTGGGCCTGGGTTTCGGCGACGTGGTCGTGATGGAACTGCTCGCCGAGCGCGACAAGAAACCCGCCTCGGGCCCTTTGATCGAATACGCCGTCGGCTATCTGGACGACGCCTCGCGCGCGTCGGCGTTGCGCATCGCCGTGGCGTTGCGCGCGGCCGGGCGCGGCTGCGACGTGGCGCTGAGCGCCGAGCGGGCGCGCAAGTTCTTCAGTCGCGCCGACCGGATCGGCACCCGCCAAGCCATCTTCCTCGGTCCCGACGAGGTGAGCGCCGGAAGATTCAAAATCAAACCCATGGCCGGCGGCCAGCCGCTCGAGAAAAGCCTGGATGAGCTCGTCCAATCCATCACTCCGGCCCCTCCCGGTCACTAATGGCTTGTGAATCATCGGGGCCCGTGACAGATTTCTCAGGAGGGGATCTCCGACCATCCGTTACCCCCCGATCCTCGCGAAGAGCCAAGGACCCCACGGAGCGCCATGACGCGCGTCATGATCATCGGCTACGGCCCCCTGCCGCGGCCGGGCACTCAATACACCTCGTCGGTTGTCTTGCGCACCCGTCACCTGTTCAAGCCGCTCGTCGAGGCCGGCTTGACCGTCAACCTTTATACCCTGCCCATCCCGGGCAGCGAAGGGCCCGAGGGTGAGGTCGCCGCGATGACGCCCGACCATTACGAGGGCTTTACCTATCAGCGGTTCACCAACCACAGTGCCGAATTCGCCATCCAGACCCTGACCGAGCAGGCGCGCCAGCTCGAGCCCGACGCCCTGGTCGGGGTGAATACGTATCCCTCATACATCGGGGCGATGATACCCACGACCATCCCGCTGTGGGCCGACCTCAACGGCTACTGGATGGCCGAGATGCAGGGCCGTTGCTCGGTCGAGAAGGACGACTCGATGCTCGCCGACGCCTGGGCCATCGAGAGAGTCATCGCGCGGCGGCTCGATAAGTTCAGCGCCGTCTCGCGACCTCAGTTGCACGCGGTGCTGGGCGAGATGGCGTCGATCGGTCGACTCAATCAACACACGTTCCAATACCAGTTCGGTCATCACCTGCCCAACGCCCACTATCGCTGGGAGGCGCCCCCGCCGACCGAGGGGGAAGCCGCCCCAGGGCCGGTCCTGCGCGGCCCGCTCGTCCCGCCCGAGGCCTTCGTCATCCTCTGGAGCGGGGGTTTCAACGTCTGGTGCGACATCCCAAACTTGGTCAAAGCGATGGACACCCTGATGGAACGTCACCCCGAGGTCCATTTCGTCTCGACCGGGGGGCGCATCGAGGGCGTCGTCACGCAGGTCTACCAGACCTTCGAGGAACTGGTCGAGCAGTCGCCCTACACGGAGCGTTATCACCTTTTGGGCTGGGTCGAATCAGAGAAACTGCCGAGCATCTATCGCGAGGCCGACCTGGGGATCAACGTCGACTCGATCAATTATGAGACGCTGTTCGGGGCGCGCAACCGGATCAACGCCATGGCGGCCGAAGACCTGCCGGTGGCCAGCACGCTGGGTACCGAGATCAGCGAATGGCTCAACGACGGCCAGGCGATCATCTCGGCGCCGATGAGGGAGCCCCAGGTGCTGGCCAAGAAGATCTCGCGTCTGATCGAGCACCGCGACCGGCTACGCCAGCTCGCCGAGAACGCCCGGCGCATCATGGAGCACGATTTCAGTTACGAGGCCACGACCCGGCACCTGCTGAATTGGCTCAAGGCCCCGCAGCTGGCCCCCGACAATCAGGCCAAGCTCGACGGCGCGGTTGAGCCCGTGACGGACCTGGCGGCGATCGCGGGCAACAGCCTGGAGGAGGAAGCCATGCTGCTGGCCCGCCATCGGCCCAAGGAGATTATGCGCGCACTGGCCGAACATCAAACCCAGCCGGCCAGGGGCGGCGGGGGACGCAAGTTCAAGTTTTGGCGCACTTGACCGGGGGCGTTGAGGCCTTCGCGGCCACTGCGGGTTTCAGTGACGCGCGGCGGGGCCTGGCCGCCGACCCACCGGGGCCCCGGCCTGCCAACGGCGCAACGGCCGCTCCGACCATGCGCTTTTCGGAGAGGAAGGTCCGGTTAGTCCATGAGCAATGAGCCCCAGAGCCGCTCCAAGTCCACGCGGCCCCGGTGCCCACCGCGGCGGCCCGGCGCGTTCTATCTGCTGACCGCGGCGGGCATCCCGGTCTATGTCCACTTCACGCTGGCGTTGCTTCTGGTGTTCGTGGCCTGGATCCAAATCGTGGAGGGCCGCAGACCCTGGGGCGGCTTACTGCTGATCATCGCGGTGTTCACCAGCATCGTGCTCCATGAACTGGGCCATGCCCTGGCGGCGCGGCGGTTCGGCATCAAGACCGACGACATCGTCCTCTACCCGATCGGCGGGGTGGCGCGCTTGCGGAGCCTGGGCGAGGGACTCCAGGAGTTTTGGATCGCCCTGGCCGGCCCCGCCGTCAACGTGGTCATCGCCGCCTTGCTGTGGTTGGGGCTGAGCCTCTCGGGTAATCATCTGGCGCCGATGAGCGAGATCCTGCGCGGTCCTGAACGCACCCCGGTCACTATAGAACGGGGCGAGGACAAGCCGGCGGGCCGCGCCGCTCAGGCCGAGCCGGTCACGCAGGGGCCCGCAAACCTGCTCCAGCACGTGATGGTGATCAACATCATCCTGGTACTGTTTAATCTGATACCCGCTTTCCCGATGGATGGCGGACGCGTGCTGCGCTCGCTGCTGGGCCAGGTGATGGCCAAGGAAAAGGCCACGGCCATCGCCGCCACGCTGGGTAAGATCGTCGCGCTATTCTTCATGATTTTCGGGCTGCTCAATCCCTCGTTTATCCTGTTGGTCATCATCGGGGTCTTTGTATTCTTCGCGGCCGGGCAGGAGCAAGCGGCCACGCGCTCCGCCGCGCTGATGGCCGGCAGGAAAGTGAGCGACGCGATGGTCAGCCACTTCGAGACGCTACGCCACGGCGACAGCCTGGGGCGCGCGGCCGAGATGCTCAAGGCAACCAGCCAGCACGATTTTCCCGTCATGGGAGGCGCCGAGGTCATCGGCGTGCTGACCCGCAACGCGCTCATCCAGGGCCTCGCGGTCCATGGCCGCGACAGCTTCGTGGCCGAGGTGATGAGCCGCGACTTCCCGCGCGTCGCGCCCGACGCGGCGCTCCCCAACGCCATCCAAACCCTGCGCGAGGCCAAGGGCCTGCCGCTACTGGTCTTTGACGGCGACCGGCTCGTGGGCTATATCGACAACGAGAACATCGTGGAATTTCTGATGATCGCCCAGACCGAGGCCACGCAGGGCTGAGCGCGAGGGGACCCGGAGGACCCCGCATTCGGCTGTGGGTCCGGACAGGCGCTGGGAGCCCACGTCACCCCCTCGGGGGAACCCGTTCCCGATCCGCCAAACGAGCGTCCGTTTTTTTGGTTATTCTTCCCCACCTCAATGGAATCAGTTGAAAGTAAAGAGCTTACGCGTCGATATATCGCCCGTGGAATTTTCAAAAAAGTCTTGCCACCGATTTTTCGGCATGGTATACACCTGTGCGTTATTCGGTTTTAAGCTTTACCTCGTGTCCGTTCGAAGAAGTGCGTTTTCCCCCAGTGAGATGCGTTGGAGGGTCTGTTGACCAGGCAGGCCGTCGCCTACAACGCCACCAACAATCTATACCTGGTGGTTTGGGAGGGCGACGACGACACGGCACCGCTTGTTGACAATGAGTACGAAATTTTCGGTCAACTCCTGACGGCGGCCGGCACCGAGACGGGAACCAACGATTTCCGCATCAGCGCCATGGGGCCCGACGGGGAACCGGACTATGACGCCAACGATCCGGCCGTCGCCTATAACAGCACGGACGATGAATTCCTTGTGGTTTGGTATGGGGATGACGACACCGGGTCGCTGGTTAATAACGAATACGAGATTTATGGCCAGCGAATCAGCGACGCCGGGGCCGAGATCGACGACCCGCTGCGTCTGAGCGATATGGGAGGGACGGACGGAAGCATCAGTTTTGACGCCGCTTACCCCAGCGTTTCGTACAATGCCATCGATAACGTCTACCTGGTGGTTTGGGATGCCGACGACGACACCGCCCCCCAGGTCGATAATGAAAAGGAGGTCTTCTTCCAGGTGGTCGCAGGCGCGACGGGAGCGGAGGTCGGTCCCGACGAACGAATCAGCGATATGGGGACCGACAGGAATGCCTCGTATGACGCGTTCGACCCCTACCCGGCCTGGAACAGCACGGATAATGAGTTCCTGGTGGTCTGGTATGGCGACGAGGACGTCGCGCCGCTGGCCAACGGCGAGTACGAGATCTTCGGCCAACGACTCGATGGAGCCGCCGTCCCCATCAAGGTGAGCGGCTATCTGGTGGACTAGGCGGGGCAACGGTCGTAAAGGAGGGCTCAGGTCCTTCGTCATCTGCATCTTCGCAGACGTAATTGTCGCG
>CAUZJO010000110.1:0-16161 GCA_963580245.1 Candidatus Sumerlaeia bacterium | reverse complement strand
GTGCCTGGCGACCCGGAAGGCTGCGCCACGGATTGAGGGCCAGACGCAGATACAGGGCCTCGTCGGCCTTGGCGCCCGTGGGATTGGGGGGGACGATCAATAAGACGCGGATCGGCGTCAGGATCCGCGCCACGCCGAAACGCTGATTATCCCCGGCCAGCGGATCGGTCGGCAGGCGGACCGAGTAACGCACGTCGCCGGCTTGAGGCGGAGTGTGCTGGAACACAACATCGTGGCCGACGCCCCCGTTCAGTTCAACGACTTGCTCGGATGCCCTCTTGCCGTCGACCCAGAGCGAGACGACGGCCGGAGACGACCCCGCCCCCGAGTCGAGCAAACGGCCCCGGATTTGGATCGGCGTGCCGGGGAACGCAACTTGGGGGGAGACGTCGAGGCGTTCCACACTCCGATTAGTGCCCCGTGAACCGACGTCGATCAGGTAGACCTGGTTCACCGTGTCTCTAAAGGATTCACCATTAAGAACGTCAGCCTGCTCGAAGGCGCGCGCCTGCAGATCGCTGATCACGACCACGACGCGATGGGGAAGCCTGCTCCGACTCAGGATTGAGGCCGCCTGGTTCATCACGGCCGCCAGCGGCCGGCCGCTGTATGAACAGTTCAGGTCGCCGAGCGATTGCGCCAGCGACGCCGATGGCGCTTGCGGGGCCGCGAGACCCGGCGGCGTCCGATCGCTCGAGAGCAAGACGAAGACCTCGCTGTCGCCCGGCAGGCTCTCGATGATGCGGCGTCCGGCCTCAAGCGCGCGCGAGAATCGTGTCCCCACCTCTTCGGTGGTCTGCATGCTCAGGGAATCGTCGATCACCAATCCCAGGGCGAGCCTGCCGAAGGGCTGGTCGGCCAGCCCGGCCGGTCGTAGCAGCGGCTGAGCCAGTGCCAGGGCCAAAAGGCCAAGCACCAGCATCCGCAACGCGAGGACCGCGAGGTCGGCCAGTCGATAACGCTGGGCGCTGCGCCGGTCGATTTGCCGCAGGAAGCGCAGGCTGCTAAAGCGCACACGCCGCCGCGAACGCCGGCGCAGCAGGTGGATGAGGGGGGGAACCGCGACGGCCAGCAGCCCGACCAAAAACCACGGCTGCAAGAACATCAACGACGGCATCAACCCAGCCTCGCGCGCTTATTGAGGTACCGGAACAGGGCTTGTTCGACGGGTTGGTCGGTGGGCAGGGCGACGTAATCGATGGCGTGGCGGGCGCAGCGGCCTTTCAGGTCCTCGGCGAACGCCTGGAAGGCCCGGCGATATCGGTCGCCCATGAGGCGCGTGTGGACGACCAGTCGCTGTTCGGTCTCCATGTCCTCGAATTCGACCATGTCGTGAAACGGGAAGGCCTGCTCATCGCGATCGATCAGGTGAAAGACGATGACCTCGTGTTTGCGCTTGCGGAAATGGACCAGGCCGCGCAGGGCCTCTTGGGGGTTCTCGAGGAAATCCGAGAAGACGACGATGAGCCCGCGGCGTCGAATCCGCTCGCTCAACTGATGGAACGTCTCGCTCAGCCGTGTCTCGCGGCTCGGCTCGAGCCCATCGAGCACGCTCAGGATATCCTGGAAGTGTTGGGGATGGTTCTTGGGTGCCAGAAAATCGCGGATCTGGTCGTCGAACGTCACCAGACCCACGGCGTCTTGCTGCCGGGTCATCAGGTAAGAGAGCGCGGCGCAGCAGTAACAGGCGTATTGCAGTTTGGTCAGCTCGCCCGACCCGTAGCCCATCGAACCGCTAACGTCGAGCAGCAGATAGCCCTTCAGGTTGGTCTCGGCCTCGTACTCCTTGATGTAAACCTTATCGGAGCGGGCCAACAGTTTCCAATCGACGTGCCGAATGTCGTCACCGGGCGAATATTGATGATATTCAGAGAACTCGACGCTGAAACCGCGAAAGGGGCTGCGATGTCGGCCCGCGATCATCCCCTCGACCACCAGGCGCGAAATGAGCGGCAGGTTCGCGATCTTGGCGAACAGGCGGGGATCGAAATAGCGAGATTGACTTAACGGCGGCATCGGGACCGGTCGCCAAAGCTAGCGGTAATCCTTCTCATCGGGTTCGGAAACGGCCTCGAGCAGGCGCTCGATGATTTGCTCGACACTGACGCCCTCGGCGTCGGCGTTGAAATTGGTGAAGATGCGATGGCGGAAGACCGGGGGCGCCAAGGCTTGCACGTCGCGGCACGACACATTGGGCCGCCCGTCCAGGACGGCGCGCGCCTTGGCCCCCAGGACGAGGTACTGCGCCGCGCGCGGGCCGCAACCCCAACTCACGAAATTTACGATGAACTCGGGCGCGTGGTCCGATCCCGGCCGCGTGGCGCGGGTCAGACGCGTGGCGTACTTCACCACGTGCGGTGAAACGGGGACCGCGCGGATCAAGCGTTGCAAGTTGAGGATGTCCCTGCTTGCGATGACCACCTTTGGCTCGACGTCGATCGGTCGCGTCGTCGCGGCGATGATCTGTTCCTCTTCACTCTCACTCGGATAATTGATCCAGATATTGAACATGAAGCGGTCGAGCTGCGCCTCGGGCAGCGGGTAGGTCCCTTCCTGCTCGATCGGGTTCTGCGTGGCCAGCACGAAGAACGGCTGGGGCAAGGGATAGGTCGTGCCGCCCACCGTGACGGCGTTTTCTTGCATCGCTTCGAGCAAGGCCGACTGCGTCTTGGGCGGCGTGCGGTTGATCTCATCGGCCAGCAACAAGTTGGTGAAGATCGGCCCTTTGAGGAATTTCAATTCGCGCTGTCGCGTCCCCGTTTGCTCCTCGAGGATCTCGGTGCCCAGGATATCCGACGGCATCAGGTCGGGCGTGAATTGCACGCGTTTGAATTGCATGGCGCAAATCCGGCCCAGCGTCTTGACCATCAACGTCTTGCCTAGGCCCGGCACGCCCACGACCAGACAGTGGGCCTGACACAACATCGCGATCAGCATCTGCTGGATGACTTCATCCTGCCCGATGATGACCCGGTGGATTTCGTCCAGGACCTTGCGCGTGTGCTTGCCGACTCGTTCGATCGTTTCCACGTCGAGCGCGGCGGAGGGTTCTTTGATCATCTCGGGTTCCATGACGTTGCGGAGCCGGCCTTTACTTCGATTTAGTGCGTCATCGCGTAGACGAGGACATTGACGCCCATCTTGAGCGCGAGCGCCGAGTCGGGCAACTCGACAAAGGGACGCGGCTCGCCGTCCCACGCGCTGCCGATGCTGCCTGGACTGTAAATCACGCAGGTCGCCCCGTCGAGCGTGATGCCCTCGAGCCGGGCGTTGCCGTGACTGGCGCGATCGAGCGCGAAGTGGCACGAGTAGACCGGATGCGATGGGGCCAGTCGCGCGAAGGGCCGTTCAGGCAGGACCCGGCCCAGTTCGCGCCGGACGGCGTGATTGAACCAGCGACGATTCGCGCCATTGGAAATCATGAGAAAACCACCCCGGCTCAAGTATTGCCGCAGGCGCTGGACGGCCTCTTCGGGAAACGTGAAATCGAGCAGCCCGGTCATATAGAGATAGGGGTACTGCCGAAGGTCGTCTTTTTGCGGATCGATCGCGACGCGTTGGTAACTCACCATTCCGCTCGTTTCGCCTGAGACTTTCTTGAGCAGGTATTGAAGACCGGAGGGGTCGGGATCCCAATCACCCCCATGCACGATCTGCCCGACCTGGATTTCGGCCGGCGCGCCCGAAACCTCGCGGAAAACGACCGGCGTGCTCGACACCCGGCCCAGACGATACGTCGCCAACAGGTAAGCGATCATGTTCAAGCCGAGCCGGCGCGCGTCTTCCGGCATGATGCGGTAACCCTGGGGATGGGTGTGGTTGTCCCACCCGCAACTGAGGTCGACGGGTGATAAGATAATCGAAGTGCGTCCGCCGAAGTTGAGGCCTTCCAAGATGGGGGCCTTCTCGAACGGCTCTTCCTCGTCGCGCCGATATTCTAGTTTTTCTATCGTATGATGGGACCGGTAGATCGGGTGATCAAACGGTAACCCATGCCAGGGGCGATCGGGAAAGAGCGAGCGCATGGCTTTTCGGAACGAATCCGCGAACGCCGTGTAGCCGCTGCCGGCCGCGCCGATGATGGCCCCGCCATCCAATACGTACTGACGCAACGCCTTGCGCTGGACGGGGTATAGTTCGAGCGGTTCGCGCCCGCTGAAATACAAGATCGGCGTGGTCGCCGGAAGCCATTCGATTTCCTTGAAGCGTTTGATCTCGGCCTTGTAGTTGAGCCCCAGTTCCTTTTGCACGGAGCGGAACAGTTGGTGCGTGTCGCCCGGCGCGGTCGTCCACTGCCACACCTTCTTGTTCTGGCGCATGATTTGTGAATTGACGTAGTTGACCTTGGTCATCAGCGTGGGCGGTGCCGGGGGGCGTTTGCGCTCGGTTCGGCGCAGGGGCGTCACGGGCAGCGGCAGCGGAGGGAACCCCTCGCCGCCGCTGATGCGCTTGGGAGGCTTGGGTGGCGGCGGGGCGCACGGAATCTGCGCCCGACAAATCGCCGGCGCGAGCGTCGCGAATCCAACGAGAATGACATACGCGATCCGTGGGTTGATGAAGTGCATGACGGTCATGATTCGCCTACAAACGACTCCGACGATAACAGCCCGCTGCATCGACGCATCCCTTTATGGATTATGGGCCGTTTGTGCCCGTCCATCAATTTAAAACCCACGATTACTTCGGGGATTGATCTCGATCCCGCCGGGGCGAGAACCTCAAGCCTTGATTCCTCGGTCCACATCTTGTTATATAATTCACAAGGATTGAGGCCGGCGGCATGAAAGACTCCGACATCGGCAAAGAAGGCCTCAAATGGTGCGCCTGCCGTGGTCAATATGGGGTGAGGTCGATTTACTTTAAATGGTTGCCACGGGGTGTGCCGAAAAGGTAAAATAGGCGAAAGTGGCAGGGTGAACCGTATGCCGACGCAAATGAATATCATCGAACTATGGGACACGGGCAAGAAGTCTGAGATTCTCGGGCTGATTGGCGCCGGATTGTTTTTTGTCTTCTGGCTCGCTCACCAAGCCTATGAGGAGGGAGTTTCCGGCAGCTTACTGGCGGGTCTCGGATTCCTTGGGATTTTCGTTCTCCTTCACATTTTTAAATTCAAGAACAAGCTCTCTCGCATCAACTGGTGGCAGTCGGTTCTGATACTCTTATCCATTATCTGCGGGCCATTCTTGGTTGTGTTTTTGGTCCTTAAGTTGATGGGGAGCGTATAGGGGGGTCGGCGCGCCGCGCCGGTGATTCAACGATAATGATTGGCTCGATTCGAAAGTTCTGGTTGATGGTCATGCTGGTCCTCTTCGCCGGTTTGGCCGCCGACGGCGTGGTGGATGCAAACGCCATCGCGCCGGGAGAATCCGTGGACGACGTAACGACCGACACGGTGACGGAGCCGGGGACCGAGGCGACGCCGGAGGAGGGCGCGATCGTCTTGGAGGGCGAGGCGTTGGCATTCGCCGCTTCGACGTTCAAGGCCAAGTGCGCGCTATGTCACGGGGAGGAAGGGGAAGGCACGGGCGAGGCGGCCACGAACCTGGTGGACGAGGTCTGGCAACACGGCGGGACGCTCGAGGAGATCGCGCAGACGATCAGCGAAGGCGTCGAGAAAACGCTGATGCGGCCGCAGAAGGACAAATACACGCCCGAGCAGATCGCCGACCTCGTGAAATACATCAAGCTGCTCGCCCAGGAAAAGCACGCCGAGGACGCGCCCTCCGCCCTGGGGACCGCAACCGAATTGACCGATGAGGTCGCGGGAAAATTGCCCGCCGCGCCCAACGTCCCCGTCGTCGCGCGCAGGAACTTCATCGACGAGCACATTTTCGGCAAAATGGAGGCCGATGGCATCCCGCACGCGGGCCTGGCCAGCGACGTCGAATTCATGCGCCGCGTCTACCTCGACCTGTGGGGACGCATCCCGACAGCCGAGGCGATCCGGCGATTCGTTTCCGACGGCGCCCCGGACAAGCGCGATCTGCTCATCGACCGCCTACTAGGATTGGATGCCCCGCGCATACGGCGGGCCGCGCTGGATTTGAAGGAGAAAAACCCGGACTGGAATCCCGAGGCGATCGCGAAGGAACTCCTCGCGCGGGGTTATCGCGAGGAAGCCGAAGACCCGGACGCGCTGGATTCGCTCATGCGGACCGTCGGCGGCATCTTCAGGGAGATCGACGGGAAAGAGGAGGTTCGCGAGGGGCAGCGCTATTGGTTGGTCGAGATGCCGTTCCTGAGCAAATGGACGTTTTTCTTCGAGGACCTGTTTCGCAACGGGCTCAACGGCGAAGGGAGCAACCAGAAGCCGTTCCGCGAGTACCTGTGGAACAACCTGAAGTTCAACGTGCCCTACGATTACATGGTCCGCGAGTTGCTCACGGCGAGCGCGACCCGCGGCCGCTCGAACGCCGCGACGGGATTCCTTGCGCGCCACGGGACGCTGCGCAACGTCGGGGCCGTCTATCCGAACCACGAAGACATTTGCGACGAGATCGCGGTGTATGCGACGCGCAACTTTCTGGGCGTTAACCTCCAGTGCATCTCGTGCCACGACGGCGCCGATCATCTGGAGGAGGTCAACCTGTGGCTTTCGCGGCGGACGCGCGAGGAATTCTGGCGCCAGGCGGCCTTCTTCGGCCGGACTTACGTCTTCAAACCGACGGTTCACACGTCGCTGAATCATGAATTCGCCGTGCTCGACGCGGCCAGCATGCCGCGACGCGACGCCGCGGGAATCGTGGGTTATGATTTTGCGGCGACCGCGAGCAACCCGGACGATTGCGGCTACGCGCTGGACGCCGAGACCGAGTTGCGGATGCCGCGTGACCCCAACGCCAAGGTCTATCCCGAGTATATCATGACCGACCAGCGCCCCGCCGCCGGCGCCAACCCCCGCGCCGAGTTCGCGCGCATGATCACATCGGATCTCCAATTCGCGCGGACCACGGTGAATCTGATCTGGTCCAAGTTCATGACGGTCGGGATCGTGGATCCGCCTTTCGGGTTTGATCCGGCCCGACTGGACCCGGACAATCCCCCGCCCGCCCCCTGGACGATCCAGCCCTCCCATCCGCGGCTGCTCGACGCGTTGGCCAGCGACTTTATCGAGCACGGTTATGACCTGCGCCACCTGATGCGGACCATTTGCCGCTCCAACGCTTATCAACTCACGGCGCGTTTCGCGGGTGAATACAAGCCGGAGTATGACCGCTACTACGCGCGCAAGCTGGTGCGCCGGCTGTCGGCCGAGGAGATCTACGATTCGATGGCCAAGGCCACCAACGTCTTCGGGCATCAGGTCAAGGCTTATCCGGACTGGAACGGGTACGCGATGGACCTGCCCAGTCCGCTCAACGGGCTGTGCGATGAGCCGTTGCGGGAGTTCCTGTTCTTCCTGGGCCGGGGCGACCGCGGCACGAAGGAGCCCGACACCAACATGTCGGTGATCCAATCGTCACTGATGGTCTACAGCGATCTGCTCAAGAAGAAGGTCCGCGGCGACACCGAGGAGAGCCGGGTCAACACGCTGCTCAAGGGGCACCCGCCTTGGAAGTGGGGCGAGGAGGGCGGCAAGAAGCTCCGGGAGATGATCGATGAACTTTTCCTGTGGACGTTGAGCCGATTCCCAACCGCGACCGAGAAGGCCAAGGCGGAGAAGCATCTCAAAGAGCATCGTGATATCGGGATCGAGGACCTTCAGTGGGCGTTGCTCAACAAGTCGGAAATGATTGTGAATTATTGATCGATCTGCTACTATCCTAGGCGGAGGTATGGGTATAGATGCGAAATCATAAGCTGAACAGTTTGGCCCCGAGGTTGTCACGTCGCGAGTTCATCCGGGTGGCCGGCGTGGGCGTGACGGGATATTCGCTGCTGCCGATCCTCGATCCCCTGAACGTCGAGGCCAAGGAGAGCGTGAAACCGCGCGGCGGGGCGGAGGTCTGCATCCTGCTGATGCTCCAGGGCGGCCCCAGCCAGGTCGATACGTTCGACCTCAAGGAAGGGGCCTGGACGCCCGAGGATTTCGATGTCCAGACGGTCAAACCCGGCTTGCGCATGCCGGTCGGGACGCTGCCGGGGCTTTCGAGAATGACCGACAAGTACGCGATCGCGCGCTCGATGGGGGCGTGGGACCTCAATCACGACCGTAGCATCTATTACCTCCAGGCGGGCCGGACGTTCAGTCCCAATCGCGTCCATGAGGTGCCGTCGATCGGTTCGGTGTTGGCCTACGAGTATCAAGATCGGCGCGGCGAGACGGACTTTTTGCCGCCATTCATCTCGTTCAACATCAATACGGACATACTTGTCGGCTGCGGGATGCTGCCGCCGTCGGCCGCGCCGATGAATATCCACAGCGGGAGGGGCGCGCCGGCGTTCGTCCTGTCCGAAGATGAACGCGCGGCCTTCGAACGTCGCCAGAACTTCCTCAAGGAACTCGAAAACGAGTGGCATGACGCCGACCACGAGCGGGCCAGGATATTCAGCGACCTGGAGGATTACAGCGCATCGGCCTTCATGCTCGGCAATCCAAAATCCGGCGAGATTTTCACGATCACCGATGAGGACCGTGAGCGTTACGGCAAGTCGCAGAGCGGATTCGGACACCTCGGATTCGCGTGCGCGATGGCCCGCAATATCATCGCCGCCGACGCGGGGACGCGCTTCATCTTCATGCAACATTCCAGTTGGGACTTGCACAATAACATCTACGACAAGGACTACCACTGGAACCAGTATACGATGAACATGGAGCTGGACCTCGCGCTCTCCAAATTGCTCGATGACCTGGAGACAACGACCGACGACCAGGGACGACCGTTGATCGATAAGACGCTCGTCATCGCCATGGGCGAGTTCGGGCGGTCGGGCGGCGCGCTTGATGAACTCAAGGGGCGCAACCACCACATCGGTTCGGGCGTGGCGCTGTTCGCGGGCGCCGGAGTCAAGGGTGGCCAAATCCACGGCGCGACCAACGAGACCGGCGATGAAATTACGGATTTCGGGTGGCACAAGGAGCGCCCGATGTATCCCGAAGACGTGCTGGCCACGATCTATTCGGCGATGGGGGTGGACTGGACCAAGAAGATCACCCAAACCCCGTCGGGCCGGGCTTTCGAATACACCGAGGAAATCTCTCCCAAGGGGCCGATGGACTTCGGCGAGATCAGCGAGCTGTTCGCATAGCCGCGAGGCTCCCGCACACGATGACGGCCCTGCTTCGCCAAGCGGTCTATAGCCGGCTGGCCGGATACATCGAACAGTTTGGTTAGCGATATGGGAAATGTCGAATGATTATGAAATAATTTCTTATAGCACTCATGTTCTTATCGTCTGTAATTCTGACAGCTACAGCAGAACCAGACCGTGATGATGGATTATCACTCCACATGCTTCCAAACCGAGTTGCCAAGCTGAATGGGGAAAAGGTGGATTTACTGACTCATACCCTATTACGAATAAGCTGGGTTGAAAACACATGTGAATTGAAATATGTCCTTCAAAACATGGCCAAAGAGGATTCTACAGCAGATCAGAGGCGTAAACCCTTTCGACGGAGACTGCCTGCCAACGCGCGTCCCTCTATTTGGGTTCGGGCGACCGACTTTACCTTTTCCACATCTTTGGAATTATAGAGGTCCGATTGGGATTTTTGAGACCTTCTACTGGGATGCCGAGAAGGAAACAGGGTCGGGAAGACATAACCGTTATCTCTTATGTGGCAGGATTACCCCCCCCCCCTCGTATTATTAACCCGCGACCCAGTGATTATCAGAGCAGTGCAGTCCGCCACAGGCGATAAGCCCGGCCAATTCGACCGGGATGCAAGCCCGACTGCGGGAATCGCTCGAGCTACTGGTGAGGACTCCTTGCTATATTCCAATGGTCCCGTATGGCGGAGGCAGAAGAGAATGTCTGCCCAGCCATTCAGTCGTTCCAATTTGTTTCAGCCTGAAAAGTTTCATGGTTTTGAGCAGACCTTCCGTAAGACGGTCGCAAAAAGACTCGAGCTACTGCGTTCCCGTCAAGAAGCAAGTGGCAAAAAGCAAACTCGAGTTGAGCTCGAATCTGAAATTAACGTCGTGATGCTTGAAATGCTGGTGAGTAACTTCTTTGGCGGCAGTGTTTCTTATGAGGAGTTGCGGGATCGTTTTGTTCCCGCCCTCGTGTTTCTTATCGATCATATGGTAAGCGACACGGTCGCTCCCAGAGCTCAGGCGCTCTCCATAATGTTTTCTGGAGGCAATAAAATACTGAAACAGAAGAAGGCTGACTTTGAAGCCCTTACTGATATCGCACTTTCCGGACGCGCCGAGGGTTGGGGTTATGGAAACAGTTCGAGTCCGACGCCCCAAATGAAGCGCTTCGTAGTAATATTCGAGTGTTTCTTGCCGGGGCTCTGGAATCTACGACCTCGTTCGCGAGCTGGGCAATATCACATTTATCGCGCACACCCGACATTCAGGACCAGATCTATCAGGAAATGAAAGATATGAATGTCTATGATCCCGAGAACCTGGCTCAGGCAGTGACTCTCAATCGAGTGCTGGAGGAGACCTTACGCTTGACCCCCTCCCTCTATTTTCTCCCGCGCAGAGCCACGGTGGATACCTGGATCGAGACCACCGACCATCGAAAGATGCTCATTCCCAAGGGAACCCACCTACGCCTGGATGTGTGGCATGTAAACCGGTGTGAAGAGTTCTGGGGGAAAGCCGTGACAGGGTACCCCGCAGAAGCGTTTGCCCCAGATCGATGGAAGGTTCTTGCCGAGAAAGGCCATAAAGCGAAGGACATGCTTCATTTCGGATTCGGACACGGACCGCGTTACTGTCCTGGAAGATATTTAGGACTACTTGAGGTCGGGCTCGTCGTTGGAGCTGTTGTGAAAACGTTTAAATTTAAGGCAGTTAGTGAGAAGACGCAAGCGCGGGCTGGTGTATCAACAAAGCCAGCCGACCGTGTTTTGCTCGATCTAGAACTAAGAGAATAGCTTTAAAAGTTATTGTGAAAAGGGGATGGGCCAGCCTTGGCGGGTTGTTTGATACCAAAAATAAACTTTTAAGTGCGTTACGTGCTGATCTTATGGGACTTTTATACCCACTAGTTATGGTCTGGCCTTCGAGATTTGACTCGATTACATTCATCATTATAGAAAACAGCTATAAATCAGGCGTTGGATTCGTTGATTCTGATTCTTCTTCGCCGTCAATTCCGTGGTGTTTGCCCTCGGACCGAAACCTCTCCCTTGACTTGAAGAACCGCCCCTGCCACAATCCGCCGAGCGATGTCCAAGTGATCATCGGTTGACGGGTCCTATATGTATTCCCGTCCGCGTTTTAGGGCGGTTGATCGCGCCCGCGCGCCCGCACCTTTTCATTGGGAGGATTCAGCATGGACGCATACCAGATGTATATCAATGGCGACTGGGTTTCGGGAAGCGACCCGCTGGAAGTTTTGAATCCGGCCACCGAGGAAGTGGTCGCGACCGTGCCCTCGGCGTCGGAGGGTGAAATCCAGCGGGCGTTGGAGGGGTCGAAGGAGGCGCAGAAGGGATGGAGTCGGCTAACCGGCGTCGAGCGCGGCAACGTCTTGCGCAAGTGGGCCGAGCTGATCGATCAGCACCGCGATGAGTTCGCCCAGTTGCTCTCGAAGGAAGTGGGCAAACCGCTGGCCGAGGCATACGGCGAGGTCGATTTCGGCAACACGTGGTTTCGCTACTACGCGGAGTTTGACCGGCGCATCGACGGCGACATCCTGGCGCCCGACCATCCGAATGAGCAGCTCTGGATCATCCCCTGTCCGGTCGGCGTCGTGGTCGGCATCATCGCGTGGAACTTCCCGTTCGCCCTGGCGATCCGGAAGATCGCGCCGGCGTTGATCGCGGGCAACAGCATCATCCTCAAGCCCCACGAAGACACCCCTCTGTCCGAGCTGGCGCTGGTCAAGCTGGCGGCCGAGGCGGGCGTTCCGCCAGGGGTCGTCAACGTGCTGACGGGTCCGGGCGAGACGGTCGGCGAGGCACTGGTGAAGAGCCCGATCCCGGGCCTGATCAGCTTCACCGGCAGCGTGCCCACCGGCAAACGCATCGCCCAGGTCGCCGCCGAGAACGTGACGGCCATCTCCCTGGAGATGGGCGGCAAGGCCCCGTTCATCGTGATGGACGACTGCGACGTCGAAACGGCCGTGGATACGGCGATCATCTCGCGCATCATCAATTGCGGACAGATTTGCATCGCCAATGAGCGCACCTATCTCCACAAATCGATCGCCGATCAATTCCTGGAGCGGTTCGTCGAGAAGATGAAAGCGATCAACGTCGGCAATCCGCTCAAGGAAGGGACGCAGATCGGCCCGAAGGTGAACCGCGAGGAACTTGAAAAGGTCGACCGCTTCGTCGAGGAGGCCAAGAGCCAGGGGGCGCGGGCCTTGACCGGCGGCAGGGTGCTCAAGGGCGGCGACTACGACCGGGGGTATTGGTACGAGCCGACGGTGCTCGTCGATGTCAAACAGGACATGGACATCATGCACAAGGAGATCTTCGGCCCCGTCGTTCCGGTGATGACGTTCGACAGCTTCGAGCAGGGCATCGAGCTGGCGAACGATTCGAACTACGGGCTGGCCGGGTTCCTGTTCACCAACGACATGAACCGCATCATGGTCGCCATTCGCGATCTGGAGATCGGCGAGCTTTACATCAACCGGGGGATCGGCGAATCGATCCACGGCTACCACATCGGTTGGAAACAAAGCGGGATCGGCGGCGACGACGGCAAGTACGGCCTCGAGCACTACCTGCGCCGCAAGACCGTTTACCTCAAGTACAATCCCGAGATGGGCTGAACGCGCGGACCGATGAACGACCTGACGAAATACGGCTTATTGGCGTGCCTTTGCGTCCTGTGCGCCGCTTGTCAGACCGGCGCGAATCGGTCCTCGACGCCTCGCGCGGACCTCGCAGCGATTTTCCAAGTGGTGGAGGACCTGGACCGGGCCGAGAACGCGGGCGATCTGGAACAACTCCTGTCGCTGCTCACCGACGACGTCACATGGATGCCGCCCGGCGAACCGGCGCTCGTCGGCAAGGACGCGCTGCGCGATTGGTATAACGTCGATGATTTCAGTCTTGAGATCTCGCACGAGACCAAAGAGGCGCGGGTCGACGGCAACCTGGCCTTCAACTGGGGCCTCGCCACCGGCGCCGTGACCCGCAAGGCCGACGGCAAGCGAATCCAGCTCAGCAACAAATACATTCAAATCCTGCGCAAACAACCCGACGGCGCCTGGAAGATTTCGCACGTCATCTGGAACGGCAATCAACCCGCCGCCGACGATCAAAACTGAATCCATGACAACTTATAGCGACAGCGAGTTTGGCTCCGTGATCCGCTCCGGCTTGCGGCCGTAAGGCTCGCGCAGGGCGCGGCCCGGCTTGGCGCCGGTGGGCTCGCCGTTTTCGAGGACGAGGGCGCCGTTGACGGCGACGTGGTCCACGCCCGCGGGGTAGCTGATCGGGTTTTCGTAGGTGGCGGTGTCGCGCAGGGCGTCGGGGTCGAAGACGACCAGGTCGGCCATCATGCCGGGGCGCAGGATGCCGCGGTCGATGCTTCCGATCCGGCGCGCGGGGGCGGAGGTCACTTTGCGGATGCCTTCCTCCCAGCTCAGCAGGCCCAGGTTGCCGACGTAGTGGGCGAGGAACTTGGCGTGGCTGCCCCAGCCGCGCGGGTGGGGGCGGTCGCCGACCAGAATGCCGTCGCTGCCGACCATGTGTGCGGGGTGCCGGAGGATGGTCTGGACGTTCTCTTCATTGCCGATGTGGGCGAGCACCGAGACGCCCAGGTTGCTCCGGATCAGCAGGTCGACGAAGAACTCGCAGTTCGACTTGCCGTCCCGCGCGGCGGCGTCGGGCAGGAACATGCCGACGATCTCGGGGTCGTGGTCTCCATCGATACCGCCGATCTGGAGCAGCTCCCAACCCATCGGGACGCCGCCGAAGCCCTCGGAACCCGTCACTTCCATATCGTGCCTCAGGCGGTCTTGGATATCGGGCGACTTAAGGCGCGCCAGCGTGGCCTCGCCGCCCCCCTCCTGCATCCAGTTGGGCAAGAAGGCGTGCAGGTAGGTGTTGCCGGCCAGGTAGGGGTAGCTGTCCATCGTGATCTCCAAGCCGTCGGCGCGGGCCTGGTCGATCGCCGCCAGCAGCTCGGGGGCGCGGCCCTTGTTGGGCCGGTGGCCGACGTGACAGTGGGTCAGGTGGAGCGGGACGCGGGCGCGGCGGGCGATCTCGATCGTGTCGTAATTCGCCCGCAGGACCTCCAGGCCGTAGCTGCGATGATGGGGGCAATAGAAGCCGTTATACGGGCGCAAGGGGCGGCACAGCTCGACCATTTCATCGTCGGTCGCGTACATGCAGGGGACGTAAGTCAGCCCCGTCGAGAGGCCGATGGCCCCCTCGCGCATCCCCTGGTCGATCAGGGCCTGCATCCGGGCCATCTCGTCGGGGGTGGGCGCGCGGTCTTCGATCCCCATCACGATCATCCGCACGGTGCCGTGGGGGACCAGCATGGCGACGTTGACGGCCACCCGACCGCCGTCGAAGCGGTCCAGATAGGTAGTGATCGTGTGCCAGTCCCACTCCAGGTCCGGACGACCGTTCCAGGCGGAAAGCTGCTCGCGCAGAATGGGCGCCGTCCGCGGGGTGATGGGGGCCAGGCCCAGCCCGTCGTGCCCGAGCACGTCGGTGGTCACGCCCTGACGTATCTTGCACTCGTGAAGGGGGTTGGCCAGCAGCTGGAGGTCGGAATGGGTGTGCAAATCGATGAAGCCGGGGCATACGATGCGCCCATCGGCGTTGATCGCGCGGCGGGCCGAGGCCCCCGCCAGCGACCCGATCCGGGAAATCCGGTCCCCGACCACGCCGATGTCGGCCCAGTACCACGGGGCACCCGTCCCATCCAAGACTCGGCCGCCGGTAATCAGTAGATCGTACATCGCGCCTTTGCGCCTCGCCCCGTGAATACAAGACCTGAGGCAAGGGTATACCGTCCGCCGCAAGAAAAGTAAACAGGGGTTCGGAGCTGCATGGCGCCTTGCCCGTGGGCCCCTCATACTGGATGCTGAATGCGTGAATCGGATCGGATCACGGGGCGTGAAGAAGGTATAAACCTAATGGAATCAGCGTCTTAGGTGTATTTCTTGCCTGCATTTAGGCATCCTCCCCACGATAACAGAGGGAACGCGGACAAATCTTGGGATAGGGGGACTTTTTTGTTGACAGGGACCATCGGGCCCTATATATTCCCATGGTCTATCAGTAATCCTTCCTTCCTGTTAGAGGAGGTGGTGTAGCCACAGAATGACGTTTGTTGTGGATTTCGAGTGCCAAGGCCCGAAATCGCCGGGAGCCGTATGAGCCCGATTCTAGAATCCATTATTTTTCACAAGCAAGGGGGGGTAATCAGGCGCAGACTAAAGATCTTCTTGAGATTCGGAAATAGGACCTGTATCTTCCTAGGCACGAGTCACAACCAGTTGCGGGAGAGGTGATCGTCGGAAAGATTCGCAAAGACGTAATTTTCTTGTTGACCGGTACGAGCGGGGCCGGTAATTTCACTCAACATTTTGTCTTGAAAAGGGGGGGGTGAGGTCGTATAGTCTGGTAAGTATCGAGTATTTCTGTCCAGTGACGATGAATCATTCAACGAATCGGATGATTTCACATCAACAAGTATTTCCTTGAGAGGGAGGATGGCAATGTTTGAGCGGAAATGTCCAAAGAGATTTGGCCGGAGTGCTTTGTCGGCATTCTCGGTTGCGATTTTACTGACGCTGTGCGCGGGATGGCTCGGCGGGTCGGCGATGGCGGCCAGTATCGTCCTGATCCAGCCTGACGACCCTGATGCGCTACAAGGGTTCGATACGTTCGTCGATTTCCTGGAGACCTACGGCCGACATAGCGTGACTCGTGTCAACGCCGGGACCATCGATTCTGAGGCGGCCGTTCAGAACCTCGAGGTTGTCCACGACCTAATTATGATCACCTCGTGGAGTGGGGGCGGCGCCGGTGGACGTAACGAGGCGCTCAAGACGACGGCAACGCCCATCGTTTTTATGGATGTGCAGCCCACGCGCTTTTTCCATGACGAGACGGCC
>CAUZJO010000109.1:0-16271 GCA_963580245.1 Candidatus Sumerlaeia bacterium | reverse complement strand
AGAGCGCGCCGAAAGTCTCCTCCAATCGCGCCCAATCCACGCGCCGGGCCAGTTTAACCATCGCGTGATTCTCATCCACGATGGCTTGCAGTTCAAACTTGAACAGATCGCCTTGCAGGTCTTCGGACGGGGAGGGCTTGGGTTTCATGGAGCCAACTTTCGCAAGGTTTCGGCGGCGACTGACCGCTTCCCTTGCAAAACCATACACCACCCGCCAGCGTTTTGATCCCATTACTGTTGGGCAAGGGGTCTTTTTCAGGATCGACTTATTAGGTAAAAATAGACTTGCCAGATTTAAGAGTTACGGTAGAATAGGGCCAATAGAATTAAGAGCGGACTTGCAACACCGTGGCCCCATAAGGGGGCACGCTTCTTGCCAGGCTCGGGGGTGGCCCACATTGAATGAATATCTATTGAGTTTTGTTCCATGGCCCACAAAAAAATCCATCAACTACGGCGGGTTTCATGATGGGGCGTAATTTGAATCATCTCGTGGCGAAGGGGGTTTTATCATGAGTACTGCGCTGGCCGAAGAAATGATTGATGGAGAAGTCAATCAGAGGAGTTGGGAGCAGCCCGTTGGAGACGCGGTTTGGGACTGCGCCAAGAAATACGCCAAGGCGGTGAACACGTACGAGTTCGCATCGAGCCTCCGTAACCGTACATTATCGAAAAGACGCTTCATGGGGTATATCTCGGCGATTTATCCCATCGTGGTCGGCTTCAACAGGGCGCTCATTCGCAGCCTTTCAAAAGTTGATCATGTGCGTCAGTCCAAATTTGTGCAATCTCTGGCCGAACAACTCGGCGAGGAGCAGTGGCATAATCAACTGTGGCGCGGAATGCTGCGCGCTCATCGGGTCGATCACGACGCGCTCTACTCGGATCTGGAACGGTACATGGCCAGGTTTTCAGAGAGAGACCTCGACCAAATGACGGCAGGCGTTATCGCGGCCCTGACGCATGATATCAACAACGTTTCGCCCTAGATCTTCCCCGAGCCCGTGCTGGCGCTCTATCATCGCCTGTGGATGACGGCGAGTTATGGCGAGTTTAATTTTCGTGAACATTTTGCTAGTCAATGCGGCATTGAAGCCGTCATCTATGACGTTGTTACCGTATCGTTCTATCCGGGCGTCGTCGGCAATCCCGAATTGGACCTGGGACGCGCAACGACTGTATGGATGGAAGAGCATGCCCAGCAGAAAAGCATAGAGACCGGCAAGCGGAGCGACGAGGAAAAGCATCTCAGAATTGCAAAGCGCGTTCTTAACAAAAACCGGATGGACATGGGGACTTGCGCCCGGACTTTGGCAAACGCGGAAATCGCCATTCGATTGTTCGCGGCGACAAAGATTTGTCATGACGCTGATAAGGCATCATTTACTATTGATCTGTATCTACAGCCTTGAAAGTTGATTAAAGAATCAGGCATTCCGGGAGGAATTCTTACCAGAGCCATTCGAACACATGCCCGACGATTCCACCATAGGGTCTGGAGAACGTTGATCCACTGACCGTGAGTATCGTTCCCACCGCGGGAAATAGTGTCGATTCATCCGTTTTGCTGCGATGGTGGGAAGAGTGAGAAAAGGCATGGAGGGGATCTGATGGAATTTTCGTGGAAGCTTATTATGAAGGATAACGCGGAAAAGATCGCCGCTCTCAATTGGGTACAACTGAGTTTTGCTCTTGGGATGGGAGTGTTCGTTGCGGTTATCGTCTACCTGATCTATAAATTGGCGATTGGTGCGACTCCCGCAGAGGCGAAAGCTAAAATCACCAAAGAGGCCCTCCCTTTGATAACATCCTCAATCATCATTGCCGCCATCTATAGCCTCGCGATACTGGATAAAGTTCAGGAAAACACGGTCGCAGCCATCTACGGCGCAGTCGCAGGTTATGTTCTTGGTCGTGGCAGGGAATAAAAACGAGAGGATCACGATAATAAGGACAAGGAAAACGAGCAGGTCAGAACAAGTTTAAACAATAAAAAAAGCGAATCAAAAAAATCGTAAGCCTAAGGCTGCAAGAGTTTAGTCGTCACGCGTGGTTCCACTCCACAAAGTTCGTATTATATCTCGTCGCTGGATAGTTATCGCCTTCTGGTGTTGTTTTGAAGCGGGGCTTTGTTTTCGATAGAAGTTTAACCACTCCGCGACCCCGCGAATGGATTTCATCGATCACAACGATGAGAAGGCGTTCAACCCTCTTCTCCCGTGTTTTCCTCGTCCTCGATACTGCCGACGCGTTGGCTGGAGCCTTTGAGCCACACCTGGACCGAGGGATGGGGGAGTTTGGTCCCTTTGACGAAGTCGCGGCCGGGATCGAATTCCCATGCCAACGTCGCGACGGTCGACTTCTCGCCTTCCACGACCTTCAGTTCCATTTCTCCCAGTTTGTTTTCGGGGTTGTAGACGCGGCTGCGATAGAAGCTTACCATCACGCGTCGCGCGTTGGTCTGGCCTTTGTTGCGCACCTCGGCGAGCAACCGCATGCGGTTATCGTCCACTTCATCCTCGGTGGCCTCGGCCCACACGCGCACCACCTCGAGGTCGGGCTTGGTGCGCGCCTCGACCTCAAGGGAATGGAGCCGTTGGGGGGGCGGCGAGTCGCTGCTTTCGTGGTAGCCCTCCATCAGATGGACCCAGACCTTCGAGGAACCGGCGTTGTTCGAGGGGTCCCAGCGCAGCGTGACCGGCAAGCGGCGCCCCGGGGCCAAACCTGAGAGCTGGTGACGGCCGAATTCGACCTGATTGGGAAGCAACTGGCCCCCTTCGGTGGGAGGCTGGTCCAGCAGGCCGATCGTCATCGGCTCGGAAACCGCATTGCCGACGTTCTCGATTTCCAAATCGACAAAAACCGTGTCGCCGGCAGTCGGCCGCAATGGTGTGTAGCGTAACGAGCTGGGCACAATCCGCACGTCGGCGCGCCGATGGACGAGGTTATCGAGGGGGACGGACTCCAGGCGGTTCGCCGTTGCCAGCGTTCTCGTGGTCGCGCGGCCCAGCCACAGCGTCCCGCCTTGGAGGTCTTCGAATTGCTTGGGTTGAAGCTTGAACGTGACCTGATTCGCGACGGGTCGTCCGCTCGGCGGCGCGTGCTCGCGGTGTGGTTTGGCCGGCTCTTGCGGGGTGATCTTGATGGGCAGCGTGGCCACTGTTTCGCCCTCGGGTGTATCGAGTCCGGCAACGACTTCAACGGGTAGTTCCACGGTGGACGCGGCCACCACCTTGATCGAGGTCACGTTCTGTCGCAGACCCGATTTGAGTTCGCACTGGGACCCAACCAGTCCGGTCCAGTCCGCGGGCGCGTCGATGAGTTCGCGGCGGCTGATCACCTGGGGCAGGTCAAGCGGGCCGGGGGGGACGCTCATTCTGAGGACCACGTCAGCCACGAGGGGGCCGTTGGGCTCCGGTAGTGGGTCCAGGCCAAGTGTAACGGTGCGCGCTTCTCCCGGCGTGAGCTCCAGGGCGTGGGGCACGAGCGGTCGAGTGGTGGCGGCGTCGCGCAAGACCACCTCCAAGTCGCCCGTCGCCGGCAGGCCCGTTGGGTTTTGGACCGTGACTTCGAGCCGGGCGGGGTTGTCCTGGTCGGCGCGAACCAGTTCCAGTCCCCCCAGCGTCAGACGTGGCCGCTCGATCTTGAGCGTACCGCCCAGGGCCAATTCGCCCTTGCCGCCCGGGTCCCAGCAGTAAACCCGCAACGAGGCGTCCTCGATGGGGGTCTCATCCGGGATGGTGGCGTTCAGGCGGATTCGGCCTTTCTTGTACTTTTGGGCCTCGCTTTTCCACAGGGTGCGTCCCGATTGGGCCGTCAGCTCGGCGATCCACCGGCCCTTGGGAGGCTTCACGTCGTTCACTTCCAGGACGATGCTCTGGCCGGGCGAGAAGACATCGGGGGTCATCCGCAAGACGCGATGGTCGCCGGTCATCTGCAATTCGATGGCCGGGTCGCCGAGCAGCACGTACATGTACAACAGTTCACGCGGGTGACGCTGGATCCCGTAGCGGGCCTTGGCCAACATCACGACCTCGCCCATCTGGCGCAGGCCGTCGTCGAACAAGACGCGGCGCAGGGCCCCCGAGATGCGCCGGTGGATTGTGGTCACTCCCGGCCCCGAAGGGACGAAGCAAGCAATCGCCCCGCCCCCCTCCACTCGCATCAAATCTTCGGTGATGCAAACGTTCCACGGTCGGGTCGGGTAATCGATCGCCCCGGAGTTGCACGTCATGTTGGCGATGAAGGTGTAATGGCCCGAATCGGCCACGTGCTGATTGTCGCTGTTGACCGAATCGCCGCCGAACCAGATGCGTTCATCGGCCCAGATGTTGGGCGAGCCGTGACCGTAATAAGTCAGGTAGGCCACGCCCGTGCGCATGGCGTCGCGAACGCCTTCGGTCGCCGCGCGGCAGACTTTCATCCGCTTGCGCTCGACCAGCGAACGGGGCAGGTACCAGTTGTCCTCGAACGGCAACTCGTCGAGGTAGATGCGCTCGGCGCCGTACGCGCGGGGGGTTGCCTTCCGGCGCAGAGTATCGACGACTTCGGTGAATTCTCCATTGTCGGCCACGTAAGCCAGTCGCGAGCGCCAGGGGCCGGGTTGCGGCTTGCGATCGTAATCGATCAGCTTGTCGATCACCTTGGTGGCGTCTTCGCGGCTGGCGACCGAGAGGCGGCCGATCATGAAATCACCAAGGTCGTCCTTGCCGGCCACGGTCGTCAGCCAATAATCGGAAGCCCAACGGTCGTTGCCGTTCTCGTAGGTGTATGTCGGGACCCAGTTGCGCACGTCTTGGCCGGCCACGTTCAGGTAATCGCTGTTGCAGTCGCCGACCAGCAAGACGTGACCGGGGGCCGCTTCCCCCCAATGATCGAGGATGTAACGCAGATAGGCCCGGATTGCCTCGGGATTGAGGGCCCCGTAGCTGAAAGTGTCGTAGATGCTTTGGATCTCAACCAGTCGGACGCGCCAACCGTTCTGGCGATGGTGGGCCGCCAGGCGCTCGGTCGGTTCCCTAAACTCCTGGTGCAAGATGATCAGCAGGTCGGTCCCCTCGCCGACTTCGGTCGGGTCTTCAAGCGACGCCACCCGCATCCGCGGAGCTTCGGGCACGGCTTCGGCGTCGAAGACCTCGATGCGCTTGCCGGTGGTGGGACTCCACATCAGGCCAACCTGGCCGTCAAATCGGGCGCGCACCGGCGCCAGGCCCTGCGGTCGGCCCGCCGGTGAGATCTGCACGGCGAGAACGTCGGGCCGCGGCTCGCCCCGGTCGTCATGGATCGGGTTCCAGCGCGTGGGATGGTTGGGCCCGTCTTTGCCCTTGAGCGTCAACCGGCCCTCCACCAACCCGGTCGCGGCGGGATAATCCACCTCAAGCTTGTCGAACCAGATCGGCGCGTCCAGTTCCTCATTCTTCTCGCCTTCGGAGCGCATGTCGACCAGGCGCACGGTGATCGTGGTGTGGTCGTCGCGGATCAGCCGGGCGGGGATCTCGAAACGTTTCTCCGAATCCTTGGGACCGTAAAAACTAAGCCGGCCGACCTGGTAGCCGTCGACTTCCAGCTCCACGCGCATGCGGTTGAGAGATCGGCTTTGGCCAAGGAAGAATCCGATGCGGGCCTCGAGGTTCTTGCGTTGGGGTTTGTGATGAGGCAACGCCACTTCGAAGGTGAGGGGAGCGTCCGGTTCCAAGGGCGCATCGACCCACTTCATCCCCTCGATGGCCAGGAAGTTGCCGTGACGCATCTTGAGTTCGTTATCGCGCTCGAGGCGCGCGGTGCGCGGAACGGTGACGACCACCGGCGTGGCGCTGGTCGGCTCGTCGGTCGAGACCGGCAACAGCTCGTGCGCCGGAAGGCTTTCGTCCAGCGTGACCCAGTAGCAGCGCCGGCGGCTGTATGCGCCCTCGCCGCCCCGGCCCCAGAAGTAGACCCCCGCCGCGAAGGTCTGGGGTATCGCCGGACAGGGCGCAATGACGAGCGGCACGGGCTCGCCCTGGCTGAAAATCCGCACGGCCTCGGCCTTGACGTCCTGGCCGCGAAAGCCCGCCTGGAGTAGCTCATCGGGATCGATCCGGACCAGGCCCTCGCTTTCGATATAAAGGCGCGCCCATTGATGTTCGCCCGGCGCCAGATGCCGGGGGTGCGTCGTTGAGTCGGGTTTCTCGGATTCGGAAGGCGGAACCGCTTCCGCATAGAGCGCGAGGGCTTGAGGGTTGATCACCAGCTGGCCGGCGACCCGCCGCCAGCTTGCGCGCGAGGGTGCTTCTTGCGTGGAGACATCCGCCACGGCCTCGGGCGTCGCGTCGGACTGTTGCGGGACTGCGGCAGGCTCGTCCCACGTCAGTTCCAGAACGAGCGTGTAGTCGGCCGAACCTTGGACCTGGTCCTTGAGTTCTCGAAAGGGCTTGAAGACGCCGGTGTCGAGGCTCAGCCGATAGATCGGCCACCGGCGCAGATAGCCGACAAACTCGACGTTGCCCGCGCGCGGGTCAAGTTTTACCCGAGGCTCGGGGACTTCCTCGGAGGCTTCCTCGGAATCCACCTTTGGATCCTCCGGCGCCCCGGTCGGGGTGATTGTTATGTCCCCGAGCCGGGCCGACAGCCAGCGGGCCTGAATCTCGCGCCCGGAGGGTAGACAAAGGGCGAGCTTGGGTAATTCAGTCGGAGGCTCGCGTTCGCCGGGCCAACGCAGGGTAATCAGGCTAGAGGTCGAGCCGTTGTCCTCGCTGACGGTCTGGAACTCGGCTGCCGGCGAACCGGCTTGGATGACTCCCGTAACGACCCGCGCGTCGGCCTGCCCGCCGGGCCGAGGCTGACAGGCAATGGCCGGCAACCAGACTGTCGCGAGCAACAGACAATAAAGTCGAACGGTGCGTCGGAACATGGGGTGACGGGAAGGCCGGCTGAATTCGTTTTCCTGAGCGCCCGGTTACGGCATTGGGGACGATACCGGCGCGGGTTCGCCGCCCCCGATCTCGTCATGGCACCCTCGATCACTATATGACCTCGCGTCCGCCATGTCCACGCCCCCCGTGTGGCCGCCCCGTGTGGCCGATAGGACGACGATGAGCACATCATGGGTCGACCGGACGGCCTTGCTGCATGGGATTGCGCGGATGGCGGATCAGGTTTGGGGCCGGTTCGGCGCCTTACGGATCGGCGCCTTAGAGTCAGCGCGTCATGTGACCGCAGGCGTGGCAGAGCCGGCTTTCGCCGACCTGGCGACCGCAAAAGGGGCAGGATCGCTGGTTGGCTGAAGCATTCGAATAATTGAGGTCCGAAGAGAGAATCGACCCGTGACTGCGCGCTTCGGTCGCCGGTTCCGGCTTGTCGTCTTTGCCATCCGGAAGTTCCCCCTCATCGGCCCCGTCATAACGGTACTGGAGCAAATAGAGGGTCAGCTCGGCCAGGTAGGAGACAAACGCCTCTTCCTCGCGATACAATTGAGAATTCTGTTCCAGAGTCTCAACGATTTCGGCGCGGCTCAGCTTTTTATTCCTCTTTGTGCGTAGATCGAAGTGCTTTAACATCGGCCTGGGCCCATGCGTGCAGGCGTGAGATGGCCATGAGGGTGCCTGCGGCGACCACTCTATCAACCTTCTCGGCAATTCCGGGCAGCGCCTCAAGTCCCTGTTCCAGGTTTTCCATCACCAGCACCTGGGGCCAATGACGCCGCGCGTGACGGGCCAAGTCCTCGGGAGCGGCCGCGCGGGGCAGGTCCACTGGGTAACAGACAACCCATCGGAACCCCTCCCAGCGGGCCAGCGCCTCGAAGAAACCCGCGTGGTCCTTATCGGACATCATGCCGACGAGCAGGCCAGCCGTCTCCGTGGTGAAATGGACCCGCATCGATTCGGCCAGGGCGGCGGCGGCGGTCGGACAGTGTCCCCCATCGACGATCAATTCAGGGACGGTCGAGAGCCGCTCGAGCCGACCCGGCAGTCGCAAGTCCCCCAGCGCGCGGGCCAGGCGCTCGCGCGGAACCTCGGGGAGGAGACCTTCGCGGCGCAGACGAGTGATCATGGCCAGGGCGTTCTGGATGTTTTCAGCCTGAAAGGGCCCCAGAATCGGCAACTCACAGTCCAGAGGCTGCCCATCGAATTGAACGCTGAGGTGAAGCCCGTCGCGATGGGCCTGGACCGTCAAGAGCGGGCAGAGCTCTTCGGCGCCGTCCAGGGGAGCACCGACCTCGCGCGCGCGCCGGCGAAATACCTGGCCGACCTGGCCACCGGGCTGCGCCCCCGCCACGGCCCAACCCCCTTGCTTGAGGATCGCGGCCTTTTCGCCGGCGATTTGCCCCAGCGTCGAGCCGAGCAGGTGAGTGTGCTCCAGGCCGATGCGGGTGAGCAGGACCGGGCCGGGCTCCAAGACGTTGGTCGCGTCGAGCCGGCCTCCCAGCCCGGTCTCGACAATGGCCCAGTCCACGCCCGCATCACGGGCGGCCAGAAAGAATAGGGCCGTGAGATTCTCGAAGACGGTCTTGAATCGGGCCTTGGGAGGGGGCGTGCCCTCGTGCCCGACCGAGGCGATGGCGGCCAAGAGCTTCGTGAAACGCTCCCCCGCCAGCGGCGCGCCGTCGATCCGGATCCGTTCGCGGTATTCATGAATGTGCGGCGAGGTGAAGACGGCGGTGCGCAGCCCACAGGCGCGGAGCAGGGCCTCGAGGATCAGGGCGCACGATCCCTTGCCCCGCGTGCCCGCGATGTGGACCGTGCACAGACCCACGTGGGGGTCACCCACGGCGGCGAGACGGCGAAGGAAACCGTCTCGCTCGAAGACGCGATCCGAGTAGGTCACGCTGTCGAGGGCGCGCTCATGATTGATCTGACTTTCGAGCCAGTCGTAAGCCCCCTGGAGGTCTGCGAAGGGGGCGGCGGGGGGTGTCTCACCAGCGAACGCCACTTGACACGGCCTCGATGATACCGAATATTGGAGCAGAGGGAAGGGTGACACGATCGGGCCAACAACGGTCCGACGAGAGATTTTCGCCCGAAAGGGAGCAAAATGCAATGCTCAGCCCCACGCACCAAAAGTGCCATCGACTCAGACCCCTGCTGCCGGGTCTGACAGCCATCCTCGCCGGACTGGCTCTGATCGGCTGCGCCAGGACCGACGCCCGGTTTACCGAGCGGATCGATGAAGAAGGGAACGTCCAGGCGCGAAAACGGATCGACCAGCATCCAAAACGCGATTTCCTCCATCATTTCACCCGCGACGCCTATCGCGCGCCTAGAGAATTGGCCTCGGACGGCGAGGAGCGCTATGCGTTGGTCTTCCACGGCGCGCTCCGGCCCGTGGGGGACATGGTGCTGGTGCCCGAGACCGATGAGTTTGTGATTGCCAAGGAATGGGGCAAGCCGGACTGGGTGCGCAAGTCCTTCCGCTCGCTTCTTGGAGAACGAGTGGACGAGTGGCTCTACATGGACGAGGACCGGATGTTCCAGTTCGTGGGCGGCATGTTGGTTTACGACGGTCCCGTTACCGATTATGAGCGGATCCTCATTCAACGCGGCTATCCGGACCGTCATCGGTCTTCTCAGACCGACTCGGGCAACCGCGTGGATGAACTCGTTTACCAGAGCGTCTTCTTCCCGTGGTTCGAGGATTTTTATTTGGCCAACGGACAAATCGTCCAATCCCAGGAAGGGCACTAGATGACTTCGGCTTGGCGACGGCGCCGGATCGGCGTGGGAACGCTCGTCCTGATCGGCTGGGTGGGTGTTGCCGTGTTGGGTTGCACGCCTGCGGTCAAGGTGCGCCGCCAGCAGTATCAGGTTCGCGAGAAGTCATTCAAGCTGATTGACGAAGGCAAGCGCTTCGAGGTCGAAGGTTCGCGGCTGTTGGCGCTGGAACGCTACAACCGCGCCGCGACGGTTTATGACAGCCCGGCGGCCTTTTTCCAGATGGGACGGCTATTCGAGTTCGAGGCGAAATACCCGCAGGCCGCCACGGCTTATCAGCAGGCCCTGGTTCTGGCCCCCGACTACCAGGAAGCCAAGTTCGCGATGCTGGCGATCGGCTACACGCCGCCGGACTACGAACCCACCGAGGGGGACCTGGCGCTGGCCGCCCAGCAGGCCCGAGAAGTGGAACTGACCGTCGCCGAGGAAATTCCCCTCGCCGAAGCAACCGAGGAACTCCCCGACCCCGAGCGAATCCGGCGCCGGCGCGAACAGATGATCGCCGAAGCGTCCGCGCGCCGCATGCCGACCGAGGCCGAGGTGCAGGCCGTCCTGTTCGAGCCCCGCGAGGGCCAAGGCCGGCTGCCCTCGGCGACCGATCCCGTCTACGCCACGACCCAGAACATCGTTCTCGGGTCCTATCCGTATCACTTCAGCCAGGCCGAGCAGATGGAACGGCGCCATCAATACGACCGGGCGGCCGAAGAGTACCAACGGGCCTTCGACGCCGATCCGACGAAGATCGCCGCGCGGCTCAAGGTCGGCGACATGATGATGAGCGCGGAACGGCATCCGCAAGCGCGTTACCACTATGAGCGCGCGGAGGAGGAGTTTCCCGGTTCACCACGGCCCCAATTGAAATTGGGTAACTACTTCCTGGCCCTCGAACAACCCGAACGGGCCACCGAACGGTATCGACGCGCGCTGGATATCGATCCCTATTACGTGGAAGCCTACAATAACCTGGGCTTCATCTCGATACAGGCCAAGGATTTTGACAACGCCGCCGCGATGTTCGATCAGATCATCAAGCTGGATCCCCAATACGCCAACGCGTACCTGAACCGCGGGATTCTCGCCAGCGACATCGATGGCGATAAAGAGACGGCGTTGCGTTGTTTCAATCAATACGTCGAGCTGGGCGGCCCGCGTGTGTCGGAAGTCAGAAGCTGGCTGCGCGAGCTTCAGGGCGAGTAAACGCTGCGCTCAGGCCAAAGCGGAGCAACAGGGTAAGTTGCTGATTCGCTTTCAGGCGGCGTCGCGGTTGGAGGATCGGCCGGCGTTGGGTTTCAGGTGTGATTCGATGTCAAGCAGCCGTCGTTCGATCGCCTCGAGTCGGGCGGCCAGGTTTTCCCCGAGCTTCTCGATCATCGTCTCGACGCCGGCCGGGTCGGTTGTGCACCGGCTTTCGATCTCGGAGCGTGGGTCCGTCAGACCATACTTGCGTGAGAAGTCTTCGATGGCTGTTTCCAGGTTCTCGTAGCAGGGTATGATTTGATCGATTTGGGACTTGGTCAGGGTGGCGCGGACGGCTCGATGTTGGGGCAGAATGATCGCGAGCGTCGCCTTGAAATCGTCGCACTGCTCCCGCAACATGCCCATCATCCCCAGACCCGCGCTATCGACAAACTCGGTCTGGGACAGGCTCAGGATAATGTAACGCCGGCTCGCCTTGAGCGAATCCTTGACCTGCGTCTTGAGCTTGTAGACCTCCAGCTGGAACAGATGCCCCGACAGATTCAAGATCGTCATCGGGTCGTGGTCGCGAATTTGTATGGTCAGCCCTCGTTCCATGGTTGCCTCTCGCAAGTTGGTGTCCGGTCCGGCGATCGTGAGAATGACCGACGAATGGTGCGCATCGATGGATCACAAGGCCCTGGTGCTTTGCCGATTTCCGCCCCAACGGACTCTTGGACGCACTTTTCCTGTCAGACTTTATCAGCCTTTCACAGTCGGAACTTAAATGGGCATCGAGAGGCGTGAGGGCCGAAGGCAAGGGACGACCTAAGAAGACGCCTGATCAAGGGAATTCCGCCTGCATCCTCTCGGGAAGGTGGACTCCCAGGTGTTCGTAGGCGTGAGGGGTGGCGACGCGGCCGCGGGTGGTGCGTTTAAGGAAGCCGATTTGGATCAGGTAGGGCTCGAAGACGTCGAGCAGGGTGTCCTCGTCCTCGCCCACGGCGATGGCCAGCGTGTTGAGCCCAACCGGGCCGCCGTTGAACTTGTTGATCAGCGCGTCGAGCAGCATGCGGTCCATGGGGTCCAGCCCGCGCTCGTCGACCTGGATCAACCCGAGTGCCTTGCGCGAGGCATCGAGCGTGAGGCGTCCGTCGCCGCGCACCTGGGCCCAGTCGCGCACGCGGCGCAGGAGGCGATTGGCGATGCGCGGCGTCCCCCGGCTGCGCTGGGCGATTTCGGACGCTCCCTCGGCCGCGATCTCGACCGCCAGGATGCCCGCCGAGCGCGTGATGATGTGTTCCATCTCTTCGTGGTTGTAGAATTGCAGCCGGTGCAGCATGCCGAAACGCGAGCGCATCGGGGCGCTGATCATGCCGGTGCGCGTGGTCGCCCCCACCAGCGTGAAGCGCGGCAGGTCCAGCTTGATCGACTTGGCGTGCGCCCCCTCGCCGATCAGGATATCAATCTTGTAGTCCTCCATCGCGGGGTAGAGGCACTCCTCGACGATCCGCGGCAGGCGGTGGATTTCGTCGATGAAGAAGACGTCACCCTCGTTGAGGTCGGTCAGGATCGCCGCCAGGTCGTCCTTGCGCTCGAGCAGCGGCCCCGAGGTCGACTTGATCGACGCGCCCATCTCGGTGGCGATGATGTTGGCCAGGGTCGTCTTGCCCAACCCCGGCGGGCCGAACAGGAGCACATGGTCCAGTGCTTCCGCGCGCCCGCGCGCCGCTTCGATCGCCAGGCCCAATTGCTCGATCAGATCGCGCTGGCCCACGAATTCCCGCGTGCTGGCCGGTCGCAGCGACCGCTCGTCGACGACGTCCTCCTCGGCCGCAAAGCTCGACATCACCCCGTCTTTCTCCAATTTCCGTCCCATTTGCCAGCCAGTCAGCAAAATCCGCCGGGGTGGGAACAAGTGAACCCGCTACCCACCCCTTCAGTAAACCGCGTTTGCATGGCTTCGTCAACCGCCGGGCGGGACGGCGCGCGCCCAGCCGTTGCCCGATTCCTCAAAAATCCCTTGACGACCGGCTCAGGGGGAACGAGTATGGCTCGCGGTTGGGGGGTGTACCTTGCCGGCATGCGCCGATGACCGTTTCCCCTTCCCTCGGGGCAAACGGCGGGTGAGTAGCAGAATGCGTAAAAAAGGATGCCATGACCGATAGGACAGGGTTGCCGCGGGAGCTGCGGGGCAGGGTGCCCGAAGAGTAGAAATCGTCAACCGCCTGACTCGACCATCCCGTTTGACATCCATTAGCGGAGTGCTTGCTCCAGGTTGGTCTCGATATTTGGGCCATCCGGGAGCCGGGGGTCCGCAATAACGTGAAAAGGACCCGACTTGAAAATCAAAGGCCTTGCTCGACCAAGATCATCGTGAATCGGATCGTATGGTCGCCGGGGGAACCCGGCAAATCAGGGGGAAAGTTAGAGAGTATCGAGGCTCAACCCCCTCCCCGACGCTGAAAAGCATGGAAACAAGGAGAAAGATATCGATGACCGTGACCGCCCCCGCCCCTTCCCCCACCACCTCTGAAGAGCTGGCCCTCGCCGAGCTTTGTAAGCGGATGGCCGGCCCCTATCGGGGAGCGGACACTCGCCGCAGCGTCGGGCAGCTCACGATCTCGGCGGTCTGCTTCGTGCTGCTCTGGGCCGCGATGCTGTGGAGCCTGAAGGTGAGCTATGCGCTGACCCTCGCGCTCGCGATCCCGACCGCCGGCTTCTTGATCCGCCTTTTCATGATTCAACACGACTGCGGACACGGGTCGTACTTTCGCTCGCGCCGGGCGCGCGATTGGGTCGGCTTCTGCATCGGCGTCATCACGCTGATCCCGTACGATTACTGGCGCAGGACCCATGCGCATCACCACTCACACTCCGGCGACCTCGGTTTCCGCGGCTTCGGAGACATTAAGACGCTCACCGTGCGTGAATATCTTGCCCTTTCTCCCCTCCGACGGCTCGCCTATCGCGTCTACCGCAACCCGCTCATTATGCTCGGCATCGGCCCGTCGTTCCACTTTCTCGTCAAGCACCGCTACCCCTGGGACGTCCCCCGTTCCTGGGACCGGGCATGGGCGAGCGTGTGGTGGACCAACGCGTGGCTGGTCGGCATCGTCGCGCTGATGGTGCTGACGATCGGCATCAAAAGCTTCCTCTTGGTCCAGATACCCGTAACCGTCCTGGCCTCTTCGATCGGCGTGTGGCTTTTCTACGTGCAGCATCAGTTCGAGGACACGTACTGGCATCAGCACGAGGACTGGGACTTCTTCGACGCCTCGCTCCACGGCAGCTCGCACCTGGACCTACCCAAGCCGCTCCAGTGGATGACGGCCAACATCGGGTTCCACCACGTCCACCACCTCAGCAGCCTAATCCCGAACTACAAGCTGGAGGCCTGCCTCGCCGCCAACCCGAAACTCCAACGCGCCACGCGCATCAAGTTCGGAGACACCTGGCGACTCTTCCGCCTGGCCCTGTGGGACGAGAATGCGTCCCGACTGATCGGGTTCAGGGAACTGCGCGCCGCCGCCGCCCACGTCGGCTGACCGTCATGCCCCGAGGATAACGCCCCCCAAAGCCAGAACTCGCCGGTGGGTCATGCCCGTTTGATGTCGCTATCGCGAAGAACGGTGGGTTTGCCCTGGGTGGCCGTGCGCGCGCGTAGGCGCAGGCCATGCAGCCGGATGAACCCTCCGGCGTCGGCTTGGTCGTAGGCCCCGGCGTCGGCCTCCATGGTGGCAATATCGGGTTGATAGAGCGAGACGGGCGAGCGGCGGCCCAGGGGGATGATGTTGCCCTTGTAGAGTTTGAGTCGGACGCCGCCGGTCACGTGGCACTGCGATTCGGTGATCAGTGCTTGCAGCGCCTCGCGTTCGGGGGCGTACCAGAAGCCGTAGTAGACCATTTCGGCGTAGCGCGGGATCAGGGAATCGCGCAGGTGCATCAACTCGCGGTCCATCGTGATCGATTCGAGCTGGCGGTGCGCACAGTGGAGAATCGACCCGCCGGGGGTCTGATAGACGCCGCGCGATTTCATGCCCACGAAGCGGTTCTCGACCATATCGACGCGGCCCACTCCGTGGCGGGCGCCGATTCGATTGAGGGCCTGGAGCATCCGGCCGGGGCTCAACGGGCGCGCGGCGGCCTGGCCCGGCTCCCGGAGCGCGGTGGCGCGACCGGCCTCGAATTCGATCTCGATCTCCTCGGACGCGTCGGGGGCCTGCTCGACGGAGACGCCCATCACGAACGTGTCGTTGGGCGGCTCGGCGGCGGGGTCCTCGAGCGCGCCAGCCTCGAACGAGATATGGAGCAGGTTGCGGTCGGTCGAGAACGGCTTCTCGACGGTGGCGGGGACGGGGATGCCGTGGCACTGGGCGTATTGGATCAGGTCGGTGCGGCCCTCGAAGTCCCACTCGCGCCAGGGTGAAATGACCTTGAGCGACGGTGCCAGGGCCGCGTAGGTGAGTTCGAAGCGGCACTGGTCGTTGCCCTTGCCGGTGGCGCCGTGGGCGACGGCCTCGGCCCCCTCCAGGCGGGCGATCTCGACCTGCGCCTTGGCGATCAGCGGCCGCGCGATCGCCGTGCCCAGCAGATACTGCCCCTCGTAGATCGCCCCGGCCTGGATGATGGGGTAGATGAAATCGGCGGCGAACTCCTCGACCAGGTCCACGACGTAACATTTGGAGGCACCGGTGGCCTGGGCCTTCTCGGGCAGGCCGTCCAGCTCCTCTTCCTGGCCCAGGTCGGCGCAGAAGGCGATGATTTCGGCCTCGTAAGTCTCCCGAAGCCACTTCAGGATGACCGAAGTGTCAAGCCCACCCGAATAGGCGAGAACGATCTTCATAATGGCGGCGGTCCCTCGTTGCTCTGGTCAATCCGGCCCGGATCAGGGGGCTTCAGGTTGAGTTTGAAGCCCCAGGCTGATTGAAGCCGACCATTTTGAACCACTCGCGGCTTGATTGCAATGGATCAGTCCGGGCCCGTCAAGCCGGGGTGTGATTCAGAATTGGGAGTAAACGGCGCTTCGATGCAAAGTCTCCGTTCGTGCTCGTGCTCGTAATCGGGCCCATCACGGCGTTCCACCTCGATTGTGGCCCGATAAAAAGACCGATTACGAGCACGAGCACGAGAAATGAGCGACGACTGTCAAGGAAGCCAGACCGCTTGATTTGAACCAGTATGACTTGTTCAACCCCGGTGTTTTCCGGTAAATTGATGCTTGTGATGGATGAGGCCCTTATCCGAGTGCTGCTGGTTGATGATGATGATTACATCCTGATTAGTCGATCCTGAAAAAGCCCTGCTCAAGCAGCCCAGCCGATCAGAGCTGAACTCGGGTGAACCAGAGGCATCCGTTTTCGACTCGTGATTTGCGCCAGACGCAGCAAAAGATAATTAAAAACCGCC